>JBDTOX010000047.1:0-20738 GCA_039933015.1 Methylophilaceae bacterium
TTAACCTTAACCTTAACCTTAACCTTGGCTAATCGCGTGAGAAACTGATTTGCTGAACTCGGTGGGTCGCCGTCACCATAGGTCGCCGTAAGAATAAATAGACGTTGTGCCTGACGATACTCTGTTGCCAGTTGGTTCATCGGTGCCATATGCACACGCAGGCCAACCTGCCTCAGCGCGTTATGCAGGGTGTTTGCAAAACCCCAGGTGCTATTGTTTTCGCTGCCAACCAGAATAATGGTATCGGCCGATTGTGCCCCGCAATTTTCGACAATTCTAGGCATCGACCGTCGTCGCTGCCACCATGTCAAAGCACCTGTAGTGGCCATCAACGGCACGCTGAGCGCACCTAGTCCCAAGAACAAACCTAGCCACCAGAGGCCTTCGCCCGTATGCAATTGATAGATAAGCTCATAGGTGCGGCGGGCACCATCATGGGGCAGGTAGGATAAAAGTGTACCGTTCACTTGGTCGACATAACCATCGCCTTGGGCGGTCGCCAGCGAATAAAAGTCTGAAGGGTCATTCGGATTGGGGTAGACCAGTTCGCGGAAGTCATTTAGATCGGTAGCCAGCAAGGCCGGTAATGCCGTTATTGGTGCCGCTGGTCCCGCGGCCACCGGTGGCGGGAAGTCCGGTTCGTTCTGCATGCCGTCAGATATAAAACTGAAGGTTGCCGCCGACATATAAATGCCAGTAATTGCAGACAGCAGCAGTCCGAACACCACAATCCGTCCCACTTGCGCGTGCCATCGCTGGCTCAGGGTACCTCGCAACGAATGGGTAATATTTCGCCAGCCGCCCAGACGTTTCACCAGTAACACCGCGCCCGAGATGGACAGCACCAGCATGATCAGGGCCGTAATGCCCGCTACCGCACGCCCCGGGGTATCCAGAAGTAAAGACCGATGGAGGTTTTTTACCCAGCGTGAGAATGTCGACGGCGCATAAGAGACAATGCCTTGCCCGGTCAGCGGATCAATACGATCAACTCCAACCTGGCTGTTCCGGCTGTAATAGACGAGGATCGAACCTGAAGGTGTGCGCTCGATCTGTTCAACCCCAGGGTAATGCTGCGCTATCCGGCCAGCCAGTGTGGCAACGCTTATCTGGCCGTCTGCAGGTACAGTTGCATCCAGTCTATCCAGCGTCGGGTCGACCGACAGGATTGCGCCGCTGATTGCCAGTACCATCAACAACAAGGCCGCGATCAGGCCAGAGAGTGAATGAAGCTGACGCAACATGGTAGGGTGTTTCCCCTGTGGGTGGGACGATTACATTCTATAGGTAAACGATTTGATATAACTACGCCCAGGCGATGGCTTTCCAGCGCCTGCTGTAGTCAGTGGTACCCGCACATCGATCGGGCTATCACGTTTGTCTTCGACCGCGCTGTCCACGCGTATCTCGTAGCCCGCATCTATCAGTGCATCGGCGAGTTCAACGGTTACTTTCAGCGTGCTCCCACTACCAACACTCGCTCCGCTCACGCCGTCAAACTCGGCAGATTTCAAGCCACTCCCTCGTGCCCAGTCACGCAGGTTCTTGTAGTATTTAGCCTTCTTGCCTGCGACCCAGAGCGTCTTCTTATACTGGCCATTGGCGTCGGTCACATAAAATGCCAGAAAGGCTGCGTTGCCACCATAATTTTGCAGTTGAGTGGTCAAGGTTACCGGGCGTGCGTAAACCAAACTTGGTAGCGAAATAACACCAGCTAGACAAAGTGAAGCAGTAATTTTTTTCATGATGGATCTCCGGATTAATTGTGATCGCTGCGCACTAACGGCAGCCTGAAGACGAAGTAGTGAGCAGTTCAGATTGCTTCAGGTCCAACCTGAATGCGAGCTGATAGCCCAGTCTTCGCCAACGTTGAGGCATCATTTTGCTTTCTGACCTTGATCAAGATAGTCGGACGCCTCGCCACCCTGACGAAAATCAATTTCAAGTTTGCGAATGTGCAATGATGCAGGTGAATATTTAGCTTTGAACTTATTTCCGTGACCGTCAATGCCTCTGACCTCATAACACCCATCGTCAACTTTGATGCGCTGGACCGTCCAGCCCCGCTGCTCGAGTTGTTCTCGCAACGCTTCACGCGGCTTCCAGTCTGCCACAGGGTCAATACAATCGCTTTCAGCCAATGCGGTGCCGCTTAGAAGTATGCTAGCTAGCGCAGCACCTAAGAGAATTGAAGGTTTCACGACTTTTCTCCTCTTTGAGTATGCAAGTTAAACTCTAACCCGGCTGGGGAAATCGAGTCAGGTTTCGTGCAATTTTTTCTGAAATTCGCTTTGCGCGGCACCTCACGCCTGCGGAGCAATTTCAAGTCCACTTGGCTGATTGCCTCATCTTTACGACGCTACCGTCAGCCGGGTTGTGATGGAATTCGACATGTGTGCCGTTTGCCCCAATCGTACATTTTGTGGCAATTGCCCCTGGTCACGAGAAAACGCTCAATGATGAAGCCAGTATTGACAAGCTTTTGTAGTGTGTCAACCCGAGGTATCCAGGTTGGCTGCGATGCGATGGTGCATTGGGTATCAGCAAAAGTCGATGTACCGATCTTCGGGCAACAAGTTCGCCTCAATGCCTGATCTCAGGCTATCAGCATCACCGTCGTTGACGAAATGCACGGTGCTGGCCAGTTCATCCTCCCGCAACGGCTCCTGGGCAGCCTGCAGTGTCTGCAATACGGAATAATCGGCTTCGGAAGCATCGTTGGCGCGACTGCGTCGCTGCGTCAGCCGTTCAACCAGGAGTGCCGTGTCCACCCGCAGGCTGGCAATAACGAAGGGCACAGCCATTTCCTGTGCCAGTGCGCGAAAATGTGCGCGCTCGGCATGGCGCAGGAAAGCGGCATCGACGATAACGGGGAACCCCGCGGCAATTAGCTTGCGCGCCAGTTCGTGCAAGCGCGCGTAGGTACGGCATGTCGCCTCAGCGCTATATATCTCCACGCCGGTTTGCGTATGGCTATCCGCCAGCGGCGCCAGATTGAACAGACGCTTGCGCTCGACGTCTGAGCGAATACGGATGGCGCCCAGGCGCTCCAACGCGATCTGTGCAAAAGTGGTCTTGCCGCAGCCGGGCAGGCCATGCGTGATGATCAAGACTGGCCGGCGCCGAAGCAGGCAGTCATGCGCCAGGGCGAGGTAACTGTAGCAGGCTATTCGCGCCTGCTTCACCTCTTTTCGCGTCACGTCCGGCTGGTTGGCACGAATAGCAGTGACCTTGGCACGTACCACGGCGCGGTAGGCGAGGTAGAAACGCAGCACGCCAACGCCGGCATAATCGCCGGTAGTTTCCAGATAGGCGTTGAGGAAGCGCCAGGCCAGTTGCGGCTGGCCGCGTTGCAACAGATCCATGACCAGAAAAGCAACTTCGCTGATCACGTCAATCCAGCGTAGCGCAGCATTAAACTCAATACCATCGAAAGGTACCGGCATATCATCCAGCAGCACAATGTTGCCGAGGTGCAGGTCGCCGTGGCATTCGCGCACGCAGCCTGCCATCGCGCGCTGCTGGAATAGGGGCGCATGGGCATCAAATTCACGCGCACAGGCCTGGCGCACCGATTCCAGCATGGCCAGATCGTCTGCCGCGCTGAGTAGCGTCAGCAATTGCGCGAAGTTTTGCCGCACCGGCGCCTGCACTGCATCCGGAGCGCAATAGGGCGCATCCGGTGGCGCGGGCGAGAGGCCTGTGTGGAATTGCGCGATAGTGGCGGCCAGTTGATCAATATGCTTAGCTTTAACACGACCGCGCGTCAGCATGCGATCCATCAGGCGGGACTGGGCAAATCGCCGCATGCGCACGGCGTATTCGATCGCGGGCTCACCACCCGGCACCGGCTGTTCCGGGCTGCCACCAATGGCGACGACATCGAGATAGAGGCTGGGGGCGAGGCGGCGATTAAGTCGCAACTCCTCGCTGCAATAGAAGCGGCGCGCTTCCAGCGTGGAAAAATCGAGGAAGCTCAGATCAAGGGCTTTCTTGATCTTATAAGCATAGCGACCAGCCAACAGAACCCAGGAGATATGCGTCTCTTCCAGCCTGACCCCGCGCACGGCATGAGGATAGCGCTCGGCGAAGCGCAGGGCCGCTATCAGTTGTCGCTGACGCGGTAAGTCCGGTGAACTACCCGCCACCAAGGGTGCGCGCTGAGCGGACATCATAGACGGTATCTCCTCCATGCGTTGCGCAGAAGCTGTTTTGAATCAACCTCTTGGAATGTGTACTTTAACATGGCATTCCGCGTCTATCCTTGAATTATTGTGGGAAAAGCCTACCATCAAAAACTGATGGTAAGGTTTTCCGGCTTTCGGGTCGGTGCGTTGCTCAGTGCATTTCCTGTAGTCATGGTTGCAGTTTTTATCCTAAGGATAAGCCAGATGAGTACTATCGTCGTCATTGCCAATGGCGTTCGTACCCGTTTCATTACCTTACAGGCGGACCAGGCGTTAGCTTATGAGTCCACGCCACGCCAGGTCGAGGCGGCGTGTCTGGCAGAGCCGGAGTAGGGACATGTGGGCACGATGGCTGGCTGCCTGCCTCCTGCTACTGGTTAGCGCTGGTCTCATGGCCGGAGAGCAGGAATTCGCTGTCGAGCGCATAAAACTGGTGCGCGATATTGCGCAATTGACGCGGGCATCGGCGGCGGAAACCGGTCGGCCGGAGATCAACCCCGCCGTGCTTGCAGCCATGGCGCGCACGCCGCGCCACCGCTTCGTGCCGATAGATCAGCAGCACTACGCTTACCACAATCGCCCGCTGCCCATAGGCTATGGGCAGACCATCTCGCAGCCATTCCTGGTAGCACTCATGACCGATCTGCTGGAAGTGAAGCCGGGCGACCGGGTGCTGGAGCTTGGCACCGGTTCCGGCTATCAGGCGGCACTGCTGGCCGAGATGGGCATGCAGGTTTACAGCATGGAAATTGTCGGGCCGCTGGCGACGCGCGCCAGTCAAACGCTAGCGGCACTGTATCCGCGCGGTGTCGAAGTGCGGCATGGTGACGGCTATTATGGCTGGGAGGCGCATGCCCCATTCGACGCCATTATCGTCACCGCCGCCGCCAGCCATGTGCCGCCGCCGCTGGTCAGGCAGCTCAAACCCGGCGGGCGCATGGTAATCCCGCTTGGCGCCAGTTTTCTCATCCAGCAATTGGTGCTGGTGGAAAAGGCGGCAGATGGCCGTATCAGCAGCCGCGAAATTGTGCCGGTGAGGTTCGTGCCACTGACCGGCGAGCACTAGCTGCTGTCCGGGAGCGCCGCTATGCCAACCCTGCCGCTCCTGTCCATCGCGCTTATTTCCTGTGCCGCACTGGGGCTGGAAATCCTGCTGATGCGGCTGTTTTCCATCGTGCAGTGGCATCACTTTGCCTACCTCGCGGTGAGCCTTGCCATGCTCGGTTACGGCGCGGCAGGGACGGCGCGGGTGGTGCTAGGCGCCAGGCTGCATGCGCATTTTTCTCAGATTTTCGCCGTCTCGGCGCTCCTGTTTGGCCTGACGGCTCCAGCCGCTTTCCTTGTTGCCCAGCAGGTGCCGTTCAATGCCCTGGAAATCCTGTGGGATGCACGCCAGTGGCTGTGGTTGACGCTGCAATATCTGGTGCTGTTCGTACCGTTCTTTTTCGCCGCATTCTGTCTGTGCCTGGCTTTCAGCCATTTCGGCAGCCAGGCTCACCGTATCTATGGGGCAGATTTATGGGGAGCGGCGGCGGGCAGCCTGCTGGCACTCGGCCTGCTATTCATTTTGCCACCGCAGAGGGTGTTACTGGTAATCGCAGGTTTTGCGCTAGCCGCCGCCGGTTTGGCATGGCCGCCACCGCGACATCAGGTCGGCTATGTGCTGCTACTTGCAGCAATGGCATTGCCGTGGGTAATTCCGGATACGCTGCTGGCGTTGCACCCGTCTCAATACAAGAGCCTGTCCCAGACATTGCTGGTAACCGGCGCAAAGGTGAAGACGGAGAAGTACAGCCCGCTGGGGCAGGTGACAGTAGTAGAAAACCCGCGCGTGCCACTGCGCTATGCACCCGGATTGAGCCTGACGGCTACCCGCGAACCGCCGCCACAACTGGGTGTGTTCGTGGATGGCGAAGGACCGGCCGCCATCACCCGGTTCGATGGAGCATGGGAACCGCTGACATTCCTCGGCCAGATGCCCTCAGCCATGCCCTATCAGCTTCTGCAACGCCCAAGTGTGCTGGTGTTGGGCGCTGGTACCGGCATGGACGTGTTGCAGGCGCTGTACTACGAGGCAGCGGTGGTGGACGCGGTGGAACTGGATGCGAATGTGGCCGCGCTGGTGGCGCAGGATAATGCCAGCTTTGCCGGCCAGCTTTACCAGCTGCCGCAGGTGCGGCTACACGTGGCCGAAGCACGCAGCTTTGTAGCCACTAGCAGCGCGCGCTACGACTTGATGGTGCTGCCGCTGGCCGACACCTTTGGCACTGCATCGGCGGGATTGCATGGATTGGCGGCGGACTATCTGCATACAGTAGAGGCATTCCGCATCTATTTCTGCCAGCTTAAGCCGGGCGGTATGCTCGCTCTCAATCGCTGGGTGCAGTTGCCGCCACGTGACCTGATCAAGCTCGCCGCCACTGCGGTCGAGGCGCTGGTACTGGAAGGGGTGACGCAACCGGCGCGTCATCTGGCGTTGCTGCGCGGCTGGCAGAGCGCAACACTGCTAGTAAAGCAAACCCCATTCATGCCGCGCGAAGTGGCGGCGCTGCACGACTTTGCCGAATCACAGGCGTTCGATCTGGAATGGGCCGGGGGTAGGGTGGCAGGCGCAATGCCGCATCATCGCCTGGATCGGCCGTATTTTCAGGAGGCGTTCGCCGCCTTGAGCGGTACAGCGCACGAGCGCGCCGATTTCTACCGGCGCTATAAATTCCACATTGCGCCGCCTACTGATGATCGCCCCTATCTTTACCATTTTTTTACCTGGCGGGCGCTGCCGGAGATTATGCAGCTCAAGGAGCGCGGCGGCCTGTCGCTGGTAGAGATGGGCTACCCGGTGCTGGTAGCCACCTGGTTACTGGCCATGCTGTTCGGCACGCTGCTCATTCTGTTGCCACTGTGGGCAGCGCGGCGGCGGGCAATGGGCACCCGCACCGCGAGCCAACGGCGGCGCGTGTTTGCCTATTTTTCCCTGCTCGGGATGGCGTTTATGCTATTGGAAATGGCGTTCCTGCAGAAGTTTGTGTTATTGCTGGGGCATCCGCTGTATGCCGCGGCAGCGGTGCTGACTACCTTTCTGCTGTTCGCCGGCATGGGCAGCCGCTTTTCAGTCAGGTTGTCCGTGAAGGGGCGCAGGTCGCCGACGCTCTGGCCGGTCGTCGGCATTGTATCGTTGGGGGTGGGTTACCTCACCCTCCAGCCACTGATGCTGGAGGCGGCCATGGGCTGGCCCATGCTGCAGCGCCTTGCCCTGGGGATCATACTGATAGCACCGCTGGCTTTCTGCATGGGCATGCCATTCCCGCTGGGGATGGCCCGCCTGGCAGGGGAGGATATAGAGATGCTACCGTGGGCTTACGGGGTGAACGCCTGTTTTTCCGTAATGAGCGCTTCCATGGCGACGCTGCTGGCCATGGAAATCGGCTTCAGTGGCGTGGTGCTGCTGGCACTGGGCTTGTATCTGGCGACGCCATTTTTCTACCGCACCCAGAGTGCCGATGGCCGGTATTCATAGGTGGCAGGAAATGAGTGCCGCCAGGGGATAGTGTGGCAATGGCGGAAGAGGTAGCTTCGATTTATGACGGCGCGACGTTATCGCCGCAGGTGCTCGACGCCATGTCGCGTGCATACGGTATCGTTGCGTGCCGGGAAGTCTTGCCGGTGCGGCTTGTGCCGCTCACCGGGCCTCATTAGGTCTATCGGGTTTTATCCGATCTGGCTCGCAACAGGCTGGGTGTACAGTGCAGGATGAATGAAAACGATTTACGGTTAGGTAGTAGCGGAATAAAAAAAGAGCCGCATATCTGCGGCTCTTTTAATTTTGGCGTCCCCACGGGGATTCGAACCCCGGTCGCCTCCGTGAAAGGGAGGTGTCCTAGGCCTCTAGACGATGGGGACCTAAGAAAGTTACAGCATTTTACTACAAAATCTGACTTTTCGTGGTGGAGGTAAGCGGGATCGAACCGCTGACCTCTTGCATGCCATGCAAGCGCTCTCCCAGCTGAGCTATACCCCCGAAAAGAGGCGCCATATTAAAGACGGGCGCGCCTGTTGTCAACGTCTTTCGCTCATTAAAAGCTATCGAACAATTTCACACCATCTCTCGCAAGCTTAGCTGCACCATAAGCCGCTTCGGTATGCTCGGCTGTGCCGACCCGGATTGCCATGGTATGGCTGCGAATAATTGTCCACGCGGGATTTTGTGCGCCGCCGCCAGCCGTTAATACCGACCGCAAAAGACTGGCACCGAGATTCTCCAGCAATGTGTAGCCTTGCGCCTCAATGCGGGCAAGGCTTTCAAGCAGACCTTGCAAATAGAGGAGATCGTTCAGGGGGCGAGGCTCCAGGCGGGGCTGGAGTTGAATGTCGTTAACAGGGAAACGTTCGCCGGTGGCTGTTAAGGGGTAATAATCCAGGCCTGTCAGGTGATCGGGGTCAAGTTGACGGCTTAACTCGGCCAGGCGCTCACGGCCAAATAGCTTGTCCAATACAGCACCGCCACAATTTGACGCACCTCCGGCAAGCCATAAAGCGCCGCAACGATGACTGTAGATGCCGTAATCTGCAGCATCCACGCGGCTTTGGCTCAATAGCTTGAGCACCATGGTGGACCCGAGGGAAGTAACAGCCTGGCCAGGCTGGCATGCGCCGCTGGCGATAAAAGCCGCAACGCTGTCAGTTGTGCCTGCGCGAATTTGACACTGGGGGCTTAAGCCTGATTTGTTCGCCACATCAGCCTGAATCAGGCCCATGGCAGTACCCGGCTCAAGTACATGCGGCAGAACGCTTTCATCGGTTATTTCTGCCAGCCATTGGGGGTAGCAAAGGGATTCAACGTCGTAACCCAATTTAAGCGCGTTGTGATAATCGCTAATACCGGGCCTGCCATGCAGCAAAAACGCTAACCAGTCTGCCTGATGTAAAAAATAGCGGGCCGATGCGTATTCCGGTTGTTGACGAAACCATAAAAGCTTGGCGAGGCTGGAGCTTGCGCTATTGCAGACATGACCACCAGGCGCCATACGCTGAATAACTGCTGCTTCAGCGCTTGCGCGGCTGTCGTTATAGAGCAGGGCTGGCAACAGCGGCTCGCCTGCTTGATCGCAGAGCAGGGAAGTTGATGAAGTAGCGCAGATGGCAATGCTGGCGATGTTGACGCGGTAGCTGGCGGGAATTTCAGCCAACAGCTGCCAAAGGGCTTCACGCCATTCTGCGTAATCGTTATGGGAAAACTTCAAGGCAGCCTCATGCACAAGGCTGCCGTTTGCGGCTATCAGGTTGGCACGCGCTCCGCTGGTGCCAAAATCAAGGCCGAGATAGCACTCAGCCCCGGATATTGGATGAAGACTCAAACTGGGTCAGGTCTACGCGTGGGGCAGGTTGCCAGCCAGCCTTGCGGTGTTCAGCTACTACATTGGTGAATATGCCGCCGCGCACATAAAATTTGGCGGTAAGCCGCATGAACTTGGGCTCGAGCGCAGCAACCAGGTCGTCCAGGATGCGGTTGGTCACCGCCTCATGGAAGCAGCCTTCATCGCGGAATGACCACATATAAAGCTTGAGGCTTTTTAGCTCCACGCATTTCTGATCCGGGATGTAGTCCAGGTACAGCACGGCGAAATCCGGCTGGCCGGTTTTCGGGCACAGGCAGGTGAATTCAGGGATTTCCATATGAATATGAAAATCGCGCGTGGGCGTTGGATTGTCGAAGGTTTCGAGCACCTTACTGGGTTTGCTATGAGCTAGTTGACTGGACATGAGGGCTACCGTATAAATCTGACTATTGTAAAGTCATATTATACAAGCTCGTTTGAATATATAAGCCCTCAAAACAATTGCGCCTTACCCATCTCAAGCTTGCCGGTTTCAAATCCTTTGTCGATCCGACTACTTTGCACATACATGGGCAGCGTGTCGGAGTTGTCGGGCCGAACGGCTGCGGCAAATCCAATGTCATGGAATCCATACGCTGGGTGCTGGGCGAATCCAGCGCACGAGAAATGCGCGGCGATTCGATGGCAGACGTTATTTTTAACGGCTCCGGTAACCGCAAGCCAGTCTCGCGCGCCAGCGTCGAGCTCATATTTGATAACAGCCTGGGAGGCGCAAATGGCGAATGGTCGCAATATGCCGAAATCTCCGTCAAGCGCGTACTCGTGCGCGACAAAGGCTCCAGCTACTCCATCAACAACACCGCAGTACGGCGCCGTGATGTAGCGGACCTGTTCCTGGGCACCGGCCTTGGCGGCCGCGCTTACGCCATCATTGGACAAAATACGATTTCAAGGATAGTTGAGGCCAAGCCTGAGGAATTGCGAATTTTTCTGGAAGAAGCTGCCGGCATATCCAAATACAAGGAACGCCGCCGCGAAACGGAGCTGCGGCTGCGCGATACACGCGAAAACCTGACGCGGGTTGAAGACATACGCCGCGAGATGGAAAAGCAGATTTCCCGCTTAGCCTCGCAGGCGCTGGTCACTGAGCAATATCATCGCCTGCAGGACGCACTGAAACACGCACAAGGCCAGCTATGGCTGCTGAAAAAGCGTGATGCAAGTAACCGTTGGGAGAAAAGTCAGCGCCAGGTAGAAAAACTGGTCAACGAGCTGGAAGCGCAAATGGCCGCCTTGCGTAAAACCGAAAGCGCGCTGGAAAGCCTGCGCCAGCAACATTTCGCGGCGACCGAAAGCGTGCAAACCGCACAAACCAGATACTACGAAGCCAATGCCGAGGTATCCAATCTTGAGCAGCAGGTGAAACATACGCAGGAAGGTGGTGACAGGCTTACCGCCCAATTGCAGCAACTCGCTGCACAGTCACACAAAATCGAGTCGCAAGGCATTCTACTGCAAGAAAACATGCAGCAATTAATCACCCAGCAGCAAGAGGCCGGTAGCAGTGAAAAGCAAGCTGCGCAGGATTTGCAGGCGGCCAGGCTCTCGTTGCCCAAGACCGAGCAGGAATACGCCTTGGCGCAACACAGCCTCACTGCTGCGCAAAAAGCACTTAATGCGACAGAGCAAGGGATCCGCGTCGAAACCACGAACCTCGATCATTTAAACCGGACGCTCAGCGAACTCGTACAGCGCCTGCAACGGCTGGAGAACGAACAAGCCAGCCTGCAGTTGCAGGACAGCGCCGAGTTTGCACAAAAGCAGACAACCTACGAGAGCGCCCAGGCAGAAATCGCCACACTCGAGAAAAATATCGGCGAACTACGCCAGCAAGAGCAGCAACAAGCCGTGCAAATCAAGCAGCTGCGTGAAGCCCAACTGCGGGAAGAGCGTGGCCTGGTGCAGCTGGAAGCACAAATTTCCTCGATTTCCAAAATCCAGCAATCACTGGGACATGAGTCCAAGCTGGATGGATGGCTCAAAAACACAGGCTTGTATGACAGCACGCGTATCTGGCAAAAAATCAGCATAGAAGCAGGCTGGGAAACCGCTCTGGAAGCGGTTCTTGGGGCACGACTGAATGCCATTTTGCAACCGGGCACGCTGCCTGATTTAACACCCAAGCAACGTCCGCCTGTGGCGCTGGTGCTTTGTCAGCCGGGTGAGAGCGGCGCACTCACCACCGTAGAAGAAACACCGCATCGCTGGAAACCGCTTTTTTCCATCATCCGCACTATCGAACCAGGCTTGGTCACTTTAATGCAGGACTGGCTTGCCGGCATTTATATCCTGGATGAGGCGTTCAATGCCGAAGATGCGCACAATCACCTGAAATCCGGTGAGATTCTGGTTAGCAAGCTGGGAGATGTGTACACCAGGCATAGCCTAGCGCTCTACGCCGCCCAATCAGCACTGCATGGTGTGCTGGAGCGGCAGCGGGAACTGGCGAGCCTGCAAGCGCAATTACCGCTGCTGCAACGCAGCCTGCAGCACCGTATTGAGGCGCTGAACCAGGCCGAACTTGCCTTGCAGCAAGTGCGTCAGGCTTATCAACAGCAGCAGCAGGCACTCCGCACCAATACGCAACTGCAGCATAATCTCAATCTCGAGATTCAACGCCTGCAACAGCAGCGCCAGCATGTGCTGGAGCGCCAGAAAACCATGCAGGCAGAGCAGCAGGCAGCGCTGCAACGCCAGGCTGGATTACACATTGAAAAGCAGCAAAAACAGGATGCGCTAGAAAATCTCCGCACCGCTTTGGCTGATTTACTGGCGAAGCATGCACAGGCACAAACGGCAAAGCAGGGGGCTGAGCTTGCATTAAATACTGTGCGCAGCGAATTGCACAAGGCTGAACGCCTGGGGCAGGAGAAGGTATTTAATAATAAAATAATTACCAATAATATCAATGACATAAAAAGTAAAATTAATGCCATAATTGAAGAAAAAAATGCCTTGCTGATACGCCGCAATGAGGCTGCAACCATGCTTGCAGCGGTAACCATGGAAAGCCTGAAAGCCAACCTCGCAGCAGCCCTTGCAAGCAAGCAACAACGCGAGACTGAGCTGGTCTCAGCACGCGAGGCCATGGCAGGCGCCGAGCAGGGGTTGCAGACACAGGAACGTGCTCGGATGCAAAACGAGCAGCAATTGCACCCGCTCAGAGACAAGCTGGAACAAGCCCGCTTGCAAGAGCAACAGGCGCGTCTATATTTTGAGCAATGTCAGGCGGCACTTATGGCCAACGGGCTTGATGAAGCGGCGCTGGGCGCAAACCTTGCGCCATCGGCCAAGGCCAGCGAGCTTGAACGCAGCACCGAGGCGCTTAACGTGCAGATCAACGCGCTGGGGCCGGTCAACCTGGCGGCGATACAGGAACTGGATAGCGAGCGCGAGCGCAAGGCCTACCTGGATAGCCAGGCACAGGATCTGGAACAAGCTGTCGCCACGCTGGGAGATGCCATTCGCCGCATAGACCACGAAACGCGTAGCCGGCTACAAAATACGTTTGATGAAGCCAACCGCCACTTTGGCGAACTTTTCACAGCCCTGTTTGGCGGCGGACAAGCCCGTCTGGTATTGCTAGGCGAAGAAATTCTGGATACCGGCATGCAGGTCTTTGCCCAACCGCCTGGTAAAAAGAACACTACGATACACTTGCTCTCAGGCGGTGAAAAAGCGCTGACGGCATTGGCACTGGTATTCGCGCTGTTCAGGCTTAATCCCGCGCCGTTCTGCCTAATGGATGAGGTAGACGCACCGCTAGACGACAGCAATACGGAAAGATTTTGCAATATGGTAAAAAAAATGTCCGAACGCACACAGTTTTTGTTCGTCAGTCATAATAAAATAACCATGGAAATGGCACAGCAGCTTATCGGGGTTACCATGCAGGAGTCCGGTGTTTCGCGTATTGTCGAAGTCGATATGGAGGCCGCCCTGCAAATGAATAATGAGGCCAGCTATGAAACACATGCAAATTCGCAAGCCAGTAACAATAAAACGAGTATTACAAAATGACTGATCTACAACTTGCCTTACTGGCGTTAGGCGCGCTTATCATCGTGGCGGTAATCGTATTCAACTGGTGGCAGGAAAGAAAGCTGCGCAATGAGATTTCCGAACGCTTCGACGCGCCGCGCCACGATGCCTTAATCGACGATTTTCGTATTGATGCGGATGCGATACTGAAAGACGAGCGCGAGTTTGAGTTTGAGGGGGCAGGGGCATATTCAGCGCCTCAGCAAGACTACCCCCCAGCCACCATCTCCCATGAGGATCACAGCCCCGATTACAAAAATGCCGTGACAGAAGCTGTCTCAGCCGTGGCCGAATTTGAACAGGACTTGGCGGTTCCAGTACAAGACTTGTCAACCCAGGCAAATACATGGGAAGACGACAATACCTCTGACGAGCTGCCTCCGGAAAAAGCAACCACAGCAGAGCTCATGGAAGAAGCCGGCCTGAATGAAACCTCTTCCGCCGCGTCAAAATTCTGGACCGATGAAGTCCAGCCCGACACTGCGACGGCTCCGGCCAGCCAGCCCATCGAGCAACTGTCTGATGAAGAAGTTGCGTTACCTGCCACCATCAATCATCAAGTCGATTTAATCGCGGTGCTTTACCTGCAACAGTCAGTTGTTGGCAGTGCTTTACGCGAGCTGCTGTTGTCTTTGGCTGACCTCGACAAACCCATATATATCTATGGCCTGGGCTTCGATGGCGTGTGGTGCCCGTTAACGCGGGAGCACGAAGCAACACAATTCATCAGAGCGGTCTGCAGCCTGCAGCTTGCTGACCGCTCAGGCCCGGCTGCAAAAGAAACGCTGAACCGTTTTCAGCACGCGGTGGACAGCATTGAGCATAAACTGGCAGCCCAAGTGGAGTGGCAAGGCAACCCCGACCCATTGCGCTACGCCAGTGAACTGGATCAATTCTGTCTTGATGTGGACAAGATGGTCGGCTTCCATTTGATACAAAGCGCCAGCGGTCCTTTTACCGGCACCAAATTCAGGGGGCTAGCTGAAGCCGGTGGCTTGGTATTGCACAAAGACGGGACTTTTCATTACGATTCGGAGCACGGGCAGCGGTTGTTCTCCGTCGTCAACCAGGACAACACGCCCTTCAGTACGGAAATGTTGCGTACGGCGGTTGTTCGCGGCGTCACCTTCCAGCTGGATATACCGCGGGTCAAAAATTGCGCCGAAGTTTTTAAGCACATGATATTGGTTGCCCGCCAAATGGAACATAGCTTGAGCGGACAGCTGGTCGATGACAACCAGCGCACTTTGGGCGAAGCGCAGATTGAGAAAATTCGCCAGCAACTCAAGATGATCCACGCCACCATGGTCGCACGTGGCATCGTGCCGGGAAGCCCCATCGCGCTTAGGCTTTTCTCCTAAATCCTTACAAGTCAATCATGTCCAAAAATGAGCAGGGCGTACAGGGTGCATTGTTCTCCCAGCATGAGTCAGAAACGGCGCCCCAGCTATTGCCTGCCGAACAAATAGCGGACTTGCGCGAAGAAATTCGCCATCATGATTATCAGTATTACGTGCTGGATGCCCCCACTGTGCCGGATAGCGAATATGATCGCCTGTTTCGCGCACTGCAGGCACTGGAGCTGGCACACCCGGACCTCATCACTCCTGATTCACCCACTCAGCGCGTAGGCGGCAAGCCGCTCAAAGCATTTGATGCCATCACCCACAGAATGGCCATGCTGTCGCTCAATAATGCATTTGCAGATGACGAGGTGGCGGCATTCGACCGCCGGGCGCGTGAAGGCTTGGGCCTGGATCAGATTGAATATGCCGTAGAGCCTAAGTTTGACGGCCTTGCGATCACGCTGACCTATGACAATGGCCTGCTGACTCAGGGCGCGACCCGTGGCGACGGCTACACAGGCGAAGATGTCACCAGCAACCTGCGCACTATCCGTGCGATTCCCACACGATTGCTCAGCCAGAATCCGCCCAAGCTGCTCGAAGTACGCGGTGAAGTTTTCATGCTCAAGCGCGATTTTGAGCGCCTCAATCGTGAGCAGGAAGCACGCGGCGACAAGATATTCGTGAATCCTCGTAACGCGGCGGCAGGCAGTTTGCGCCAGCTGGACCCTAATATCACGGCCACAAGGCCTTTGACGTTTTTTGCCTACGGGCTGGGCGCCGCCGATGGAATTCCGCCGCTCGCGACGCACAGCTCTGCCATGGACTATCTGGCCGGCCTGCGCCTGCCAGTCACGAAAGAGCGTGCCACGGTACAAGGCCTGCAGGGTTTGCTGGATTACTACGAAAACACAGGTCGTAAACGCGAGAGCTTGGCTTTCGATATCGATGGTGTGGTCTACAAGGTCAATTCATTAGCACAGCAGGCCGAACTGGGGTTTGTTGCGCGCGCACCACGCTGGGCCATCGCGCATAAATTCCCGGCTCAGGAAGCGCTGACCGAGGTGCTGGATATCACGGTGCAAGTAGGCCGTACCGGGGCCATAACCCCTGTAGCCAGGCTCAAGCCTGTATTCGTGGGTGGCGTGACAGTTACTAATGCCATGCTGCATAACGAGGACGAAGTGCGACGCAAGGACGTACATGTGGGCGACATCGTCAGCGTGCGCCGTGCAGGAGATGTAATCCCCGAGGTGGTAGGTGTTATTCAGGAACAGCGCCCGCCCAACGCACGCGCTTTTGTCATGCCTACGGCTTGCCCTGTCTGCGGCTCACATATTATCAAGCTGGAAGACGAAGCTGTAGCGCGCTGCAGCGGTGGATTGTTCTGCCCGGCACAGCGCAAGCAGGCTATCCTGCATTTTGCCTCGCGCCGGGCCATGGATATCGAAGGCCTGGGTGAAAAGCTGGTAGACCAACTGGTAGATGCCGAGCTGGTGCATACACTGGCTGATATTTACCGGCTTGAATTGCCAACTTTAGCCAATCTCGAGCGCATGGCAGAAAAGTCGGCCCAGAACATCATTGATGCGCTTAACCACAGCAAGAAAACCACGCTGGCACGCTTTATCTATGCGCTAGGCATACGCAACGTCGGCGAAGCCACGGCCAAGGATTTGGCACGCTACGTCGGCAATCTGCAGGCCCTGCAAGCGGCAGATCTGGAAACACTGCAACAGGTACCGGATGTAGGCCCTATTGTGGCGCTCTCCATACAAGATTTCTTTAGCGAACCACATAATCGCGAAGTCATCGCCGCGCTCATCCAGTCTGGTGTCCACTGGCAGGAGAGCGCTGGCAAAAGCACGGCGTCCGGAGCGCTTAGCGGTAAAACTTTCGTGCTTACGGGCACATTGCCAAACTTGTCTCGCGACCAAGCCAAAGAACTGATCGAAGCAGCAGGCGGCAAAGTCAGCGGTAGTGTCTCAAAAAAGACAGATTACGTGGTTGCAGGTGCAGAAGCCGGCAGCAAACTCGATAAAGCTCAGGAACTTGGCATTGCATTGCTGGATGAGGCTGGCCTGTTAGCCATATTGCAGACGCAACCATGAATGAATTTTCCCCATGGCTGGATGAAGTAATTGCCATTGCACGCTTGGCAGGTGATGCCATCATGGAAGTTTATAGCGGTGAAATCGAAGTCCAGCATAAACATGACAATTCACCTCTAACCCAGGCTGATCTAGCGGCCCACAATGTGATTGTAGCGGGCTTGAAGCAGATTACGCCGCAGCTTCCCACGCTCTCGGAAGAAGCTGCAACCATACCCTATGCCATTCGCTCTACGTGGCGTCGCTATTGGCTCGTAGACCCATTGGACGGCACACGGGAATTCCTCAAACGTAATGGTGAGTTTACCGTCAATATCGCCTTGATCGATGGCGGCAAGCCGGTGATGGGCGTGGTTTATGCGCCCGCCAAGGATGTACTGTATTACGGCTGTGCTGGCTGTGGCGCATTCAAACAGGAAGGCAGCCAACAAGCGGTTCCCATTCGGGCACGAGCGCTGGATTTGACTCATTTGACCATCGCCGGCAGCCGTTCACATTCGGACAAGAGGATGGAAGCCTTTCTGCAGAATCTTGCCAGTAAGCTTGCAGCACCGCAGCTAATCTCGCTTGGCAGCTCCTTAAAAATCTGCCTGGTGGCTGAGGGCAGGGCAGATGTCTATCCGCGACTGGGCCCGACTTCGGAATGGGATACCGCTGCAGCCCAGGCAGTGCTGGAGCAGGCAGGCGGTCAACTGGTTAATGTGCAAGGTACTGCTTTAAGCTACAACACCAAAGACTCATTACTTAACCCCGAGTTCTTTGCCTGCGGCGCTACGCCGCACAATTGGAGCCGGTATTCAAACTAGCTGGACTAATGCTATGAATTTAGCCTATTCCTCGGCGCTCGCCGCCCTGCTGATGTCTTCCGGCCTGGCTTACGCCGGAAATACCGATATAGAAAGTAAAGTTAAATATTGTAATCAATCAATTGTGGATGGCAATGCATCCAAGGCTTTAGCTTATGCGGAACAAGTGCTTAAACAGGATAAAAACAACCATGGCGCACTTTTATGCAAAGGCCAGGCATATGGGGGCACCGGTCAATTCAATGAAGCTTTGGCTGCACTGCAGGCCGCAGAAAAAAATACTTCAACAGTTGCAGATCATATAGTCACTCTGATTTTAATCGGCAATGTGCAAAAAAGCGCCAAACAATATCCCGAAGCTCTCAACACTTTCCGCCAGAGTTTGGTAATGTCACAGGCAGAAAAAGATAAACACTTTGAACGTATCAGCCTGAACCTGATTGGTGAAACCCTGGTAGACACCAATCAGCTTGAAGCCGGGCTGGAAAGCTATCTGCAGGGTAGCAAATTAGCGGCTAACAATAATGAACGCGCCAATAACTATGCGCGCATTGCCGACACCTACAGCACTTTGGAAAAGTACGACCAGGCAATCGAATACCAGATTAAAGCCGTACTCATGGAACAACAGAGCGGCGACTTGAATCATTTTGCCAATGCCAGCCTGGAATTAGGGCGCTTTTACACGGCCGCAAAAGACTATCCCAATGCAGAAAAACACATCAATAAAATTATTCAGCTCAGTAAAGATCAAGGCGGAGCCTTCTGGGAAGCCAAGTCTTATTATTATCTGGCGCTGGCGAAAGTAGCTAACAATCAGCCGGAAGCCGCAAAGAAACTGCTGACAGATGCTCAACATATATGCCGAGACATTGATGCAGAGTCATTGAATAACGAGATCAGCCATGTGCTAAATAAACTGCCCAAATAAGTGTATCCATATGCAGGTTTGGATGTTGGCAACTCACTCATAAATTAAGGGAAGAACATTTTTTAATACATGTAAGGTGGACTGGGCTCAACGACAAAATGGTGATTCGAGAACGGCAAAATAAAATCGCTCTATGCAAGAAAACTGCGCTCAAGCCGACCAGCGCTTAGGAACTAATTAATACGATTGGTCATTCAAAAAACAGGCAAGTTAAGCTTGGATTATGGCATCGCACGCTATTTTAGAAATCATTTGTAAAATTAACTAATTAAATTATATCAATACCTTATTATTTATAATTAATCCATCACATTATATTTTCGTGCCAATTTAATTGCGAGTTCCAGGCATTTACGCCAAAATGCCGCGAAGCCGTTCCCATCACCCAGCAATGCAACAGTCCCATTGACCGCGGTATGCAATCAAGTTATTCGAACTCGCAAAATTAATCAGGAGGGCATGATGCAATATCAGATTGATATCTTTTTATCATCCATAAACGAATTCTGGGGCCAGGCAGCCACTTTTTTTCCAAAGTTGTTAGCAGTGATGGTTATCCTGTTTTTTGGCTGGATTTGCGCCAAGATAACCTGCATAGGCGTAAAGAGGGTACTCATACTTACGCATTTTGATAAGTTTGCCAATAAGTCCGGCCTGGAAGCTTTTCTCAGCCATGGTGATTTCGACCTGACCTTAAGCGGCGTTATCAGCCAAGTGGTTTATTGGCTGGTGATCTTGCTGTTTGTGATTACCGGTGCCAATACACTGGGCCTTACAGAAGTCGCCGGGATGCTGCATAGCCTGGCTAACTATCTGCCTAAAATCATCATCGCCATACTTGTCCTGATATTTGGCACCTTGTTGGCGCGCTTCATTAACCGCCTGGTATTTACATGGCTACATAGCATCAAATTTGAAGGCGCATTGGCGTTGAGCACGTCGGCAGAATATGGCATCCAAATCTTTACTTTATTTGTAGCGCTGGAACAGTTAGATATCGGCACACAATTACTTACCGCATTATTCGTTATCGTATTCGGAGCAGTCTTCCTTGCACTAGCCATTGCATTTGGCTTGGGCGGGAAGGAGTGGGCAGCTAAGATAATTAATGATATGCAATCAAATATCAAAAAGCCAAAATGAAGGTAAATCCGCTATTTAACTCAGACTAGATTGCTATAACTTCCCTTAACGAGCTTCATAGCTCGTTTTTTTTCGCACTAAACCAAAAATAAAAAATGGATAATCTACTCAATACTGCAAACCAATATTTTCATCAAATCCGATTTTTGATTGATTATTGCCCGACTTCAGCATTTTCAAGCCGCTTATGCCATCAATTCTGGATGGTTATTATCTATGTGCCGCTCGGCATTGTCAGCCTTTTCTTGCTTAGATATCTGATTACTGGCATCAATGACATTCGCGCAATGAAGCGCTTGGAAAAAATGAAAACTGCTCAACTTATCGTCGCTGATGTCGAAGTGCTGGATAAACTCAAATGGAAAGGTCTTGACTTGGACTTGCCGGAGGATGATTTGGCGCTGAATTTCAGGGAAGCACTGAAAGCTAACTCACAGCAGTAGTGTAACTTCTTAAAATCGGTCTTGCAGCTTGCTCTGGTGAATCTTCTATTTTACATAATATACATTATGCGAAATTAAATAATCGCTACTCACGATCATAAAATTTATGGGCTGCGCAGTTCGTGAGTAGCCAAATAATTGTTAGCTAGCAACTCTAACAGGCTCTGCTTTATTTTTGGAAGTATTAGTATCCAAATTGTTTTTTTATGAAAGACTTAAAAAATGACAATAAGGAAAAATGTTTTAGTTATAGGAATAATTGGATTTCATTTAGCACTGTTACCGACCATAGCAAGAGCAGGTATTTTTAAATGTGTAGTTAATAAAAAAATAA
>JBDTOX010000048.1:0-10635 GCA_039933015.1 Methylophilaceae bacterium
ACCGTAATTCGATAAATTGGAGCCGCTGAATGCTGACTTGTTCAGGGCTTCCTTAAGTGACATGTGCGACTTACATGATTTGGCGCCAGCCGAACCCTTGTTCCTGATCCGCAATCCCTATCCATTCATCTTCACAATGTAAAACCTCGCTTAATGCCTTTTTTGCAAGTGCAGGTGAATTGTTCTTGGCGCTCAAATGTGCTGCCACTATATGTTGCAGCTTGCTGTTATCAAGCTTTGTCAGTAGCTGCGCTGAGCTTGCATTGTCCAAGTGCCCCAGGCGGCTGCTTACACGCTGTTTGAGCGGCCTCGTGTAAGGCCCGTTCATCAGCATATCCAAGTCATGATTACATTCCAGCATTAACGCATCGCAACCGTTCAGCATGACCTCAATATGAGGCGTGGAGGTGCCGGTGTCGGTCAATACGCCAAGTTTCTGCGCGCCATCCCCGAACACAAATTGCACCGGCTCACGTGCATCATGTGGGACAGGAAAAGGATGGATTTGCAGGTTGCCTATGCTGAATGGCTGATGGCTATCGATAACATGGATATCGAAATTACGCTGTTTGGGCAAAAAGCGCTCGACCATAGTCAGCGTGCCATAGGTAAGCCAGACAGGGGTTTTGTATTTATTGGCAAGCTTGAACACTCCGCCTGCATGGTCGTCATGTTCATGCGTGATCAGAATTCCGGAAATCTGTTCAGTCGTCAGGCTGAGTCTGCCCAGACGCATGATGGCATCGCGCAAACCAAAGCCACAATCAAGCAATAACCGGGTAGTGGCCGCTTCTACAACCAGGCCATTGCCTGCGCTCCCGCTACCCAGTGAGGCAAAACGCATTATTGCCACTGTACCATGAGCATACAGCTCCTAAGTTTTGACTATTTTAATTGCTCGTAAAGCAGGTTAATAATGCGATTTGCGGTAGTTGAGCGATTACGCTTGCCTTCCTTATCGGTAACGGTAATGAGCGACCCGCCGCTGGTGTTGCTTTCTACTTTGACGCGGTATTGTTTTTCAGGATTACCTTTATCCTTGTCCTCATCGTCATCGCCCCAGAATTTCAAGCTGTCAATCAGACCTTTCTTTTTCTTGGGACTATCGTCGATATCCACATCGGAATAGCGCACGTAAAATAAGCCATTCGAGCGATCTTTATCTTCAACCACAAAGCCTACACGATCAAGCGCCAGGCCTGCGCGACGCCAGGCGCGGTCAAATGGGTCATTGATAGTTAAGTTGAGTGAACCATCGCTTTCCTTGTTCAGTGTTGCACGCACTTCATTGTTGACGCTTGCCAACACAGTACGTGATTTCTGCTCTTCAACACCAAGGCGCACCATCAGGCGGCGCAGCAATTCGGCATCAATATCTTCCGCATCAGCTCTGGCCGAATCGACTTTGCCGCCGTTGCCGGATTTTTTGGAGGGAGCGTAACCGGTCTCGATTTCACCAGCGATGGTGCGAACGCGTACTTTGCCGTCATCAGGAACATCACTTATCGAGCGATGGCTCATATAAATTTCAGTGGTGCCTGCCTCAGATCCGTTGTCAATGCGGGTGCGGAATTTCTGACGATTCTTGAGGGTATTGAGCTTATCCAGCCAGCCTTGGAATTTGTCTAGATAATTACCTTTCTCATCCTTGGTCAGGCTTGATGGGTCGACCCATTCAGTTTCCATGACGCCGGTTTGCGGATTTTCCACACGTACGGCAAAGCCCAATTCAGACCAGAACTCGCGGATCACCGGCCATATCTTTTCCGGCGGTGCCTGCACTACCAGCCAGCGTTGAGAACCTGCCCGTTCCAGCCTTACATTGTCGGGGTTAGGCAGGATCTTTTCTTGTTCCAGTACCTGCTCGGCTTGACCCTGGCTGTAGTCTGAATAGGTTGTAGTGCCGCCAGGTACTGAGTAAGTGTCGCTGGATGAGATTGAAGTCAGGTCTGGGGGGACTTCCAGTGGGCGTGAGCGTCCGGCAGCTTTGTAATCAGGTGTGGTATCAATGAATGGGATTGAGTCGCAGCCGCTGATGGTAAATGCAAGCAAGCAAGCAAGTGCGATACTTTTGAGTTTGAATGGATTCATGCTGGGTTTCATTAAGGATCTCATGGCTAAATAGAAGCACTTTTCATGGCGCTGCGTAAAGTGTCGTAATGTTGAGGTGATAACGGCACTAATGGGAGACGTATGCCTGTGCCTATAAGTTCCATTTCCTGTAAAACCCATTTGACTGGGATCGGGTTGGCTTCAATAAAAAGTTTTTGGTGAAGAGCAAATAGTTTGGCGTTAATTGCGCGTGCCTGTAGTGCGTTGCCAGCAATGGCAGCTGCACACATTTCATGCATGAGCTTGGGCGCGACGTTGGCTGTGACAGATATGACGCCATGCGCGCCCAGCAGCATGAGCAGCATGGAAGTCGCATCATCGCCACTGTAAATAGCAAAGTCTTTAGGAGCGCGTAATACCAAATCGGTTCCTCGTTCCATGTTGCCAGTCGCATCTTTAATGCCGACGATGTTCGGAATCTGGGCCAGACGTAAAGTGGTGTCATTACCAATATCACAAGCAGTTCTGCCTGGCACGTTATAGAGGATTTGCGGTATATCAACAGCTTCGGCGACAGCACGGTAATGTTGATACAGCCCTTCTTGCGTGGGTTTGTTGTAATAGGGAGTCACTAGCAGGCAGGCGTCCGCGCCTAGCATCTTGGCGTGCTGAGTCAGTTCTATGGCTTCGCGGGTTGAATTGGCGCCAGTGCCAGCGATGACGGGAATTCGTCCGGCAACATGCTCAACCGCCGTGCGTATCAGCAGGCAATGTTCATCAAAATCAACGGTAGGGGATTCGCCGGTAGTGCCGACGATGACTATGCCATCTGTACCCTGATGGATATGAAAATCGATGAGCGAACGCAGAGCGCTCAAATCCAGCCCACCATCCTCATGCATGGGGGTGGCGATGGCAACAAGACTGCCTTGCAGCATGATTAACCTGACAATTATTAAATCAAAGTATTTTAACCGAAACTACCGGCTGAAGAATAAGCTTTTTGCAACTACTGTAATTATGTTAATAACTGATTGTTATAAAAATATATCAATATGTTCTTTGTTGATTTGCGCACCGAACACTATAGTGGACGTCAAATTACGATTTGGGGGAATCCAGGGCTTATTCTGGCGCGTATAAACCCTGTATAATTTCACATTTTTCAGGCGCTTAAGTTCAATGTTGCAGAGCTATATCCTAATTTTGATTGGCACGGTCCTAGTCAATAACATTGTGTTGGTTAAGATTCTGGGATTGTGTCCATTTATGGGGGTTTCCAAAAAGCTGGAAGCCTCCATCGGCATGGCTTGGGCGACCACCTTTGTCCTAACCATAGGCGCCGGCACCAGCTACTTGATTAGCGAGTACTTGCTTGGTACCGAGCTGTTCTACCTGCGAACGCTATCTTTTATTGTCGTGATTGCAGGCATAGTGCAATTTACTGAAATGGTAGTCGAAAAGACCAGTCCCGTGCTTTATCAGGTGCTAGGTATTTACCTGCCCCTGATCACCACCAATTGCGCTGTGCTCGGCATCCCCTTGCTTAACGTGCAGGCCAACCATAATTTCATAGAGTCTCTTTTATTTGGTCTGGGAGGTTCTATTGGATTTTCACTGGTACTTATACTCTTTGCCTCTATGCGTGAGCGTATGGAGGCCGCGGACGTGCCTGTATTATTCCGCGGATCTGCTATCGCCTTCGTCACCGCAGGCTTGATGAGCCTGGCATTTATGGGATTTGCGGGACTTACACGCTGATGCTCACTGCACTATTTGTAATGATAGGCCTGGCCTTGTTGCTGGGCGTTATCCTTGGATACTCTGCACTTAAATTCAAGGTGGAGGGCGATCCGCTGGTTGCACGCATTGATGCCATTTTGCCGCAAACGCAATGCGGCCAATGCGGATACCCAGGCTGCAAGCCTTATGCAACGGCGATTGCCAACGGTGAGGCAGATATCAACCAATGCCCCCCCGGCGGCGATGCAGGTGTGCGCGCTTTGTCAGACTTGCTGGGCGTTGAATACAAGCCGCTTAACGCAGAACACGGTACGCCGAAACCAAAAGCGCTCGCGGTGATAGACGAGAACATATGCATAGGCTGCACGCTTTGCCTGCAAGCTTGCCCAGTAGACGCCATTTTAGGCGCTGCCAAGCATATGCATACCGTGATTGCCTCGGAATGTACTGGTTGCGAGCTATGCGTGGCTCCATGTCCGGTAGATTGCATCAGCATGGAGCCGATTGCCGAATCTCCAGATAACTGGAAATGGCGTTACCCGATATTTGAAATCAAGCCGGTAGGTATTGACCAAAATACACAACAGGCACAAACACAACAAGCCGTATGAGCGCTATTTTAAATCTATCCAAGCTATTCAAGTTTAAGGGCGGAGTGCATCCGCCCGAGCACAAGCTGGAATCCACAGGGGCACCGATATTGCCGCTGCCTTTGCCAGCGCAGCTTGTGCTTCCGCTGCGTCAGCATGTGGGCAATATCCCCAAGATATGTGTTGAAGCGGGGCAGCATGTGCTAAAAGGCCAGTTGCTGGCTGAGGCTGAAGGCAGTATCTCGGCGGCCGTACATGCGCCTACTTCCGGCAGCATCATTGCTATTCAGGAAGACCTGATTCCGCATCCTTCCGGCCTGCCAGATATGTGCATTACGATGGAACCGGATGGCAAGGATCAATGGATAGTCCACACACCAATAGATTGGCGCACTGCCGATAAACAGACACTGGTTGCCAGCTTGCGCCAGTCTGGCATTGTCGGGCTTGGCGGAGCAACCTTTCCCAGCCATATCAAGGTGCGTCCGGATGGCACTTCAGGTATTCGTACCTTGGTGATTAATGGTGCGGAGTGCGAGCCCTATATCACTTGCGATGACATGCTCATGCGTGAACGTGCCGACGAAATTGTCCATGGCATCGAGATCGCTCATTATTTACTTGGTGCGCAGGAATGCCTGATTGGCATCGAAGACAACAAGCCGGAAGCAGTTGCAGCCATGCGAGCGGCTTGCGCCAAGAGTAATACGGCACTACAGGTGGTGGTGGTGCCGACTATTTACCCTAGCGGCGACGCACGTCGGCTGATCAATGTGTTAACGGGGAAGGAAATTCCGAGTTACAAGCGTTCCACAGAGGTAGGCATTCAGTGCTTCAATGTGGCGACCGTGTTGGCCATGCATCGTTATTTTGAATTTGGTGAGCCTATGGTGTCGCGTGTTGTGACGGTGACGGGTAACGTGGCCCAGCCAGGTAATTTTGAAGTGCTGCTGGGCACGCCAGTCACTGCCTTGCTCGATGCTGCAGGCGGTGTTTTGCCCGGTACCAACGAATACATCATGGGTGGGCCCATGATGGGTTTTACGCTGCCTTCTGCGCAGGTGCCGATAACCAAGGCCGCCAATTGTATTATCGCTGGTGCCCCTGACTTGTTTCCGCAGCCGCAGCCAGCCATGCCTTGCATCCGTTGCGCGCGCTGTGCCGATGCCTGCCCGGTGAACTTGCAGCCACAGGAGCTTTACTGGTTCTCGAAATCAAATAATCTGGAAAAAGCGCGCGAATACAAACTGTTTGATTGTATCGAATGCGGTTGCTGCACTTACGTCTGCCCCAGTCACATCCCTCTGGTGCAATATTATCGGTACGCCAAGAGCGAAACGATAGCTCAGGACCGGGCAAAAGAAGCGGCAGATGTAGCGCGTGAACGTAATGAGTTCCGTTTGCTGCGCATAGAGCGCGAGAAGCAGGAGCGCGCGCAAAAACATGCACAAAAAACCTCAGGCGCAAAAGCTGAAATAACAGATGAAGCCAAAAAGTCGGCAATTGCCGCTGCAGTCGAACGCGCCAAAGAGCAAAAAGCAGCGGTACAGCCAATGAATATCGATAATCTGCCGCCTGCTGTGCAAAGCGAGATTGCCGAAGTGGATGCCCGTCGCAGCGAAGCGGCCATACAGGCGGAAAACGCCATGCTGGAAAAAGTGATTACGGGCCATGATGCAGCTCACCCGGAAGCGGTAGAAAAGCAGCCGTAAGCGGAAGGCATGCCATGTGCTCTAAATCGGCACTAGAACTTAATAACAATTAAAAGTTTGCGCTTTTAGAGCCGCGAGCTAAGCAGAAAATCATTCAGGAAAACTATGTCCCGTTCGCCCTATATCGTGGAAAAGACCAGCGTCAGCATTGTCATGCTAAAAGTCTTAATCGCCTTGGTGCCGGGTATTTTTGCTTATGTCTGGATTTATGGCAGCGGCATACTGGCGAGCCTGCTCATCGCTTCAGTTACCGCGCTGGCCTCGGAGGCGCTGGTGCTCAAGTTGCGCAAGCGCCCAATCATGCCTTTTCTGCTGGATGGCAGCGCGCTGGTAACCGCATGGCTGCTGGCCTTGGCCTTGCCGCCGCTGGCACCGTGGTGGCTGGTAGTGGTCGGCACGCTGTTTGCGATTGTGATTGCAAAACAGCTTTATGGCGGCTTGGGCTATAACCCGTTCAATCCGGCCATGATAGGCTATGCCGTATTGCTGATTTCGTTTCCGGTCATCATGACGCAATGGCCTGCACCATCAGAGCTGGCACAAGCGCATTTGAGCTTTATGGAGCACTTGCACTATATTTTCGGGCATGTGCTGCCCGCTGGCGTCAAGATTGATGCCATCAGCTCAGCTACTCCGCTGGATTACCTCAAGACCCAGCTCACGTTGCAGCATAATGTGACGGATATCAGCCAGGCGCCTATTTTTGGCCAGCTCGGGGCCAAAGGCGGCGAGCTGGTGATAGGCGCTTATCTTCTGGGCGGGTTGTACCTGTTACAGCAACGTATTATCAGCTGGCATATTCCTGTGGCGTTCCTGGCTACCTTGGCCGTGATGGCAGGTGCTTTCCATCTGGCTAATCCTGCGCATTATGCCGGTCCACTGTTCCACCTGTTTAGTGGTGCGGCAGTATTCTGCGCTTTTTTCATTGCCACGGACCCGGTAAGCGGCCCAACTACGCCTAATGGCAAGCTGATTTTTGCTGCGGGCGTTGGTGCTATCACGTATCTGATTCGCGTCTATGGCGGCTATCCAGACGGTGTGGCATTTGCCGTATTACTCATGAATATTTGCGTGCCGTTGATTGACGCCTATACCCAACCGCGCGTCTTTGGACATGATAAGTAGCTTGGCTACGATAAGAAAATAACCATGAATGTAACCATTATTAAGCATACCCTGCTGACCGCGGCCATACTGATAGTGTTTACGGCGGTGGGCACGGCCTTGCTGACGGGCACTTTTGAGACGACCAAGGCACCCATCGCCGAGAGTGAGCGCAAGGCCAAATTGCACTTGCTCTCGCAAGTGCTGCCCGCACGCCTGCACGATAATGATCTTTTGCAAGACGCATTTGAGTTGCCCTCCGAAGAATTGCTGGGTCAGCGTAAAGCTTCAACAGCGTATCGTGCCAGTTTAAATGGGCAACCGGCGGGCGTTATTCTTGAGGTCATCGCCCCCGACGGATACAGCGGAGAGATTAAGCTGTTGGTTGGCATTGCCGCTGATGGAACCTTGACGGGCGTGCGTGTGCTCGCCCACAAGGAAACTCCAGGGCTGGGTGATTATATCGATTTGGCACATAGCGACTGGATCAAGAACTTTGATGGCCTGTCGCTTGCCAAACGATCTGATGAAAACTGGAAAGTAAAAAAAGATGGTGGCCAGTTTGATTACATGACAGGTGCTACCATCACTCCACGCGCAGTGATTAAGGCGATACACAAGGCGCTTAAGTATTTTGATGAGCAACGCGAAATAATTCTTGCAGTGCCGTCAGCCACAGCACCAGTAACCCTGCCTGCGTCTAAGACCAAAGGAGAAGCGACATGAGCCAGGCTCAAAAAAGCAATTACCGTGAAATCGTTGAAAACGGTTTATGGAAGCAGAATCCGGGTGTAGTCCAATTGCTCGGACTGTGCCCAACCCTGGCCGTGACCAGTACCGCGGTCAACGGACTTTCGCTGGGGATTGCAACTTCGCTGGTAATGGCGCTGAGCAATGCTTCGGTTTCGCCAGTGCGTAAGTTTGTTCCGGATGAGATTCGCATTCCCGTGTTTATTCTGATTATCGCAGCCTTGGTTACCATGATTGATTTATCCATGAATGCGTTTGTGCATCCCTTGCATAACGTGCTCGGCATTTTTATTCCGCTTATCGTGACCAATTGCATAGTGCTGGCGCGCGTAGAGGCTTTTGCAGCCAAAAACCCGACTACGCCTTCCGCATTGGATGGGCTCATGATGGGCCTGGGATTGACCGTGGTACTGACTTTGCTCGGCGCGATCCGTGAACTGGTGGGCAAAGGTACTGCATTCTCCGGCATCGATCTGGTTTTTGGGCCGCAGGCAAAATCGCTGGTATTACAAGTGATCCCTGATTACCCGGGTTTCCTGCTGGCCATTTTGCCGCCAGGCGCCTTTATAGGCCTGGGTTTGCTGATTGCTGGCCGCAACTGGATAGAACAGCGTAAAGCTGCGGCTGTCACTGTTGCCCCATCTATGACGCCGGCACCTAGCCACTAGCTCGGTAATTACCTGAATAAGTTCGCCTATGAATGCGGAAAAGCGTTACGAGATTTTTCGCAGGCTAAGCATTGCCATTCCGCAACCGGCTACGGAGCTTGTGCATGGCAGCACTTTCGAACTGCTGATTGCCGTCATCCTGTCGGCACAAGCTACCGATAAAGGCGTAAATCTGGCGACTGCCAAGCTTTTTCCTGCGGCGAATACGCCGCAAGCCATATTGAGGCTGGGTTTGGTAGGACTTGAACGCTATATCAAAACCATAGGCCTTTACCGCAGCAAAGCCAGGAATGTCCTGGCAACCTGCAGGATGCTGGTGGATGAGCATGGCGGACAAGTGCCGAATACGCGCGTAGCGCTGGAAAAACTCCCCGGCGTGGGCCGTAAAACCGCTAATGTCATTCTTAACACGGCTTTTGGTCAGCCCACCATCGCGGTAGATACGCATATCTTCCGACTGGGTAATCGCATCAATATCGCGCCCGGTAAAACGCCTTTAGAAGTCGAAATGAAATTGATGAAAACGGTACCCAAGGAATTCCTGCAAGATGCGCACCATCTGCTTATTTTGCATGGCCGCTATACCTGTGTGGCGCGCAAGCCTAAATGCGGGCAGTGTGTCATTCTTGATTTATGTGAATATAAAGGTAAAGAAGCAGCATGAGAGTTGCTACGGGTTTGGCTATTGGCAATGAAGTAAATCCGGGTTTGGCAGCTCAGGCGGTAACGCAGGCCATGCACGCCGCAGATATTAGTATCGCGAGTAGCGTCTTGCTGTTCCTTACCTCCGAATTTGCACGTGACCCCGTACCGGCTTTGCGTGCTGCGGCCAAGGCTGCGAGTTGCACTCAGGTCATGGGCTGTTCTGCGCCAGGAATCTTTACAGAACAGGACTGGATCCTGGACGCTCCCGCCGCCGCCGCCATGGTTTTCAGTGATGGCGTCAGTTTGCAAGCCGCTTCTGACGAGGAGCCGGAACAATTGCTTTTGGCTTTAGCTGCGCCTAATGCCATCAATATCACATGGATGTCGTCACCGGGAGTGCGATTTGGCGGCGTATCCGGGGATGCAGTTGGGCATGGGCCTTTTTCTGTGTGGCACAATGGTAAAGTCACAGTAAAGGGGCATTGCGAAGCCGCGCTGGTCGGGGTCAATGGCGCATTATCCGCCGCGCATGGCTTGCGTATGTTGAGTAAAGCCCAGGCGATTACCGATATCGAGGGACATGACCTGCGGCAACTCGCAGGAAAGCCTGCGCTAAGGAGGCTGCATCAGGCCTATTTGCAAAACATCACAAATGCCGAGGAGCCATTGCCTTTACATCGCTTGATGGCAGTTTTTGCAGACACCGCGGAGGCAATTGATGGTGGCGATTATCAATTGGCGACACTGGTGAGCGGCAATGAATATGATAGTTCTGTCACTCTTGCCAAACAGCTTAAGCCAGGGCAATGGCTGTGCTGGGGGATCCGTGAAACAGAAGCAGCACAGGCTGATTTGCTGCAAACAGTGATCAGCTTGAATAACCAGTTGGCGGCCAAGCCGGCTTTCGGCCTGTTCTTTTCCTGCCTTGGGCGCGGGCCATATTTTTATGGCGGGGTGGATCGCGATTTATTACTGTTGCGGCAACAGTTTCCATATATGCCATTCATTGGCTTTTACGGCAATGGGGAAATAGCTCCCGTTAATGGCACGAGTGAGTTGCTACAACACTCGGTCGTCCTGGGCCTGTTCTCGCAGAAAGCCGCATAGGATGAGCCTGTTTAATCCCAGCCGTGACCAGGTCCGGCAATTTTTCTTTGATGCCTGGGCCAAATTCAAACGGCAACAGCCGCTGTCTGATCTGGAAGCAATTGCGCTTCAGGTGATGCAGATGCACCCTGAATATCACAATGTATTAAATGCACCGGAACGCTACCTGGAACAAGCGTACTTTCCGGAAATGGGCGAGACCAATCCTTTCCTGCATATGAGTTTGCATCTGTCCATACTGGAGCAAATCGCAATCAATCAGCC
>JBDTOX010000049.1:0-19587 GCA_039933015.1 Methylophilaceae bacterium
CTGGCGCAAAGAAACATGGAATCCCGTCTTGCTCTAGATAAATTCCTGATAGATGGGAAATGCCCAAGATTCCTAGATATCAACCTGCGAAAACCCTGGTTTAACAAGCACACCGTCAGGCGCTCGTTATTGCGCGCAGATATCGTCAAGATGAATGAAGACGAGCTGGCAGTGGTATCGAAATATTTTAAACTCAGCGGGCAAAATAACCATCAGAGAGCACTCGACCTGCTGCAACGATTCGAACTGAAACAATTATTGGTTACTTGCAGTGCAGCTGGAAGTTGGCTTTTGAATGAACATAAAGAACTGGTGATAGCAGACCCAGTCGAATTGAGTCACCCCATGGTAGACACAGTGGGCGCTGGCGATGCGTTCGCCGCAGTATTTATCATCGGCTTGCTCAACAGCTGGGATATGCAAATAACGCTACAACGCGCTACCGAGTTTGCCTCGGCAATATGCGGAATCAGAGGTGCAGCGCCTCAGGCCCTCAATTTCTATATTCCATTCAAAAAGGAGTGGGCTATATGAGTGAGCAACAGATGAAATCGGAAAATCCTATTTATATTTTGATGATCAGCATGCATGGTCTGATTCGCGCCAACAATATGGAATTGGGGAAAAACGCTGACACAGGCGGACAAACCACGTATGTCGTCGAATTGGCCAGGCATTTGGCAAAACATCGCGACGTTGAGAAAGTCGATTTGCTCACACGCCTGATTGAAGACCCGTCAGTTTCAGAAGATTACTCAAAGCCGCTAGAACCGCTGGGGGATGGCGTAAGAATTGTGCGCTTGCCATGCGGCCCCAAACGCTACCTGCGCAAGGAATTATTGTGGCCGCACCTCAACCAGGCGGTGGACAAATGCCTGCATTTCTTGCGACAACAGGGCCGTTTACCTGACTTGATCCATACACACTATGCGGATGCCGGTTATGTTGGACAACAGCTTTCACTATTGCTTGGCATTCCACTGGTACATACCGGCCATTCTCTTGGACGCCCAAAACTGGAAAGGCTGCTGGCAAGTGGCCGCAAACAAGCGGCCATCGAAAAGCAGTTCAATTTTGAACGCAGAATTGCCGCAGAAGAAGCCGTCATCAAGCATGCATCGCTCATCGTCACCAGCACGCTTCAGGAAATCGAAGAGCAGTATGGGCTATATGCCAACTTCAGCGGTTCACGATTTAGGGTGATTCCACCCGGCACGGATACTTCCAGATTCTCACCACCCACCAGGAAAATGACTGCATCTTCCACACAGCCACTGGTGGACAGATATCTCTCCGACCCAGAAAAACCCTTGATCTTCTCCATCAGCAGGCCAGACATCCGGAAAAACCTGAAGGGCCTGGTCGCAGCATATGGAAATAGCCCCGAACTGCAGGAAGCCGCAAACCTGTTGATTGTGGCAGGAACCAGAGATGACATTCGTGACCTTGAAGAATCGCAACAGAAAGTCATGAGTGATCTGCTTTTTGATATTGATCGCTATGACCTGTGGGGCAAAGTTGCTGTACCCAAACACGTTTCCCAGGATGAAGTCCCTGAGCTGTATCGACTTGCAGCAAAAAGAAAAGGCGTATTTGTCAACGCCGCTTTCACCGAGCCATTTGGCCTGACGTTGATTGAAGCGGCCGCGAGTGGATTACCTATGGTCGCTCCGGATGATGGCGGCCCCAGGGATATAGTGAGCAACTGTCGAAATGGCGTTCTGGCAAACACCCTTGAGAGTGAGGAGATTGCAAAAGCGCTCATTTATATGCTGGAAGACAGGAAAAGATGGCGCCAATGGGCCAACAACGGATTGGCTGGAGTATGGCGCCACTACAGCTGGGCTGCCCATGTCGAAAAATACATGAAAGAAGTCAGACGGCTATTACGTCGAGATAAAAAAAGGGTGCGTCGTCAGTATGCCATCAATCTCAGGCGCGATGGTTCACCCCTGTCCTTAGCCAAAATGGCTTTAGTCAGCGATATCGACAACACGCTGTTAGGCGACAAACAAGCGCTAAGGAAGCTGACTGGCTGGATTGACAGCAATCAAGGCCAACTGGCCTTTGGCGTTGCAACTGGCCGCAGCCTGAAGAGCGCTGTTGATATACTCAAAAAACATCGAGTACGCATTCCTGATGTTCTGATTACCTCGGTAGGTTCCGAAATCCACTACGGAAAAAAACTGGTGGCGGATCTAGGCTGGTCGGCCCATATCCGGCATCTATGGAGAAGGGAATCCCTGGCCGCAGCGCTCTCCAAATTTGGCGGCCTTACCTTGCAAGCAGAAGAGAACCAGCGTGAATTCAAGTTAAGCTATATCGTAAAACCTGGCCAAATGCCCCCTGTTCAGGAGCTATATGACTATTTGCATAGCCTTAAACTCCACGCAAATCTGATCTATTCACACGAGGAGTTCCTTGATGTGTTGCCAATTCGTGCCTCAAAAGGGCATGCAATCCGCTATCTTGCTTACAAATGGGATTTGCCGCTGAAAAAATTTCTTGTGGCCGGAGATTCTGGAAACGATATTGAAATGCTAGTCGGGGACACACTCGGCATCGTTGTCGGCAACCATAGCCCGGAACTGGGAGTACTCAAGAATCAGGAGCAGATCTATTTTGCCAATGCACATTATGCTGCAGGAATTCTTGAAGGAATAAAGCACTACGGTGTTGAGTTTACTCAGCCACATGATGAGTACGCGCAGGAGATAGCCCATGTATGAACAAGTGTCACATTCGTTGCTGAACGACATACTCATTGAGCTCGAACACGACATCAAAGAAAAGAATCTGCAGCACTTTTACATTCGCCTGGGCGCGAATTTTTACGCTATCTATTCTTTATTTCATCAGCTATATGGGCATCGTGATGACTTCAGGCAGCAACTGCATGCGCTAGTTAAAACTCTGACCTACTCATATATCGCAAGATCACAACAATTAAGAAAGCTGGATGTTGCACGTGAAAAAGACCACAACTGGTTTCTCAGCCAGAAATGGGTCGGTTACGCACTGTATTGCAAAGAGTTTGCCGGCGATCTCAATGGCCTGCAAAAAAAACTGTACTACCTGCAGGACCTGGGCATCAACATGCTGCATGTCATGCCTATTCTGGATTGTCCAAAAGGTAAAAGTGACGGGGGTTACGCAGTTCGGGATTTCAGGAAGATCAATCCTGACATGGGTAATCTTGAAGACCTTGACAGCCTGATCAAGAATCTCAAAAAACGTGGCATGTTGCTGGCGCTCGATGTCGTCGTCAACCACACCTCGAACGAACATGAGTGGGCAGAAAAAGCGCGCAAGGGGGAGCAGAAATACCAGGACTATTACCATGTTTTCGACGATCGGGAGATACCCGATATGTATGAGGAAACCATGCCCGAGATTTTTCCCGAGAACTCTCCAGGCAACTTCACCTGGGATGAGGAAATGGGTAAATGGGTGATGACGGTATTCAATGATTTCCAGTGGGACCTCAACTACAGGAACCCTGCAGTATTCATTGAGATGGTCGATATCATCCTGTTTTGGGCTAATCACGGCGCAGATATCATCCGTCTTGATGCTGTCGCTTTCCTCTGGAAAAAAATCGGCAGCAACTGCCAGAACGAGCGCGAAGCGCATCTAATACTGCAGCTCATGAAAGATTGCTGTCAGGTAACTGCGCCTGGCGTCCTGTTCATTGCTGAAGCGATTGTCGCCCCGGTAGAGGTGATCAAGTACTTTGGTGAAGACGCAATCAATGCCAAGGAATGCGAGATCGCCTATAACGCAACGCTGATGGCATTGCTCTGGGAAGCGGTGGCGACCAAAAGAGCCACCTTATTGAATTTAGGCATCAGGAACATACCTGACAAACTTGAACGGGCCACATGGCTAAACTACATCCGATGCCATGATGACATTGGTTTGGGCTTTGATGACAATGATATCCGTCTCGCGGGTTATGAGCCGAAATTACATCGCAATTTTCTCGTGGACTACTTCACAGGCAACCATTCATCCTCCTCCGCCAAGGGCGTCGTATTTGGCATTAATAAAAAAACCGGCGATGCCAGAATTGCAGGCTCGCTTGCCTCCTTGGCAGGCTTGGAATCTGCGCTTGAAAACAACGATATGGATGCCATCCAAACCAGCATCAAAACCATCGTTGTATTGCACAGCATGATCCTTGCGTTTGGCGGCATCCCTCTCATCTATTACGGAGATGCGGTTGGAACCCTGAATGACATATCGTATTTGGACGACGAACATAAAAAAACAGACAGCCGCTGGGTACATCGACCGAGAGTGAATTGGGAACAGGCGGAACTCAGAAATATCCCGGGGAGCGTTGAAAATCAGATTTTTGGCGCCCTCAAGAAAATGATCGCAGTACGTAAAGAGATCACGGCTTTTGCCGATCACAATAATCGCGAACTGCTGGAAGTAGGCAATCCCCACCTCTTCGTGTTCTCAAGGTTTGACACCATCAATATTAATTCACGTGTGCTCGTGATCTGTAACTTCGATGTGAATCCACAAGCACTTGATATCGAAGAGCTGCGCAAGAAGGGATTTCTGCAGTACGACAGCGTCCAGGATATATATACCGGAGACAGTATCAGCTTGGCCAATCCGCACCTAGATATCCCCGCACTAGGATTTTATTGGCTTCGAGCATAAGCCAACCAAACACTAGCCACCGCATTACTTAGAGGACATATGGAAAACTTCCTTAGCAGTTTAGGATTCAACGATATCAATGAACTTTTGATGATTTCAAATGGCACGTTACGCATCATCGTCATTCTTGCTATCGCCTCAGTGCTGATGAAATTCAGCACCAAGGGCATACTTGCCCTCAAAACGCATTTAAAAAAACAATCCTCTGAAGACTATGAGGAGGTCAAGCGTATCGACACCGTATGCCGCGTTTTCAGGTACTCCATCACGGTACTAATAAGCGTTATCACCGTGGTGGAAATACTCAATGAGCTGGGTATATCCATTGCGCCTATGTTGGCTGCTGCTGGGGTCGTAGGTCTGGCTGTCGGCTTCGGCGCCCAAAGCCTTATAAAAGATTATTTCAATGGATTTTTCATTCTGATTGAAAACCAGATCAGGCAAGGAGATGTCGTTGACGCTGGGGGAAAAGCCGGATTGGTTGAAGAAGTCACGCTCCGCTATATCAGAATGCGTGACTACGACGGCAATGTGCACTATGTACCCAATGGCAATATCACCACAGTGACCAATATGAGTAGAGGCTTCGCACAATCCGTCATTGATGTAGGCATCGCCTATAGAGAAGACATAGATTTTGTAATGCAAGCGATGCAGCAGGTGGGCGAAGAGTTACAAAATGACGCGGCATATCAATCCAAGATTCTCTCTCCGATGGAAATGGCCGGGGTTGAAAAACTAGATCACTCTGCAGTCGTAATCCGTTGCAGATTCAAGGTCTTGCCGCTGGAACAATGGGGGGTAAGGCGTGAGTATTTAAAACGTATTAAAGCAGCATTTGACGAGCGTGGCATTGAAATTCCATATCCTCATCTGACAATCTATCCAGGTCAAAATCGCGATGGGACAGCGCCTGCATTAAGAATAGCAAAAATATAATTCTGCTGCTTTTGAAAAAAATTCCTAGTTGAATGCTGGCCAGAAGTTACATCTAACCGTTAACCACAACCCCGTTTACACGAAATTCGGAACACACGCTCGATGTCGAGATTGCTTTCGAAAGCACATCTCCGGTTTAAGCAGCTGGCTCAGGGAGGGCGAAATCCATTCAGCAATCCAGAGCAAATCAATGAGTTTGATAGCTGGCCATCGCTGATGCATTGAACACACTGTGACATCGGCACAAAAAAAACCCTCCACTAGGGAGGGGCGGGGGGAGAATCTTACAACAGGACAGATTTTCCAGGAGACGGTCGTATGGGGATAAGTGGCTCATACCCCATAACGCAAGCCAGCAAATGACTGGGGATGCATTTGTTAAACAGCGCATCCCCAGTCTATCAACCACATACAAAGTTTCGATTTATTAAGCCTTTATTACCGTCTTAGATCTCTTAATACACGGCCAGACTATGGGTTACATATACCAATACGACACCAGCAATTAGCGCAACGTACGGCAGGTATCCCGCCCGCGTCGTAACCCCCTCCTCATCCCCAAGATGCATATCTTCCAGCATATTTTTCGGGAACACTCCCTTGTCCTGAACATAGTGGCGGAACAAAAATACCGGGATAATAAGAGAGGCAAAAATAAGACCCGCTGTTAAAGTGCCTGCTCCCCAGACATCGGCGCCGAATCCCATCAAAGCAAGATTCACAAAACTGAGTATCCCACCCAAAGCCAACAGCCAAATAGGCGCTTTGTAGGGGCGGATCCAGCCAGGTCGATCAATGCGGTGTATCCAGGCGGAATTGAGGTTCAGGAAATTGAATATAAAGTAACCGACGTTGGATGCCGCCAACACAAATACGTAATCGGACATCATAAGCAATATCAGGTTGAAACCTAAGTCTGTCCACATCGCTCTGGTAGGTGCGCCATGCTTATTGGCGTGAGATAGGTATTTAGGCAACCAACCGTCTACCGATGCCTGATACAGGGTGCGTGAAGATCCAGCCATTGCAGTCATGATGGTGAGACTGACTGCTAGAATCAACATAACGACCAAGATATGCTCGATAAAAACACCGCCGCCGATCATCTTAGACATGGCAGCGGCCACCCCCATACCACTATAAATGTCCGGAGCCAGCATGCCGCTGTAGACGGCAGCAGTTACAATATGTCCTTGTGCATCCAACACTGCCGGCGTAACCAACTCCCCCAGGCCCAGTTGACCTTGAAAAGATAGCGGCACCAAAGTGAAGACCGCAAGACCGAGCAGACCTGTGTATAAGATAGCTTTGAACGTGTCTTTCTTTGGGTCCGTGAACTCACGGGTATAGCACACGGCTGTCTCGCACGCATATGTCGACCATGCGGCGATGAATAACCCGCCTGCCATTAAAGTCCAGCCTGCCATATTCCAGGTGCCAGCGATAACATTGCCTGCTGCATCATGAGCAATAGGAACAAATGGAAGAAAATGAGACTCCGGCATATCGCCAGTAAGAATTGGCACCAGCCCGATAAGCAAAAGCGGGACTAGCGCAGAAATAGCAATTAGCTTCGTTGCTTTAGCCGATCGCATAATGCCTCCATGCTGGATGCTAAAAACAGTCAGCATAATGGCCGCCCCGAGCACGAACGTGGCATTAATACGCAACGCCAAGCCTTCCTTTAAACCGCTCAAGTCGAGTAACGTAATCTGCCAGGTGTTAACGATGGCATCCGCCGGAAAGAGGGCGCCTAACATATAGCCGGCAGACAAACCGGAGCCTATCGCTAACACTGGCGACCAAGCAAACCAGTTGCACCACACCGATATTGGCGCGACCAGTTTACTGTAGCGCACCCATGCGACAGCCCCATACACCGAGGCTCCACCAGATTTGTTGGGGAACAATCCCGCGATTTCGGCGTAGGTAAATACTTGAATAAAACCGAAGATGCAGGAAACCACCCAGATCATCCATGCCGGGTTGCCAACCGTGGCTGCAATGGCTCCAATCGAATACAACACTGCTGTAGGAGCACCGCTTGCTACCCAAAATGCCCCGGTCCAACTAATTTTGCGGTGCAATGCCCCTTTGATATGTATTTCTGGGATTGCTGCATGTTCTGCAATTCCTTGCTCATTTGTAGCCATGGTATATCCCCTATTTTTCGTTTTACGTCATACAAATAACAGCTCTCATGTAAAAAATGTTTTCACTTGCGCAATACTTTAAATTTTCATTGCAACGGTTAAGGTTATGTTTTTTGGAAAGTCAGGCGACTAATAATTCCTTCAAGTTATTGTCGACAAACTCAACGTCGGCAGGATTAATTTTTCCACCCGCGTAGTGACCCCATACCGAAGGAATAACTCGCAGATCAGCGTGTTGCATGTGGGCGACTTCGATCGCGCTGTCCTCAGGCGGAAAATACATATCCGTTTTTCCAGGCATCACGAAGGTTTTGGCTTCTATTGCCGCGAGCGCTTTGCCATAATCGCCATTAAATTTCGGATTGGCACTGAGATCTGCGTGTTGCCATGTCCATATCATGGCCAGGATGTTATTGGCATCACGCGAGAGATAGATTGCTTCCCAATAATCGACAAGAAATTTTTCTAAGGTGGGGTAGCCCAACTCCTTAAACTTTTCTTCCCTATAAAAAGCATGTGAAAGTGCCCATCCTGCCCACGCGCGCCCCAAGGCTTTTAAGCCACGAATCGGCGGCGTTGCGTAGCAACCGTTATTCCACGCAGAATCGGCGGTAAGTGCTGCACGCATTCCTTCAAGAAAAACATAGTTATGGACAGACGTCCTTGCGGACCCAGCAATTGGCGCCAAGCGCTCGATCATCGATGGAAACAGGCAGGCCCATTGATAGACCTGCTGCGCTCCCATCGACCACCCAATTGCCAGCTTGATACGGTCGACCCCCAACACTTCTGTAACCAGTTTGTGCTGCAATAAGACATTGTCATATATTGTAAAGTTAGGAAAATTACCTCCCAAAAAATCAGCAGCAACATTACTTGGTGACGATGACACTCCATTACCGAACAGATTGGGCACGATAATGAAGTACTTATTTGGGTCTAAAGCTTTTCCTTCCCCAATCAAGTACTCATTATCTTTATGCGTGCCACCAAACCTTGTTGAAAAAAGCACTACGTTGTCCCTTTTGCGGTTTAGCGTGCCGTAAGTCTTGTAAACCAGCTCCGCATCCGGCAACAACTGGCCTGATTGCAATATGACTTCTTTCAACCGATAAATAGAAATGTCATCCATGGGGGTCGACTCCTTTCAGGTATTAATTTTGCGAATTAGAAGAACCTCAGATACTCATGGACCTCCCATTCCGTAACCGATTGGTGAAAACGGTCCCATTCGACGTGCTTGTATTGGCTGAAGGAATTATGCAGCACAGGTCCCAGCACCTCTTTTGCCAGCGGATCTTCATCAAAATACTCGATCGCTTCAAGTAAGGTCCGAGGCAAACGATGGATTCCATCAGCCTTCATTTCTGCTTCCGACATGTCGTAAAGATTTTTATTGCACATCGGTCCCGGATCAAGCTTGTTATTTATCCCCTCCATTGCTGACGCCAGGGTCATGGCTAACGACAGATAGGGGTTCATGGTCATATCAGTCGCTCTGTTTTCAATAGCAAACCGACTTTGCGGGAGCCGTAGCATTGCCGAACGATTATTCCGGCCATAAGCGATGTGCGTTGGCGCCCAGGTCACGGTTCCGCCTTCAAAACCGGCGACGCGCGCTGTTAGCCCTTTATATGAATTGACCGTTGGGCACGCGATGGCGGTAATTGCTCGCCCGTGTTGCTTAAGCCCCGCGATGGCGTTGAAAGCCAGTTCACTCCAGTTGCCATCCTCGCCTTCAAACACATTGACGCCCGGATTGTCGATCGCCTGCATACTGATGTTAATGTGCGCGCCTGAACGCCAATCTCCCGTGCTGGTCTTGGGCATGAAGCTCACGAACATTCCGTGTTTTTTTGCCACTTCTTTAAGCAACACCCGCAGAAACGTCAGGCGATCAGCCATTTGCAGTGCATCGGTGTAATGGAAATCCAGCTCAAATTGAGAGTAGGCCCCTTCGGCGACAGCGTCGTGCATTCTCCAGCCGAGCTTGTCAATGATTGCCATTACATCACTGAGATACGGCATGGAATCGATCGAAAATTCCGAATCGTATCCAAAGGCTTGTCGTTGTGGGCGTAACCCCTTTCCTGGAGTTGGGTCATCATCAATAGCCTTTACAGGCTTGCCGTCGACATAACGCATCACCATGAACTCAGGCTCAACCCCTGCGTACATTGCGTAGCCGGCCTTGGCTGCTTCTTCAATCTGTCGTTTCAATATTTGCCTTGGACAAACGGCATACGGTTTGTCTTCCCACCACAAATCCGCAAACACCCATGCAAGCGTATTGTCCCAAGGGCAAACTACCAGACTATCAAGGTCTGGAATGGGAATTTGATCCGCATCAGAGGCTCCCAGCTCCGGCACCATAGACACCGAATGCACGGCAAACTGAGGGCCTTTTCCAAAGCACAGATCCTCAAGTTTACTGAGCGGTACAGGTTTGGTCTTGGGTGATCCAAGCAAATCGACCCAGCACGACAAAATATATTGAACACCTGCGGCTTCCAGCATGGCACGTGCTTCTGCGACCCGCTCCTTATCCGGAAACGAATCTTTCATGGTTTTAGGGAAACTAGTCTTGGGACCATTGCTGTTTATTTCCAACTTACTGATTGCGTTCATGCTAAGGCTCCTATATTGACCAACAGATTTAACAACCTGATTTTCTTATCGACTTCATTAAGCAGAGGTATCAGGAAACCCTCTTTTCAAAAAAAACTGATTCTTAATCATCGAAAGGCCCTTCATTAACTCCACGCTTGCGATGTCCTCCTGGCTATAACAATTCTTGCCAACAAACTCGAGAAACTCCTCGTCCGATCCGCAAACTATTTCCACGAGCAAGTCATATCTTCCAGTCACCCACATGGCATAAACCACTTCCGGATGTTCCGCCAATCTCTCCCCCACTTCCCGGGGTGTCCGCCCTGGCGCGACCTTTATTCCCAGCATTGCGTCGGCCTTGTAATTAATCCCTGTGGGATCAGTTAGGGCGACAATGTGCAATACACCAGATTGCTTCATCCAATTAACTCGATTTCGAACGGTGCCCTCGGAAACGCTTAGCGCAGAAGCGATATCCGAATAAGACATACGACCGTCCTCTTGCAGAATACTGACGATAGCTTTGTTTAACTCGTCTGATGCAGAAGCCAATTCCGAGGACTTGGGCAAGTTCTTTGCAGCTTCAATCGCAGACAAGCTGTCAACTTCGCGAGATGGTTTGGATAAGTTTTCTTTCATGCTTCACTCCGCAATCGTTAACGTTCACCGATATTATTTAATTGATTTCGTAATTGCAAGCGTTTTTTTATTGTATTCGTATTAATAATATAATTAAATTGATGGAATATTATTTCATGGCATTTATTGCTAAGGAAATAGCAACGCGATTTAATTATTCGGCATCTCTGGCGAGGTGTATCAATGTGGGCTTTACCCGCTTTACTGGGTGATTTTCAGCTTCCCGCTTGTAACTTTTTGATCGCCATCGTGAATGCCGCCACGAAGCAGAAATCCACCAGCAGCATAGTCGCAGCGGTGTATGGGGAATGGATCATCAAGCGCCTGTACACGCGCTGCCAGGTCATCAAGCTGCGCTCCGAAAACCTCGACTAACTTCCGGACCTTTCCTTTGCCATCAGATTTCCCTATAGCGCCCAATGGTGAAGAGTTAATTTCTTCCTCACTAAATAGTCTGCCACTGGCAATACGTTCAGTAAGATCAAACCCATTTGAAATTACCCATTGATGGCACAAAGAAGCTGATATCAAAGACTTATTGCGTTATAAATAGAAAACGGCCGCAATGCGGCCGTTTTCTTGACACCATATTTCTTATACCCGCTAGAACGGAATATCATCCTCAAAATCATCAAATCCGGAGCCGCCAGCAGGCTTGGCTGCCGGTGCCTGGCGTGGCGCCGATGAGGAAGAAGGTGCCGATTGACGGGGCGCATCTGAAGCCGGTCCTTCATCATCCATGACCTCATACGTATTGGCACCGCTGCGGCCGCCTAGCATTTGCATGCGATCGGCTACCACTTCCGTGGTCTGGCGTTCGTTGCCTTCTTTATCCTGCCATTTACGCGTTTGCAAACGCCCTTCTATATACACTGAAGAACCTTTTTTGAGGTATTCGCCAGCGATTTCAGCCAGCTTGCCGAACATGGAAATACGATGCCATTCGGTACGCTCCTGCTTCTGGCCGTTTTTATCTTTCCAGTTATCCGTGGTTGCAATACTGAACGAAGCCAGCGCGTCGCCTGAAGGCATGTAGCGCATTTCAGGATCGCGTCCGAGATTGCCCACCAAAATTACCTTGTTCACAGATGCCATGTCATTCTCCTATTAAACGTAAGGCAAGCGCTTCATCCCAGCCTTGCTGCATATCGACTTTAAGTATAACCATGCCCTCTTCAGGCAGCACCACTGCTTCGCATACACCCTTTAGAGCACCCAGCTGATTTGATAACTCCCGGGCGCGAGTGGCGCTCATTTCTCGCAAATGATACATCTTGCTTTTAACCGCTGGCGGCGCTTTCATGCTTAAGGCAAATATGAGCCATAACGCCATCAACACGCTGCAGAATATGAATACTGAGGCGAAACCATGATAGTGCGAGAGGTAGCCGCCCAACGCGCCACCGACGAATATGCCTAATGACTGCGACGTATTATACACGCCCATGGCGGTCCCCTTACTGGCTGCCGGGGCCAGCTTGGAGATGATGGAAGGCAGGCTCGCCTCCAGCACATTAAAGGCAATGAAGTAGAAAGTAAGTGAAACGACTATGCCCCAGAAATGCTGGACAGACAACGCAAAAAGCACTTGTGCACCGAGCATGATCGCAATCGCTGCAACAAATACCTGTTTCAGTCTGGCGCGTTTTTCGCCATAAATAATGGCGGGCACCATCAATACAAAAGACAGCACTAAAACCGGTAAATAAATCTGCCAGTGCTGATTTACACTCATACCGCTGGTCTGCATGAGGGCAAACGGTACTACGATAAACATCGCCATTTGTGCTGCATGGAGGGCAAAAATACCGAAATTGAGCCGCAACAATTGTGGATCCGCCAACACCCCCTTCAAGCTGCTGGATTTAGCCTCGGCATCAGAATGGAAACGGCTGACAAGCGGGTCAGGCACCACATACTTGATCACCAGCATGGCAAGTAAAGCCAGTACGCCGGTGAGTGCAAAAATGCCCGGTACGCCTATCCATTGGTTAAAAACAGGGCCTAGTATTAACGATAAGGCGAACGTGACGCCGATAGTGCCGCCTATCATGGCCATGGCTTTGGTACGATGCTCTTCACGCGTGAGGTCGGCCAGCAACGCCGTCACTGCCGCGGAGATGGCCCCCGCTCCTTGCAGCGCACGACCAAAAATCACCATATAAATATCGTTCGCCATCGCGGCAACGACACTGCCGACGACAAACAACGCTAAGCCAATATAGATAACACGTTTACGACCATAGCGATCCGAAGCCATGCCAAAAGGCAATTGAAGAACCGCCTGAGTAAGCCCATAGGCGCCCAGCGCCAGGCCGATCAGCAAATGATTCCCGCCACCCGGCAATGTTTCTGCGTAAATCGAGAAAATTGGCAAGATAAGGAACATACCCAGCATGCGCAGGCCATAGATAGAGGCCAGGCTCAAACTGGTTCGCAACTCAAGCGCGGTCATACGTTCAGAATATGGCATGGAAAGTAATTGAATTTAGGACAGGAAGTTGCGTATATTATCAGGTTGCCCTATTGGGCGTTAATATACAGTTAGAACACAGTAGAGACTAATGGACTTTATACGCATACGCGGCGCACGCACGCACAACCTCAAAAATATTTCGCTCGATCTACCGCGTAACAAAATGATTGTGATTACCGGCCTTTCCGGCTCTGGCAAGTCCTCGCTCGCCTTCGACACGCTCTATGCGGAAGGTCAACGTCGTTATGTAGAGTCGCTGTCAGCCTACGCACGGCAATTTCTGGCGCGCATGGATAAACCGGATGTGGATTTGATTGAGGGGCTCTCGCCTGCGATTTCCATCGAGCAGAAATCCACTTCGCACAACCCGCGCTCTACGGTTGGCACAGTCACCGAAATTCATGACTACCTGCGCCTGCTCTACGCCCGCGCCGGCGACCCGGAATGCCCGGAACATGGCACCAAACTAGAAGCGCAAACGGTATCTCAGATGGTAGATACCGTGCTGAGCCTGCCAGAAGATACCAAGCTTATGATTTTGGCGCCCGTGGTAAGTAACCGTAAGGGCGAACAGGTGGACTTGTTCGAGGGGTTAAAGGCGCAAGGTTTTGTGCGCGTGCGTGTGGATGGCGAGATTTACGAAATGGAAGCTGTGCCCAAGCTGGCTAAAACCATCAAACACAGTGTCGACGTGGTGGTGGACAGGCTCAAGATCCGCCCGGACATGAAGCAACGTATTGCTGAATCCTTTGAAACTGCATTGCGCCTGGCCGAAGGTAAAGCGATTGCCGTCGAGATGGATACCGCAAAAGAACTGGTATTCTCCGCGAAATTCTCCTGTCCTGTTTGTGATTACTCACTGGCTGAATTAGAGCCGCGCCTATTCTCTTTTAACAACCCGATGGGCGCTTGCCCGAAGTGCGATGGCCTCGGCCAAATCAGCTTTTTTGACCCCAAACGCGTGGTCGCGTTTCCTCACCTGTCGTTGGCAGCCGGCGCGATTAAGGGCTGGGACAGGCGCAACCAGTTTTATTTCCAGATGCTGCAAAGCCTTGCCACCCACTATGGCTTTGATCTCGACACTACATTCGAAAATCTGCCGCCACATACCCAGCACATGCTGCTTAACGGCAGCGGCAATGAAACAATAGCCTTTAAATATCTGAATGAGCGCGGCGCGTTTTACAATAAGAGTCACACCTTTGAGGGCATCCTTAACAATCTGCAACGCCGCTATCACGAAACCGATTCGGTTACGGTACGCGAGGAATTAGCGAAATATCTCAATTCGCAAGCATGCCCGGAATGCAGCGGTACACGGCTCCGGCGCGAGGCGCGCCACGTAAAAGTAGGCGGGCAAAACATCCATGAAGTATGCGAGGCCCCTCTCAAGCATGCACTCACTTTCTTCGAAACACTTACCCTTACTGGCCAGAAGCTGGCGATTGCGGACAAAATCGTAAAAGAGATTAGCAATCGTTTGAAATTTTTGACCAATGTTGGCCTGGAATATCTTTCTCTTTCGCGCTCGGCAGAAACCTTATCCGGTGGTGAGGCACAGCGTATTCGCCTGGCTTCACAAATCGGCTCGGGCTTGACTGGCGTCATGTATGTACTGGACGAGCCTTCAATCGGCCTGCACCAGCGCGACAATGACCGCTTGCTGGAAACACTCAAACGCTTACGCGATATTGGTAACAGCGTGATCGTGGTGGAGCATGACCAGGATGCCATCATGGCTGCAGATTATGTCGTAGATATTGGCCCTGGTGCGGGTGAGCATGGCGGCAATATTGTAGCCGAAGGCACGCCTGAGGAAATTCAGCAGAATGTGCACTCACTTACAGGGCAGTATTTAAGCGGGGCAAAGCAAATTGCCATCCCCAAAAAACGCAATGCGCCTGACCCTGCACGCTGGTTAAAAATGAGCCAGGCCACAGGCAACAACCTCAAGGATGTCACACTTGATCTACCTGTCGGCTTACTGACATGCGTCACCGGCGTGTCCGGCTCGGGCAAGTCCACCCTGATCAATGACACCTTATTCCGTGTCGTAGCACAGCATTTGTACGGCAGCTCTACCGAGCCCGCTCCATTTGAAGCCATTGATGGCTTGCAGTTTTTCGACAAAGTGGTCGATGTTGATCAAAGCCCGATTGGCCGCACCCCGCGTTCCAACCCTGCAACCTATACCGGGCTCTTTACGCCCATTCGGGAATTATTTGCAGGTGTGCCAGAATCGCGCGCACGCGGCTACGGGCCTGGCAGATATTCGTTCAACGTCAAAGGCGGTCGCTGCGAAGCATGTCAGGGCGATGGCGTCATTCGCGTAGAAATGCACTTTTTGCCGGATGTCTATGTGCCGTGCGATGTCTGCAAAGGCCATCGCTACAACCGCGAAACGCTGGAAATCCACTATAAAGGCAAAAATATCCGCGAAGTACTGGAAATGACGGTGGAGCAGGCGCACGAATTCTTCAACGCCGTTCCTGTAGTACAGCGAAAATTGCGCACCCTGCTGGACGTGGGCCTGGGTTATATCACGCTGGGGCAATCCGCCACCACGCTTTCCGGCGGCGAAGCACAGCGCGTCAAGCTAGCACTGGAGCTTTCCAAGCGCGACACCGGCCGCACCCTGTATATTCTGGACGAGCCCACTACTGGCCTCCATTTTGCTGATATACAGCTACTGCTTGATGTGCTGCACAGATTGCGCGACCACGGCAATACGGTTGTGATTATTGAACACAACCTGGACGTTATTAAAACTGCGGACTGGCTGATTGATCTTGGACCGGAAGGTGGTGACGGGGGCGGCTTGATTATCGCCGAGGGCACACCGGAACAAGTGGCTGTCAACGCGAAAAGTTATACCGGCAAATATCTCAAGGCAATGCTAAATTAATGCAGCAGTCCACATGCTCAAGGCACGGCTACGTAATTCATTCTTGCCTGAATAATGCCAGTTTTACGTGCTAAACCGCGTGCTGCCCGATGCGTGTCGTAATACCTGGGATTAGGAATTATCGCAGCCAGCTTGGCAGCCTGGTAAGTTGAAAGCCCGCTGGCGCTCACCTTGAAGTAATGGCGCGCCGCAGCTTCTGCGCCAAATACGCCATCACCCCATTCGATGATGTTCAGATAAATTTCATAGATACGGCGCTTGGTCATCATCTGCTCCAGCATCAAAGTGATCATCGCCTCTTCCATCTTGCGCCAGGGCGTACGTCTGGTGGAAAGAAACAGATTCTTAGCCAGCTGCTGACTGATGGTGGAGCCTCCTGCAACAATCTTGCCTTTCTTCAAATTCTTCTCATAAGCTTTCTGAATACCGTCCCAGTCAAAACCCTCATGGTCGATAAATTTGGAATCTTCAGATGCGATCACTGCCCGTTTCAGATTAACGGAGATTTTTTTATAATCCTGCCATTGATGTCTAAGCTCGGCGTCAGGATTATCCTGCCGCAAAGCCCCCAGACGGTCTTGCATAAAAGCACTGGTAGAAGGGTTATGGTTTATCCACCAGCAGATATGCAAAAAAATCCATAGCTGGTAGAGCACAACCAGTCCCAGAAACGCCAATAAAGCGCGCCCTAACCACCTTTGCATGCTCATGCTCTAAGCTGTGCGATCACTGGTAGCGTAATAGGGTGTATTTGCCGCCAAAGATAAAAAGACTCTGCGGCCTGCTCTACCAGCATGCCCAAACCATCCGCCACACGTGCGGCTCCATGCCTGCGCGCAAAAGCCATAAAGGGCGTTTCACGGCCATACATCATGTCGTAAGCCAGCGCGCCCTCCGCAAAGATATCAGGTGGCAAAGGCAATTGCGTATCACTTAAGCCAGTTGAGGTGGCATTGATCACAACATCAAAAGACTGCCCGCGCAAATCATCAAATGCATGGGCGTTGACTGATGCAAAACGAAAATCCTCTTGCTGTTTTACTTTCTTTACCATGCTCAAGGCTTTATCCATGCTGCGATTGGCGATCACCAATAATTGCGGTTGTTGCTCCAGAACGGGGTGCAATACGCCCTCTGCAGCGCCGCCTGCACCTACCAATAACACGCGCTTAGCCTGAAAATTCAGTCCAAGATTTTGTTGAATATCACGTACCAGACCCACACCATCGGTGTTATCGCCGATAATGCTTTCGCCGCTGAATATCAAGGTGTTAACTGCCCCAGCAGCATGCGCACGCGCGGTAAGCTGGCCAGCCAGATCAGGTGCCAATATTTGATTTTGCAGCATCAAGAACGCTTCCAGCTTAAAAGGCACGGTGACATTGGCGCCTTTAAACCCAGTTTCACGCATCGTTTGCACAGTTTCTACGAACCCATCCAATGGCGCCAGCACACGACTGTAATCAACATCTTGCCCCGTTTGTGCAGCGAAAGCCTGATGAATCTGCGGGGATCTACTATGCTCTACGGGATTGCCAATTACCGCGTAACGATCTGTCATGCTTAACCGTGCATCCATGGTAGGCCAGCAACTTTCCAGCCATTGATTTTGCCACGCTGTTTGGTTTCCGGCTCTATGTCACCTTCAAAACCTTCGATGACATTGTAAGATTCAGCAAACCCCAGTTGGTTGGCCAGTGCTGCAGCGTTATGTGAACGGCCGCCACTGCGACAGATAAACATGACCAATACCTCGTGATCAACCTGCATATTGAGATGATTAACAAAATCAGGATTGGCCTGCCAGCCAGGGTAAAACGACCATTCAATATGCACGGCCTGCGGAATTTTACCTACCAGCTCCAGTTCTGCGCGACTACGGACATCCACCAGTCTGGCGTTAGGCACCAATTCCAAAACTGTTGCAGCCTCTTGCGGAGTAAGGGCACCGGCATACGGCAAGTTTTTTTCTTGCCCGCGCTGCTTTGCTTTTTGCAAAATTTCTGTCAATTCTTTCATGATTGGCTCCTTCGCGCTCAATTTCCTAAAGTATAGCTTTATTCATCAGCCTACGCATGAAGCACCCACTTGGTGCAAAATGTACTGCTTGGCACCCATTTAGTGCGCTTCATTCCGATTCTCTTTTGTAACCTTCTGTGTGAAAATAGGAAATTCTGCTTTTATCAATGGCACGCTTCCTGCTAGTTTGTCGTGTCTTAAATTTTTACTAACTCAATATTTAATCTAACTCTTAATTGGGGAGAACCAAATGGCGGTCGCCGACGTAATGAAAATGGTAAAGGAAAACGACATCAAGTTTGTTGATTTCCGCTTCACCGATACCAAAGGCAAGGAGCATCACGTTTCTGTACCTGTTTCAGCATTCAATGAAGACAAATTCACGGAAGGCCATGCCTTTGACGGCTCTTCGATTGCTGGCTGGAAAGGCATTCAAGCTTCAGACATGCAACTGATGCCTGATCCTGACTCTGCGAATATTGACCCATTCATGGATGAGCCAACCTTGATTTTGTCCTGCGACGTAGTTGACCCTACCGACGGCAAAGGCTATGACCGCTGCCCGCGTAGCTTGGCAAAGCGTGCAGAAGCTTACTTGAAGTCTAGCGGACTGGGCGATACTGCCTACTTCGGCCCAGAACCAGAATTCTTTATTTTTGATTCCATTCAATGGGATGTAAGCATGAGCGGCAGCTCAGTGCGCATCAATTCCGAAGAAGCTGCATGGTCTTCCGCTGAAAAATTTGAAGGTGGCAACACGGGCCACCGTCCTGGCGTTAAGGGTGGTTATTTCCCCGTGCCACCGGTTGATTCATTACAAGACATCCGTTCCGCCATGTGCATCGCCCTGGAAGGCATGGGCGTACCTGTTGAAGTGCATCACCATGAAGTTGCAACCGCTGGTCAATGTGAAATTGGCACCCAGTTCAGCACGCTGACCAAGCGCGCTGACTGGACCCAGATTCTGAAGTATGTCGTGCTGAATACTGCTCATGCTTACGGCAAAACTGCCACCTTCATGCCTAAGCCATTCGCTGGTGACAACGGCTCGGGTATGCACGTACACCAATCTATCTGGAAAGATGGCAAAAACCTGTTTGCAGGTAACGGCTACGCTGGCCTGAGCGAATTCGCGCTTTACTACATCGGCGGCATCATCAAGCACGCCCGTG
>JBDTOX010000050.1:0-6081 GCA_039933015.1 Methylophilaceae bacterium
CACCAGAGTCATGGATTAAGCAGATACCGTATTTACGGTAGGCAACCTAACCCAAGACCAGTCTCAACTGGTACCATGCCTCCCTGGCTTTGAGATGGCAAACTATTCGCTTCTTTCCTGTAGATTCCAATTCACAATATTTAACATCCGGTGTCTGCATGGATGTGCAATGAAAGGACCAATAATATGAGCAATATCGTGATTGAACGTAATCCTGACGCTGCCCGCTTGGAAGCGCTGGGGGTTTCAAATTGGCCTACATGGGAGAAGGAAGTCTCGGTGTTCCCTTGGACTTTTCACGAGCAAGAAATTGCCCTCATACTCGAAGGGGAGTGCGTGATTACACCTGATGGCGGTAAGCCAGTCACTTTCGGTAAGGGCGACTTGGTTACCTTTCCTGCAGGCATGGCCTGCACCTGGGAAGTACGTAAACCGCTGCGCAAGCATTATCAGCTGGAAGGTTCCAAAATCGGCCAGATTGCTCGTCGACTAAAAAGCTTTCTACGATTTTGAGCCACTGGATTTAACGAACGCCCGATTTTCGGGACGGAGGCGAGCGATCTGCATTGTTTAGTCATGTGTTGTGCCCCACAATCCGCCCACCCAATAGAAATTGGCACTATTCCCAGTAAGGTCTGTAAAATGCCCTATAAGCGTTTTTATAGGGGTTACCAATGAGCTTCCGTCAACAATGGCTCGCCATAATCATCAGCTTGCTTTCAGTCACCGCATTCGCGGGGGATGCCACCACTGACGGTGTATGGTCACGTGCAAAAGACGCCGTGGCGCAAACCTGGCAATCTGAAGATTACGAGCTCTACATTCCGGTACACGCATGGCATAACCGGCATTATTACAGCGATAAGCAAATTGACTCATACAACGAATTCCCCTTAGGGTTCGGGGTCGGTAAATACCGATATGACAAGGATGGAGACTGGCATAGCTTGTACGCCATGGCCTTTCTTGATTCGCACAGTGCCGTGGAGCCTTTGGCTGGATACGCATTCGAAAAGATATGGCGTCCCTCGGGCGATTTCCGTATAGGTGCAGGCTATACCGTGGGCCTTACCATGCGTCAGAATGCGAACTACGTGCCTATGCCCGTTGTGCTTCCAGTGGCATCGATAGAGTACCGTCGCCTGTCGGTTCAATCGACCTATGTGCCGGGATTCAATGGGAATGGGAATGTGTTGTTCACGTGGTTTCGTTGGCAGACTAAATGATTAATGTCTGATTTTTTCGATGGAAAATAAAAAAGGCTGATCCATAACAGGAATCAGCCTTTTTAACTTGTATGGCGTGCCCGGGAGGATGAAGCTGGCAATGGAAGAGTTTATTTCATAATCTTGGCTATCAGTTTCAAGCTATAAATCCTGCTCCAGTAACGCCTCAAATTGTTCAACCGGTACCGGCTTGCTGAATAGATAGCCCTGATAGCCCAGGCACTGATATTCCTTAAGCAGGGCAAATTGAGCCTCAGTCTCAACCCCTTCTGCAATCACGTTCAAGTTGAAGTTGCGCGCCATGTCTATAATGGTTTTTACCATGACAGCGTCATTGGCATCCTCTGTCATGTCCCGCACAAAACTCTGGTCAATTTTGATTTGATCCAGCGGCAATCGCTTTAAGTAAGATAATGACGAATAACCTGTGCCGAAGTCATCCAGCGATAATGTGACGCCTATCTGCTGTTTAAGGGTCAGCATTTTCAACACCACGTTTTGCAAATCATCTAGCACCACGCTCTCGGTCAACTCCAACTTTAAGCGCGATGGCTCAATGCAGTGCTTCCGAATGGCGGTCTCTATCTGATCTACGAAATTAAGCTGTGCAAATTGCGCTGCACTGATATTGATGGCAAGAACCAGATAGCGTGTTTTTTCGTTATGGCTCCACGCAGCAATCTGCTGGCACGCGGTATCGAGTACCCATTGGCCAATATCCAGAATCAGTCCGCTTTGTTCTGCGACGGGAATAAACTGTGCTGGTGACACCATGCCGCGCTGCGGGTGTATCCAGCGGATCAATGCCTCGGCGCCAATAGGGCGTCGATTGAGGTCCAATTGTAGCTGGTAGTGCAACTGCAGTTGCTGGTGAGAGATTGCGCCATGTAAGTCTGACTCCAACATGACACTTGATTCCACTAGGCTTTGCATCGCCGCGTCAAAGAAGCGTACGCAATTTCTCCCTGCATTCTTGGCTGCATACATCGCCATATCGGCTTGTTTAATCAACACATTTGCAGACGTATTATTGCCGTCAAAAAGACATGCGCCGATGCTGGCGGAACCGTAATGGGTGTTGTCTCCGGTCTGATAAGGTATTGCTAAAATTGCGCGTATTTTCTCGGCAATTTCTGCGACAACTTGCTGAGCGCCTTCTATGTTTTCACCCAGATTCTCAAGGATAATCATGAACTCGTCGCCACCGATGCGGGCCAAGTTATGCGGCTCAGCTAAGCACGGTTTTAGGCGCTGCGCCACTTCGATCAGCAGTCTGTCGCCACGGTCATGCCCCTGTGTATCATTCAGCATCTGGAACCTGTCCAGATCCAGCAATAGCACTGCGCCATATTGCAAACTCTGTGCCGCTGCTGTAAGCGCCCGTCTCAGTCTATCCATGATAAATCGCCGGTTGGGCAGGCCGGTCAGCGCATCATTGAATGCTAAGGTTTGTATTCTCTGCTCGGTTTTTTTGCGTTCAGAAATGTTTGAAAAAATGGCAACATAGTGGGTTGTGTCGCCTTGGGCTTTACGCACGGCAGATAGCGTTACTTTCGCCGGGTAAATATTCCCGCTTTTGTGCTGGCTCCAAAGCTCTCCACTCCAGGAACCTGTATTCGCTACCGTTTGCCACATCTCTGCATAGAACTCTTCATCATGCTGCTCTGAGCGCAGAGAGCGTATGTCTTTGCCTGTGACTTCTACTTCTGCATAACCGGTAGTTTTCTCAAACGACCGATTGACGCGCAGGATGTTTTTATCAGCATCCGTTATCATGATGGCTTCATGGGTCTCGAATGCCATCGCTGCAATACGGCTGGATTCTTCTGCTAGCTTACGTTGGGTGATGTCAGTGTGAACACCAAAAACGCCGATGATTTCATTGTGGCTGTTGCGTAATGGCACCTTGGAAATGCTATACCAGGTTGGATGTCCTTGTGATGAGGTGTGTAGCACGTCATTTGAAATTTCAGGAACCCCGGATTGAATTACAGCGGCATCTTCACTACGGAACAAATCTGCTAGTTTTTTCCAATCCAGCTGATAGTCATCCTTGCCGATGATGTCTGCGGCCGTAGCCGTGCCCGCATCTCTGGCAAAAGCGGTATTGCAGCCCAGGTAACGTGAGTCGCGGTCTTTCCAAAAAACTCCAACGGGGGCTGTATCCATCACCACTTGAAGCAAGGCACGTGATTCAGAAACTGCTTTTTCTGCAACCAACAGTTGCTCGCGCTCGTTAAGCAGCAAACTTTGGCGCAGCATGGCCAGCATTAACACGAGAATTGCAGCAAGCAGGACTACACTTTTTAGCACAATATGAGCGCTGTCCAGAGTCAGTATGAATAAGGCTGCCATAGCCACGACCACCACCCCGACTAAGGGCAGCATGCGTAGTATGTTTTCACACCACTTTTCATAGCGCGTGTTGTGGGATGGCACCATACGCCAGTGCATGGCGGAGACACCGATGATGATGATGGCCACGGAAAACAACAGATTCAGAAGCGAATCATATATAGATTGGCTGGACAGCAATCGAACATTGAAGCACATGAAGAAAATTGCTTCACATCCCAGCCCGATCAGCAATAGCAACCATGACCAATGTAGCTGCGGACGCAAGTGGATCACCAGCAATACGCCGAAGAGGGCTGCGCTTAGCATAATCGCCGGGTAAGCGGCCATCACACTCAAGTTCCACTGATCGACATGGGCGACTTGGGCCAGGTAAACGGCCAGTATCAGCGCTATGCTGGAGATGCTCAGGATGAGCGCATCAAGTGCTGTTGCAAGGGGAGGGTGTTTGGCTTGCCGGCTGTTCAAGGCTGCTAGCAAGCCCAGTAAACAACAGACACCTAAAAGCAGGTAGCCGATATCGGAGGGTGCGGGGAAAGTATGCCAGCCAAAATGGCCTTCGATATCCCACATTAATTGACCCGTCAGGCTGGCAGCTAGCCCAGCAGAGAACCAGCCCCGCGCCGCACGCTCAGGGCCAGTACTTTGTGCAAAGCCAAGCCATGCCATTGCGGCGGCGGCGGCATTACTGACTGTCCAATGCAGGTTGTCGAAGAATGACAACCAGGCTTTGTCCATGGTGAAATGCTGCGTGGTAAATATCAGCAGCAGGGTAACAGTAGCTAGCCAGAATATGATGTTGCCAGGCTGGGGGTTACGCAAACGCAGACTATTTTTATTCATATTGTTGTCTCTTGAACGTACCCGCTTTGGTGGGCGGTTGTTGGCTTTCAATTACTATTTTCTCATGCTAGGAAGAACGGGTGAAGCCCGTCCTCGGTTTTCATTTTTCGATAGTTTGTGCATGCTCAGTACTGTCAAGATAGAGAGTTGTGGGCTGTACCTTGGTTCGCGGGGGTGCTCTAATAACTGACCAAAATTGGATCAACGGTTATTTGAAATTTCGCCGCCAAGTGCTTCGGTCAGGTCAGTCAGCAGCTTGGCGAGTTCGCCCGTCATCAGAGTAAAGTCGAGGTCGAACATTTCGTCCTCGGTCTCGGCCAGGCTTGTTGATTCTTCTTTGATGATGTCCAGAAATTCGAGCCGCTTGATTTGCAGTTGCTCGGTGAGAACGAAGGAAATCCGGTCGTTCCAGGTCATGCCCAGCCGGGTGGCACGCTTTCCGGCTTTAATGTGGGCAAGAATCTCTTCGCCCTCTAAAGCATGATTGGCATAGCGCACCGTTGATTTACCTTCTCCCGTAGCCTGCAGTTCCAGTTCGCGGTCTATCGTAAAACCGGCTGGGGCAGTCTCGCCGGCAAGCCAGTCGGTCATGGCGGCAACGGGCGCAAGCTCGGTGCGCAGCAATTTAACCGGCAGCTCATCCAGCGTCTTGCCCAGTTGTTGCAATAGCTCATCCGCTTTGGCAGGAGAGGCCGCATCGATAATCAGGCGGCCATTGACCGGGTCTAGCCAAGCATAAGTGGTGCGCTGCAGGGCGAAGGCTCTGGGCAGCAGCTCTTCGGTAACTGCTTCCTTGATCTCCTTCAACTCCTTGCGACCAACCTTGTAACCTTGTTGCGCTTCAATATCGGCCACGCGCTCTTTGGTAAAGCGGTTGATGATGGTGGCAGGGAGTAGCTTTTGTTCGACACCCAGCGCAAACAGGATTTGTTGATTTGTAACGTGGACCAGCTGGTCATTGCCGCGGCAGGACACCCATCCCTGGCTTTGCTTGTCCAGCCCGCCGCATGGCTGCAATCGCTTGAGAGCGAGCTTTTCTTCCAATGCTGAAGCGGTAATGGTGCAGTCGGTGAGCAGGCGATAAATGAAGATGTTTTTAAACCACATGGCAGGATACTCGGAAAAACCGTTGATTATACTGGGTGCAACTTTTAATTGGCGTTCACTTCCTTAAAATCCAGCACGTAAAGGCCGGGGAGATGCAGGATGGCAGACCTTGCAATAACTCGGACCATTTTGCGCCAGCTTTATGCCATGTCGTGAGAGTGCACCGCGCACGATCTGAGGGCCAAGGCCGGCAGCGACGCAGAGAGTTTGCAACGGGCGCAGCAGCTTCTTACGCACGCCAGTGCTTCAACAACGAAAAGAATTTATCGCCGTAAACCGGAGATAGTAGGTTAAATGAATAGCACAACCATTGATCTAAGGTACAAATGAAAAAGGCTCACATTGCTGTGAGCCTTTTAATATGGTGCGCCCGAAGAGATTCAAACTCCTTACTCCTTGGTTCGTAGGGCGATTCTCATAATAAATATTTTTAAATATCAGTCACTTATGACGCCTGCAACTTTCATCTTTAGCTGTATTTAGCCGTATTAAAATGTACTTAAGTGGTGTTATGTGACGATTTTCCTACGGTAGAAAAAGTCTACCTAAG
>JBDTOX010000051.1:0-26048 GCA_039933015.1 Methylophilaceae bacterium
CGCAAGGCGTGAGAGTTCGAGTCTCTCCTTTCGCACCATCATGTAACAAAAACCCTGATATTAGACGGGTGTATGTAAATAGGCCGGGATGTTAAGCTTATTCACTACAATCTTTAATAAAAATAATGGAACAGAATGCGCAGGTCTCGTCCAGGTTCTAAAAGCGGATGGGCCGTCGAGTCCAAGATATTTTATGGGTTCGCCTGATTCTTTATACTTCTCATCCTCATTGGCGCCTCCAGTATTTACTACGTCCAGCGCTTTTCTGACACCGTAGGCTGGGTCGCTCATACCAATACCGTCATTTCCCAGCTTGAACATAACTCTGCCTTATTCGCTCGGACACAGGTCGCACAGCGCGGCTATCTGATAACTGGCCAAGCCTCCTACCTCGCAGAACGCGATCAGCAATTTAATGCTCTGCAAGCAGGCATTTGGCAATTGATTCAATTGGTGTCTGATAACCCTGTTCAACAACAGCGTCTGGAGCGGCTGCAAGACGCCTTAAACGTAAGGCAGGGCCACTATATTCAGTGGGCGTCCGAGGTGCGTAAGGTCGGCCTGGATAAGCTACGCAAAAGCGGACAGTATGTGTTTGGCAAAGATAACATCTTGCATATCCGCGATTTATTTAACGCCTGCGTTCAAGAAGAACGCAGGCTCCTAGACCTGCGTTCCCAATCAGAAGTGCAACACGCCAAGGATCTTTTGGTCCTGTTTGTTCTGCTATTTGTAGCTACGCTGATTTTTGTTCCTGTTCTTTACTGGCGCATTCGAACTGATCTGCGGCTAAAACAGCAAAGCGCCATCGAGCAACAGCGGCTTACGGACATTCTGGATGCCTCGCCCGATCTTATTGCCACCGCCAACCTCCAGGGCGAGTATTTCTACATCAATAAAGGTGGACGTAATTTATTGGGTCTGTTGGAAGATGAAGATATTTCAGGCCACCCAATCTCACGCATGTGTCCAGCCTGGGCAATCGACCTGGCGCAGAACATGGCGATTCCGACTGCGATCAACAGCGGTCTGTGGCTGGGGGAATCCGCATTCATCAATCGTGCTGGTTTCGAGATTCCAGTGTCGTGTGTAGTGATTCTGCATCGTAATGCGGATGGCACACCCTCATACTTGTCAACGGTTGCACGTGATATCCGCGATTTCAAAAAGATTGAGCACGGTCTGAAGGATGCGGCCATTTACGACAAAACGCATAGTGCGGTGCTGCGCTTATTCAATGCGAATTACGACCAAGCGCAGATGCTGTGCGGCATGCAGGATATCCTGGCACAAGATCATAGCTTCCCGGTCTCGGCTATTTATAGTTATGACGAGTGGAGCGGCAGCTACCGGCTAGAAACCACACATGCCGCGCCCGCTGACATCCAGAGTGGGTTCAAGCTGGGCGAAGGCGTGATGGGTGAAGCCGCACGCGAAAAGCGTACGGTTGTACTTGCCGACTTTAACGGCAAGTCTTGCATGCCCATCGAGACTGGCCTGCTATCGTTCCAGCCTGCCGCCATCATTATTAGTCCAGTTAATTATCAGGACAAACGCCTGGCACTGATAGTGCTGGCTTCCAGCCACCCACTCAACGACCGCGACCAGCCCTTTATCGAACGGCTTGCAGCGCAACTCGGTGTTGCCTTGAATAACATCCAGCAATACGGTGACATGAAACTCCTGGCGGAGCAGTTACGCCTGCGTAGCGAGGAAATCGGCCATAAAAATGAGCAGCTAGAAGAGACTAATCGCATGAAGTCAGAGTTTCTGGCCACTATGTCGCATGAACTACGTACCCCTCTTAATGCCGTCATTGGTTTCTCGGAAATCCTGCGTGACGGCATTACCGGCGAACTCACCCCGCAACAGAAGGAGTACGTGAACGATATCTTTGAGAGTGGTCAGCACTTGCTCTCCCTCATCAACGATGTGTTGGATCTATCCAAGATTGAAGCGGGCCGCATGGAACTGGATGCAGAGTTGACGGACATTGCCCAGTTATTAGAGAACAGCTTGTCTATCGTGAAAGAGAAAGCTGCGGCCCATCATATTCAGCTCAAGGTCGACCTTGCAGAAGATCTTGGTCTGGCCTGGTTTGATCCGCGCAAGATTAAGCAGGTTGTTTATAACTTGCTCTCCAACGCCGTCAAATTCACGCCTGAAGGTGGCCAGGTTACCTTGGGTGCCAGCATCGTGACACGTACAGAAATTGAGGCACTGAATGCACTGAGGCTGGAAGGGCGGGCGCATCTTGATACACCGCTGGTGGGTGATGGGGAACGTTTCCTGCAACTCAGCGTTAAGGATACCGGGATTGGTATCAGCGCTGAGGATATGGCACATCTGTTCCAGCCCTTTGTACAAGTAGAAAGTTCGTTATCCAGACGCTTTGAGGGCACGGGGCTAGGATTGGCCATGGTTCGCAAACTGGCAGAACTGCATGGCGGTGCGGTCGCACTCGACAGCACCCCGGGGCATGGCAGTATTTTCATGGTCTGGCTGCAATATGAGCCGGAGCCGTCAGCTACTAAAATGGCAGAACTTCCGGGCGTTACGCATCAAATACGGTGCTTGCAAGCCGCGTCGCCGAGGGTGCTGGTATTGGAGGATGAAGATCGGGCCGCTGATTTGATTCGGCTGCAACTGGAGTCTGAGGGCTGCCGCGTCACCCGGGCGGCATCGGCTGAAGCCGCATTGGCCCTCTTGGCGGAGGGTGAACTACCAGATCTGATCACCCTCGACATTCTCTTGCCCGGTATGGATGGCTGGGGCTTTCTGACCCGGTTGAAGACTGATGGTAGGCTGCAGCATATTCCGGTGGTGATCCTTTCTATCGTTGCCGATAGCAACAAGGGCCTGTCAATGGGGGCCTCACAAGTCTTACAAAAACCCGTATCCGCCAAAGAGCTGTTATCCGCACTGGTTAGTCTGGGCTTTGCCAAACCTGAACCTGGCAAGATGGGCGCCAAGGTATTGGTGGTGGATGATGATCCCAAAGCCGTGGAGATTGTATCCAATTATTTGGAAAATGCGGGTTATGTCGTCTTGCGAGCCTACGGCGGGAGTGAAGCCATTCAGATCAGTCGCTTGCAGCATCCTGACATGATAGTCCTCGATCTGATGATGCCTGATATCAGCGGCTTTGCTGTAGTAGAAAGCTTGAAACAGGATAAGAACACAGCACAGATTCCCATTATCGCAGTGACCGCCAAGCTGCTGACACCTGAGGAGCGTCACCAGCTCAATGGATCTGTACTCGCTGTATTAGAGAAGTCTCAGTTTAACCATGGAAACTTCATCAATGAAGTCAGGCGTGCCTTGGGCAGTGACACAAAAAATCAGCAAGGAAGAGAGTGATAGCCTGATATGGCATGCATCCTCATTGTGGAAGACAATCCGAATAACATGAAGCTGGCAGCACTGCTGCTGGAGAATGCCGGACACGAGGTGCTGCGCGCTGAAGATGCGTTGCGGGGACTTGATCTGGCCCGTGCACATCTGCCCGACCTGGTGCTGATGGATATTCATTTGCCGGGCATGGATGGCCTCACTGCCACGCGCGTACTCAAGGCGGATGATAAAACCAGCCATATCAAGGTGATCGCGTTGACTGCATTCGCCATGGTCGGAGATGCGCAAAAGATGCAGGATTCTGGCTGTGACGGCTACATCGCAAAGCCAATCCGCTATAAGCAGTTCCTGCAAGCCATCAATACATTGCTTTAGTTTTAGCCATATTCGGGTGGCATTGCTCTTGAAAGGAGTTTTTTCATGGACATGAAAGTAACAACAAAAACTATCCTGATCGTGGAAGATGATGTTAAGAACCGCAGTTATCTGCAGGCCCTGCTCCGGTCGGAGGGGTATGCCACCGTAGAGGCTGACAACGGCGCCGCGGCTTTGGCAGTTATAACGAATCTTATGCCGGACCTGATCCTGCTGGATGCCATGATGCCTGTAATGGATGGGTTTGCCTTAGCCACACAACTAAAGAGTCGTGAATCGACCAAGGCCATCCCTATCATCATGATCACGGCGCTGAATGACCGCGGCTCCAGGTTGCGTGCATTGCAATGCGGTGTGGAAGAGTTTGTGAGCAAGCCCGTGGACCGCGCCGAGCTCTGGATCCGGGTCAGAAATTTGTTACGGTTAAAAGAATATAGTGATTTTTTAGTGGGCTATAGCCGCCGACTGGAGGCGGAGGTGGAAGACCGCACCGCACAATTACTGACCAGCCACTTTGATTCCATGCATAGCATTATGCGCGCAGCAGAATTCCGTGACGAAGAAACCGGGTTGCACATCAACCGCATTGCATTTTACTGCAAGGAGATGGCAACCCACTTAGGCATGGACGTGGAGTTTATCAATACCATTTATCACGCTAGCCCGTTGCATGATGTGGGCAAGATAGGTATCCCGGACCACATCCTGTTAAAGCCAGCACGTCATACGCCAGAAGAGTGGGAAATCATGAAGTCACACGCAACACTCGGTCACAGTATCCTGGGCCATGGCAAGAGCAGTTCACCCTTCACAAGAATGGGCGCAGAAATCGCGTTGAACCACCATGAGCGCTGGAACGGTGGTGGCTATCCGAATGATTTGAAGGGCAAACAGATTCCGCTTCCCGCTCGAATGATGGCGCTAGCGGATGTATATGACGCTCTGCGTAGCAAACGGCCTTACAAACCGGCATACACCCATGAAAACTCCGTGCAGATCATCACTGCAGGCGACGGCAGGACATCACCAGAACATTTCGACCCGGCAATTCTTAACGCATTCAAACAAATGAGTGGACGTTTTGAGGAAATATTTGAGGAGCATGCAGATAATTAGCTTGGTGGACTTTCCTCAGTGAAGGTTACGTTTAACGGGTAAGGAGCGCGTAGAGCAGGGGTAGCTTGGTGGGCAGTTCCGACGGTTTGCGGATAATGATGAAGTTGTCCTTGCCAAAGATGTGGGGCAGATATTCGTGGGCTTCCTGGTCGACAGTTACGCAAAAAGGACGCAGGCCCTGCTGTCTCGCAGCAATCAGCGCCTTACGCGTGTCTTCGATTCCATAACGACCTTCGTAGCGATCGGCATCGTTGGGTTTTCCGTCAGTGAGTAACAACAGCAGGCGTTCGCGGGACTTTTGGCGCGCCAGGATTTCCGTGGCGCGGCGTATGGCTGCGCCCATGCGCGTGTAGTATGCCGGATTGATGCTGTTGATGCGGCCGCGCACCGCATCGGAGTAAGGCTCGTTGAATGCTTTAAAGGTATGAAAACGCACGTCGGAGCGGCTCTTGGAACTGAAGCCGTACAGGGCGAAGCGGTCGCGCGTGACTGACAGCGCCTCGGAAAAAAGAAACAGGCTGTCGCGGATGACGTCGATTACACGCTGTTCTCCGCCTATCCATGCCTCGGTGGATAAAGACAGGTCGGCAAGCAGCAGGCAAGCCAGGTCGCGCTCGCGTTTGCGCTGGTCCAAATAAAAGCGGTTTTCGGCACCGGCATTGTGGGCGACATGACGGATATAGGAATCGATATCAATTTCGTTGCCCTCAGGCTGCGCCTTGAGGCGCAGGTGTACAGGCACCAAAGCGCCGAACTGTCGCCGCAGACGTTGCTGGTCCCGCTTCAGATGCTCTGGTAGCCCGCATGGTGCGGCGTCCGTCAGCGGGATCGTGTTAATCCGGCACTGGTTCGGTTTCAGCATGTGCGTTCTGTAGTCCCACTCTGGCAGCATCCTGCCGCCGTCCAGAGGCGTGTCGTCGTCCTCTGCCGCTGGCAGGTCGAGAGTCATGCTGAGCTTCTTGGAGATGTTCTTGTGATCCCGTGCTATCGCGATAACGTCCAGGTCATCTGCCGCCTGGGCGAGATCCTGATCCTCGTTTTCCTTGGTTTCGTGTTCGACTTTTGCGTACTCGGCCCAGCTGAATATAGATTCTGGCCGGAACAACAAAAGACCGCCCTTGCGCTCAGGCATTTCTGTGTACTCGGCGCTACGGCGTTTCTTGTCCGACTGTTTCGCGCTTGCCGCCTGAGAAGGCTGTTCCAGCGATTTGTGCGGATGCGGTTTGCCTGTAGCGGGAAGCTCTGGGCGTAGCCATAGCAAGACGGGATGGGGTGGTCGCCGCGAGGCGGGGAGCGCGGCAACGGTGCCCGGCTTGCGCAGCGCATCCCGGATCGCCCGTTCTTGTCGCGCTTCGTCCAGTGCCATCTTGCTGATTTCCGGACGGCGCGCGATCTCCGCTTCCACCAGCCGGCCATAGCATGCTGCCAGACCGGGAAACCCCTGGGTTATCGCCAGTGTGGCGGCCTGGTTTCTGGTCAGCCACGGCAGTTCTGGCTGCGGGTCGACGGCGCAAAGGGCTGCTAGCCAAAAATACAGATCGCGGTTTAGGCTTGTTTCTGGATAGACATCGACAACAGGAGGCAGCCGTAACGCCTGGCGATCCAACCACGCGAGATCCACCTTGCGTTCGCTACCAGCCAAGCGCGCCAGTAGTGAGCGCTTGGCGCCGTGCTGCGTTTGAGCACCAGCCTGCACCGCAACCCCGTGGTCGCCGCCGAGGGCGCGAAATAGCAGCGCGGTATCTCGGGAGATGCTCGACAGCTCGACCGCCGCTTCGGGAAAGTGTCGTGCAGCAAGGCGATTGATCAGTTGGTGCCACAGTATGCCGACTCGTTCTTCCATGCTGTTGGCCTCGACTCAGTTACCAAAAATCGCGCGAACAACCACCATCAAGGCCTGGGTGACCTCTGGATCGTCGGAAAGGCATTCCACCACTGCCGCGCGGCACGCTACCTGTGGATCGCAGCCGTCGGCAATCAGCTTCGCCGCGTCGACGATCAGGCGCGTACCCGGCGCTTCTTCCAAGTCGTGTTCAGAAGTGCTGCGCAAGGCGTTGGCGAGGGTGACGAGATGCTTTGCGGTTGCATGGTCTACGCCAGATTCTGTTGCCACGATATCGGCCTCGCGAGCAGCTTCAGGAAAGCCAAAGGCGAGGGATACGAAGCGCTGGCGTGTGCTGGGCTTCAGGCTTTTAAGCAGATGCTGATAGCCGGGGTTGTAGGAAACAACCAGCATAAATTCCGGTGGTGCTTCCAGAATTTCCCCGATACGGTCGATGGGCAGGATTCTGCGGTCATCGGAAAGTGCGTGGAGTACCACCGTCGTATCCTTGCGTGCTTCCACTATCTCGTCCAAATAGCAGATGCCGCCGTGGCGCACAGCCTGGGTGAGCGGGCCGTCCGCCCAGTAGGTGCCGGAAGCGTCGACCAGATGGCGCCCCACCAGGTCGGAGGCGGAGAGATCATCGTGGCAGGACACGGTATATAACGCGCGCCCGAGCCGCGCTGCCATATGTTCGACGAAGCGCGTCTTGCCGCAGCCGGTCGGGCCCTTGATAAGCACAGGCAGGCGGTTACGATAGGCGAGTTCGAAGATCGCGATCTCGTCGCTCGTCGGCGTGTAGGGCGGGATAAGGCTGGGCTCTCTAACGGCCCGGGCGATTGAGGTAACGGACATGGAAACGCTCCTTGGTTAAGCAGTGAGATAGGCGATGGTGATGACGCCGCCGACGGTGGCCAGATAAGCGGCCATGACGAGGCGCCACAACAACCGCACACGGCGCAGGCCCATGAAATAGCTCACCACCAGATGCCCCTTGACGAGCGTAAGTGCCAGCACCACCGCCATGAGTGCGGTCTGGCCTGAGGTGCCGGAACCCAGCTCAAAAGTGATCGCGGAGAGCCCGAGCAGCATGATCCAGGAGATGGTGCTTGATTTTAGCGGAATGACTTGAAGCAGTTTCATCGGTCGTCCTTTCAATGAATGACGTAGACCAGCGCAAACAGGATGATCCAGACCAGATCCACCATGTGCCAGTAGGAGCCACCGGTTTCTACGCCGGTATGGTTTGTGGCGCTGTAGCGCCCGGTATAGGCTTTGTAGGCGACCACGGTAAGAATCGCCATGCCCATGACCACGTGCATGAAGTGAAAAAATGTGAGGGACAAGTAGAACATATAGAACAGGTTGGTGGAAAGGGTGATGCCCTGCGCAAAGTCCTGCTGAAATTCCAGCAGTTTTAATACCAGAAACACCCCACCTAAGCCAAGCGCAGCAGCTAGCCAGTGACCACAGGCCATGATGCGCTCTGCTTTGATCGACTGAGTTGCGCGTACCACGAAATAACTGCTGGTCAGGAGGATCACGGTATTGGCAAAACCGTAGGTGCGGTTAAGCGTGAGTTGTGAAGCGTTGAACAAATCCACGTGAGCACTGCGGGCGAATGCATAGGCGGCGAAAAGCACACCGAAGACTGTTAGCTCGGCAAAGATGAATATCCAGATTGCGAAATCCCCCGGCAGGGGCTGCGCAGAATCGGTGCTGGCTTCAATATGCATGGTGAATCTCCCGTGAAATGGGCGGGACCACAGTCCCGCCATACTTCGCTTAGGCAGCCAGAGCCTGTTTCATTTCGCTGGCATACTCGTATTCGCCCTTAATGAAAAAGCTCCGCAGATAAACCAGCAAGCCGATAAAGAAGCTAACGCCGGAGAATTCGCGCGCCCAGAAGAACACACGCGCCTTGTCTTGCACTTGCATAAAGCTCATAGGATCGTCCGCGGCGCGTTGCAGAATGACCGTTACGATGCCGGCGCCGGTAAGGGAAAGGGTGATGCCTAGCATGCTGATCACCATGATCCAGAATCCCGCCATTTCCCAGCGCTGGGCGCTATCGCTGTTTGCTGTACGGCCGCGTAACAAAGGCATTGCATAGGAGATGATGGCCAAGGAGATCATGGCATACGCGCCGAAGAAAGCCAGATGCCCGTGTGCTGCAGTGAAATTGGTACCGTGCATATAGTATTGAGCCGGAGCTAGGGTAATCATAAAACCCCACAGGCCTGCGCCTAGAAAGGCCATGACTGGCGTGCCAAGTGCCCACAGCATGGCAGCCTTGTTCGGATGCTCACGGCGACGTTGCATGAGCATCTTGAAGGAAAAGGCGATGAGCAGTATGAACGGGATGGGTTCGATGGCAGAAAAGATCGAGCCGAGCCAGATCCAGTAGGTTGGTGCTCCGGTATAGTAATAGTGGTGACCGATCCCGATAAGGCCGGAAACCAGTGTCATGGCAATAATGATGTAGATCCATTTTTCCACGATCTCGCGGTCCACCCCGGTCATTTTGATCAGAATGAAGCCGAGCAGGGCACCCAGGATTAATTCCCAGTCTCCCTCTACCCAGCCATGTACGACCCACCACCACGCAAAGCTGGCTTTCACGGTGTCATGCGGGAAGTAAAAAGCAGGCAGGAAAAGCAGTGCCAGGCCCCACAGACTACCCACAAGTATCAGGTTGATGGAAGTCTTGCGCCCCTTGATCAGGGTCATGGTCACGTTGAACAGCAGGGAAAGCGCTACTAGGACGATGCCGATCTTGGTGGGCAGCGGTTGCTCAAGGTAGCCGCGGCCCATGGTGGGCAAGGCTGCATTGCCGGTTACCGCCGCCAGATGGGCGTAATCGACGAAAACATAAGCGACTATCGTCAGCGCTGCAGCGATGAGAAACACCCAAAAAGTGACCAGCGCCAGTTTGGGGCTGTAAAGTTCAGTTTGTGCCTCTTCCGGAACGATAAAATAGGCGGCGCCCATGAAGGTCATCAACAGCCATACAATCAGCAGGTTGGTGTGACTCATACGCGTAACGTCAAAGGGCAGTTCCGGGAATAGGAACGTCCCGTGCAGGTACTGCAATCCGGCGATCAGGCCGAATACAATCTGGCCGACAAACAAGGCCAGGGCGGCTATGAAGTATGGTTTAGCCACCATTTGAGACTGGTATTTCATGATTTTTCCTTTTTTGTTGCGGGAGAATGGAGTCCAATCAACCTTGAATATTGGGCGGCCAGTTGTTGGTGTCGATGTTGGAGAGCCATTGTAGATAGTCTACGATGTCGTCCAGTTCAGTCTGGGTGAAATGGAAATTGGGCATCTGCCTTCTTCCCGGCGCACCCGTGGGCTGCGACATTATCCAAGCTTTGATGAACTCGGGGCCCCTGCGTTTGTAGACGTTGCCGAGCTCCGGGGCAAAATAGGCGCCCTCGCCGTTAAGGGTATGGCAACCGATGCAGTCGTTGGTGTCGAATAAATACTTGCCACGGAGTACGGCTGGGGTCATTTTTTCCGCATTGTTTCGTTGCGGAATCTGTTGCCAGGTATCGTAGGTGAGTATTAGATACATGGCGAGAAAAAATACCGCGCCCCCGATAAAGATATTGCGAGCCATGGCTTTGGTAAAAACTTGTTGCATATTCGACTCCTTGAACGTTAAAAAATGGGTATTGCGCTGTGTTTCATAAGGGCATGAGGTTGAACACTTGCGGATCATCTGCGTGATCCAACAGGATGGCCTTCACCCGCATCTGCCATAACTGGCGAAATTCGGCATAATCCGTACTGCTTGCTGTTCCGTTCAGACATGCAGGCAGCAGCTCAGACACGCGCGGCGAGGATGGAACGCCTTGCAGGTTCACCGAGACACTCACGGCTTGCAGGGTGTCCAGCCGCGTGAAGCGCGTCTCGGTCTGGATGTCTGATTCAAATAGCAGCTTGTTTCTCCGGTCGAACTGGCTGCCGATGCCCTTGAATGCTGCGTTATTGCCAGCACCGGTCAGCAGGCTGGCAACATTAGCGATAACGCCGCAGACACCATCGGTGTTTTTCTGGCGGAATTCAACTCGGACACTTCCGCGTTCCGGCAAAGCTTCACCGTAAAGTGCTTTCAGCGCCTTGCAGGTTGTCCAGTAGGCGGATGCCACAGTTGGACAGGAATGCCCGGCGAGCTTGATCGCGTCGATGTAACTGTATTCGACGATGCCATCGTCAATTGCGCCCAGAAACTCGGCCAATGGGTCATATAGCCTGATTTTTGGTACATCGTCGATAAAGGCGGGGTATTTCATATATATACCAAGGGTAATTTCCGATAATCCTGATGTTTAATCATGGCATTTATTCTTTTCTGCACATTCGAGATGTGCTGAATCCTGACGGTGGTATGGGTAACAAATAGGGAGCCTGACACAAGCCAGGATCATTTAAGGTGTATATTATATATACCTAATAAAAAATGCAAATAAAATGTATTTTTTATGTGGCAGCATAACCAGGGCAAGCAGGAAATATTGAGAGACTGTTGATACGCTTTTGAACGCGGAGCAGGGCGCAATCCGATAGAACCAAGTATATTATACTGTGAAGCCTTGATTAAGGGCGCAGCTAATTTTTACTGGATGGGCCTGTGGTTGATCAGTATTGGGCAATAGACACTGGATGCGATGTGCAGGTCACTCTGGTGCGTTGGATGTAATAGGTCTTGGATGCATGAGTATGCGCGCCAGTGGTTCTTCCTGACTTAATAGGTCGGCCAGGGTGTACTTATCCAGTACCTCAAACAATGCGGATTGCGCTTCCCGCAACATGCCCATTAATTTGCAGGAGGGCTGTATGCAACACGTGCCCACCGCATCCAAACATGGCAACAAGCCAGTATGGCCTTCGGAGTCTCGTATCATTGCTCCGATATTGACAGTACTGGGATCCCGCGCTAGTCGTAAACCCCCGCCTTTGCCGCGCAGTGTTTCTATGTAGCCATGCTGCGCCAGGTGGTGCACTACTTTCGTTAAATGGTTCTGAGAAATTTTATAAGCCTGTGCGATATTAGAAATGGTGACCAACTGGCCATGTTGGAGACCCAAGTACATCATTACCCGCATGGAGTAATCGGAGAAAGTGGTGAGGCGCATAATATCGATCCCTACAAAAGATGTATATAAAATATTGCTTTTAAGAAAACGCCATGCTACATTTAAGTTATATTTTACGTACACCTTAATTAATGTCCATGAAAACTTGCAACGAACCACTTTTGCCGCACGAACTGGCAGTTCGCGATGCTTTGTTGTTGGTGATTGATCCGGAAGTCGGCGAAAACATCGTGGACCTCGGATTAGTGTATGGCATCGAGGTCGAGGGAAATATCGCGAAAGTGACTCTCACCATGACCACGCCAGCATGCCCGATGGGCGAGATGCTGTTAGATGACATTCATGCCACCTTAACCCGGATGCTTCCCAATGATATGGAGTTTGACATCAATTTGGTCTGGGAGCCCCCTTGGGACCCAAGCCTGATATCTGCCGCTGCTAAGCAGCGTTTGGGCTGGACTTAACACTTAATTTTTCTGACTGGATGAGGAGAAATCACCATGAGTAATGCCAACATTAAAACTACCGTAGATGTACGCACTGTGCCCCCGCCTCAGCGTCACCCCATGATTTTCGGCACTTTTAATCAATTGCTTCCTGGTGAAGCCATGCTGCTGGTCAACGATCATGACCCCAAGCCTCTGTACTATCAGTTCCAGGCAGAACTAGCGGACACCTTCACCTGGGATTACGTCGAGCAAGGCCCGGAAGTATGGCAGGTGCGCATCAGCCGAACTGCCGCCTGCTGCGCCTGAGTAAACGCACCCCATGCTTCACAATCTTTCAGTGCAATATCGCATCCCGATGCTGATGCTGGGCTTTGTCAGCCTGGCATTTGGTATCGGCAGCGGCTTGTTGCGTTTTGGCTGGAATTTTCCATTACCATCCGCCAGCCTGGCCAGCTTCCATGGCCCACTCATGGTATGTGGCTTTCTGGGTACCGTCATATCATTGGAACGCGCCGTCGCCATCGGCCAGCGCTGGGCTTATTGGGGACCGCTCTCGGCAGCGCTGGGCGGGATGGCGCTCATTACAGGGCTGCCTTGGTTCATCGGGGCGGCTTTAGTTGCTGTCGCGAGTAGCATTCTGTGTATTGTCTCAGCGCATATATTTTTCCGCCAGCGTGCGCTGTTCACGCTGACAATGCTGCTGGGCAGCCTGTCATGGCTGCTCGGTAATCTATTGTGGCTGGGCGGTCTCGGCATCGCGCAAGTGGCCCCGTGGTGGATAGGCTTTCTGGTATTAACGATTGCCGGTGAACGGCTGGAACTGTCACGTTTTCTACCGCCATCTCCCAGCAGCAAGACAGTATTTATCGCGATCATCACCCTATTTCTGATTGGTGCAGTTGCAGCCACGCTGTGGAGCACCTGGTATGTACATGTGTTTTCAGCTGCTTTGCTTGCGCTTGCCCTCTGGTTGCTGCGCCACGACGTGGCACGTCATACCATCAAACAACAGGGATTAACCCGTTTTATGGCGGTATGTCTGGTATCGGGGTATATCTGGCTTCTGGTTGGTGCACTGATTGGACTGCTCTCGCAACAGTTGATGCCGGCATCCAGTTATGACGCTTTTCTGCATGCCATCCTGGTCGGTTTCGTGTTCTCCATGATCTTTGGCCACGCGCCTATCATCTTTCCGGCGGTAGCCAAGGTCAGAATTCTCTATCACCCGACATTCTACCTTCCGCTCATCGTACTGCATGCCTCTCTGGTTATCAGAGTTGCCGGTGATTTGTTGCAGAGCCCGCATGGTCGCAGTGCTGGGGGAGCGCTCAATGCCGTCGCTCTGCTGCTGTTCGTGTTGAGCACGGCCATCGCCATTATTCGTGGCAAACGGCAAAAGGCTCAACAGGAACATATGACTTCACCGTCATTTCACGGCGGGAACTCCAATTCATGAATCCCCGCATCCTGACTGTTGCTTCACTGCTGTTGCCTACGTGGATTACAGGATCGAAACTGGTGCTTGCCTCAAGCACCCATCCTGCATTGTTTAGTAGCATAATTTTTATCAACCCCCGCGCGAATATTGCGCTTATTCCGTGAAAGGAAAACCTATGTCACAACCCCATCTCCATCTGCTGCCGGAACAGATTTATCCGTTCGATGCACGCGGCATTGCCAAGCGTTTCCGCCATGCAGCCATCTTCGGTGCGCTCGATGCACTGAACAGTGGCGAGACCATGCGTTTCGTCAATGATCATGACCCATTGCCATTACTGAATCAGCTTGAACAACGTTATGGCAACGCGGTCAGTATTCAGTATGTGCAACGCGAGCCCGGACAGATCGTGATCGATTTCGTTCGTACCTAACCAGTAGGCATCACCCGTGCTGCCATTCCAAGTCGCGGTCACTCTGCTGATGTTTATCGCCGCATCCATCCTCGCTTTGTTGCGCGGAAGTGCGGCGATCATCAGCTACCATATTATTTTCGCCATCGGTATCGTGCCCTTGATCCTCGGGGCGATGGTGCATTTCGTGCCAGTACTGGCACGCAGCAAAACCCCAGGTAAATTCATTCGCCTGTTGCCCGCCACCACGCTGCTTGGTGGAGTTCTGGTTGTCAGTTATTTTATTTTTCCTCAAAACTTACCCGTGGGTCATTATCTCGGAGCTGCAATCATCATCATTGCAGTCGCGAGCCTGGGGCATTGGGCATACCGTTTAAGAAGTAAGGCGATTGGCACACCTCACCCCTGTCTTGACTGGTATCTGGCGGCCATGATGTGCCTGTTCCTGGCCGTGGGCGCCATACTGCTGGGTTACTTTATTCCCGCCCAGCGCGCGGCACTGCGCCTGCTGCATCTGCATCTCAATACTCTGGGATTTATAGGCATCACTGCGCTCGGCACACTGCAAGTATTGCTGCCCACAGCCGCTCAGCGACAAGACCCCGGGGCAGCAATACGCATGCGCAGGCACCTGAAATGGATAGTCACTGGAACCTTAATTACTGCTTGCGGTGCTGCCTGGTACCCCGGTCTTTCCTGGATCGGCGTGACGCTGCTGGCAATTCCGTTTTTTGGCATACTCAAGGCGTGGCTGCAACTTTATACCGGCGAGATATTCAAGGTGCATGGTGCCCCTCCGGCACTCGCGGCAGCCTTGTGTGGATACGCAGTTGCCATGGTGCTGGGCGCAGCCCACGCCTATCATTATGATAACGTCAACCCTGTTGCGACCTTCATCATAGCTTTTCTCATGCCGCTGGTGACAGGCGCGGTCAGCTACTTGCTGCCGCTGTGGCTGCGACCAGGGCAGCAAACAGCCTGGCATCAGGTAGCTAAACAGCGCCTGGGGTTTGGGGGTGGCTTGCGTGCTATAATTTTTTTGACGGGAGGGGTGCTGGTCGGCCTTGGTCACGGAATTGGCTGGTATCTGGCATTTTTTGCCGCAAGTGCTTTCCTTGCCCAGACGCTCCTGTTATTTATTCACCGAACTGAAACGCCGATCTGAAAGTCGAGCGAAAAATCTGGAACTGTAATCACAGCATGAACTTGCCTAAAATCTGGAATACGTTCTCATCTGCGCCACACCGTATGTTCTTCTTCGGCGGCGTGGTGCAGTCAATATTGATCATGACTTGGTGGCTGGCCGATCTGGGGGGGCGTTACGGTGGGTTTTATGCGCCTATTGCGTGGACTGTCTCACCCACGGACGCACACGCCTTTCTGATGATCTATAGTTTCTTCCCGTTCTTCATTTTTGGCTTTCTGATGACTACCTACCCGCGCTGGATGAATGGCGAGGAAGTCGAGCGCCGCGAATACGTCTCTGCTTTTCTGTTGCTTGCAGCAGGGACGCTATTGTTTTATACGGGACTGATAGTCAGTTTTGTCTTGTTGAAGATAGCGTTAGTGCTATTTCTGGTGGGTTGGGGCATGGGACTGTACGCCCTGCTGCGGGTCTATGTGCGGGCAAAGCACCCGGATAAGCGACACGCTGCAATTACATCTGTCGTGCTGTTGATAGGGTGGCTGCTGGTTGCCGGATTCGCCAGTGATGAAAAACATCTGGTAGCTATTGCCAAGGTAGGGGGTATCTGGCTGCTTCTGTTGCCGGTGTTCTTCTCAGTCAGCCACCGCATGATTCCTTTTTTCTCGGCCAATGCAATTCCTGATTACAAGGTCGTACGACCGGGTTGGGTGCTTGCACTTATTCCTGGCTTCGCCCTGCTGCATGGGATACTTGAATTGACCGGGCAACAGCATTGGACGTGGCTTGTCGATTTACCCATGGCTGCAAGCGCACTTTATTTGACGTACGTCTGGCAACTGCGGAAAAGCCTTGCCGTACCGCTTCTGGGGATGGCGCACATCAGCTTCGCCTGGCTGGGCATAGCCTTGACGCTTTACACAGTGCAAAGCCTGACCTTGCTCATGACAGGCCAACACATTCTCGCCAAAGCCCCACTGCACGTGCTCGCAATCGGCTATTTCACCTCCATGCTGCTGTCCATGGTGACGCGCGTTACGCTTGGCCATTCTGGCAGGGCGCTGGTGGTCGACCGTCTAACCTGGGGCATTTTCCTCGCCTTTCAGTCCATTGTTGTGCTGCGCATTATTTCGGAACTTCCGGGAGTCGGATTCACATTGCGTGGCCACCTTTATATGTGCGCAGGGGTGGTTTGGCTGGCATGTTTTGGCCTCTGGACCTATAAATTTGCCCCAATATATTTGAAACCCCGGCCAGATGGAGGTCGGGGCTGATGGGCCAGGAGCTAACACCAACGACTCAGGAAATTTAGGATTATATGAAACGCAACCGATTGCTTAGCTATGAGTGGGATGCCATCGCTGGGATCCTGGCCGCCGTGGTGGCTATTGTCCTGCATTTTCTGCATATCATAGACGAACATATCATTTTGCCTGTCGTGCTCACCCTTATGGCACTCTTGTTTATCAATTTTATGCGCCACACGCAACACAATGAGCATACTGCGGAGCAGGTGGAACATGTCCATAAAATGGTGACAAAGATCAATTCTGCATTGGCAGTCCCGGATGTTGTGCTCATCGGCCCACGTCAGCTTCGCACATCAAACGAACATTTCGCACGTAACATGCAAGGGGAGGTAATTCTATTTAACGTTTGCTTGTCGATGTATCGAACTCAGCCACTTTTCGAAGCGCTATTACGACCTGTGATCGAGAACCCCCTGGTTACCAGCGTTCAATTCATTCTTGACATCAGCCAACAAGGAACGTGGCAGACAGAGATCCTGCCAAAAATAGCCAACAGCAATGGTGCAAACAAGGTGAAGGAGCCGCGTTGGTGCGCTCTGCAAAAGAATTTATCTTTTATATTGGCCGACACTCAGCCGCATGGGGCTACAGAAGCTCTCTTGAGCTTTTGGGGTGAACCGTTCATGTCACAATCGACTGATCGTAATGTGCCGCGCTATATTTTTCACGTACAAGCACATTCCGAATTACTGACGCAACTGGTCGAACTGGATCGTAATTGCCATATCCACAATTCTGACGCATGATGTCTATATACATAAGCAGCAAGCTAGCATTACGTAAATCAATGTGTTAGGTGTGAGCTATATACTATTGGGTCGCAACTGGCCCCCCTGGGTGATTCCGTGAAATCCATCCCCTCCTACTGCCCTTTATGCATCTCCCTGTGCGGCTGTTTCTACCAGGTCGAGGGCGGGACACTCACCAATGTTGTAGCTAATCCAAGCCACCCCACCGGCAAACATTTATGCGCCAAGGGCTTAGCAGCGCCAGCGTTGTTGCAGCACCCCGACCGGCTTTTATATCCGTTGCGCCGCACCAACCCTAAAGGCAGTACCGATCCCGGCTGGCAAAGGATTTCCTGGGATGAAGCACTGGAAATTACCGCGTCCAAGCTGAGGCATATTGCTGAAGAAAGCGGGCCAGAGGCGGTGAGTTTTTGCGTGACCACTCCCAGCGGTACGGCAATTGCAGATGGCATGCCATGGATTTCCCGCTTGGCGAATGCTTTCGGCAGCCCCAACATGGTGTGGACTACTCACGTATGTAACTGGCACCGGGATTTTGCGCCGATAACCACTTGGGGCTCGGGTATCGGCATGCCCGATTTTGCCCGCACCGGTTGCCTGCTGTTATGGGGCATGAACCCACCCGCCACATGGCTGTCGATGGCGGAGGAAATCAAGACCGCGCTGCAGCGGGGAATGAAGCTGATAGCCATCGACCCGCGTGACACCGGTTTCGCCAAGCATGCCGACGTATGGTTGCGGGTACGGCCGGGAACAGACGGGGTATTGGCGTTGGCGCTGGCAAACCTGTTGGTGCAACGCGGTCATTATGATCGCGACTTTCTCTTGCGCCATACCACTGCGCCATTTCTGGTGCGGATAGACAGCGGGGAATTCCTGGTCTCCGCCGAGGGGCAGAACATGGTGTGGGACGAAGCGCACGGTCGTGCCATGGCAGCTCCCCCGCCCAGAAGTGCTCTGCCCCTGGCGCTCACCGGACAGTTCGAGGTGCCCACGTCCGACGGCTTAATATCCTGCCGGCCCGCCTTCGATCTTTTTGCACAGCGCTGCACGGAATATCCGCTGACGCGAGCGTCGGAAATCACTGGCATTCCCGGGGCCGCCATTGCCCAGGCGGCAGATTTGATGGCAAGTCACGGCCCGCTGGCGTTTTACGGCTGGGCGGGGCTGAACCAGCATCACGAAGCGACACAGACCGGCCGGGCGCTGCATCTGTTGTACACGCTTACTGGGTGTTATGACGCTCCCGGTGGCAACGTGTTTTTCACCAAACCGCCGATGCGTAACGCGATGGGCAGCGAGTTGCTGCCGCCAGGTCAGGCATCCAAGACGCTGGGGTTGGGCAAGCGACCTCTCGGCCCCGCGGGGAAAGGATGGATTTCAGAAGCTGATTTGTACCGCGCCATCGTCGACGGAAAGCCATACCCGGTGCGCGGGCTGCTGTCCTTCGGTTCCAATCTGCTGGCTACCCGGGCCGAACCGAAACGGGGGCAGGAGGCATTACGTAGGCTGGAATTTTACGCGCATGCAGATTTCTTTCCTTCCGCCATGAGCCACGATGCGGATATCCTGTTGCCCGTCGCCATGCCATGGGAGCGCCAGGGGTTGCAGGCAGGGTTCCTCATTAACCAGACGGCGGAATCCCTGGTTCAGATGCGCACCCCGGTGGTGGCGCCACAGGGCGAGGCTCGATCCGATGCTGCAATTGCCTTTGATCTGGCGGCTCGTCTGGGTCTGAATAGTCATTTTTTTGACGGCGACCCTGAAGCGGCATTACGCTATGTGCTGGAGCCCACCGGCCTGACTCCAGAAGCTTTGCGCGATGCACCTGAAGGCGTGAAGCTGCCGCTTGATACGCACTATTTCAAATATCGAGAGCAGGGTTTTGCCACACCCAGCGGACGCATTGAATTCTATTCTGAGGCATTGCAGCGAATCGGCCAGCCGCCGTTGCCGGAATTCGGCCAGCCGCAGCTTAATGCACAATTCCCACTGCTGATTACTTGCGCAAAAATTCCCGATCGTTGTCACAGTCAACACCAGCAAGCGGAGCGTCCTGGACGCAAGCTGCGGCTGCCTGCGGTATATCTTCACCCCGCAACGGCAGCACAACAGGGCATAGCAGCAGGAGATGTGGTTACCGTGCGCTCGCCCTACGGTGATATGCGGGGTCGTGCCAAACTGGACGCCACACTCGACCCGCAGACGTTGTGGGCGCATTACGGCTGGTGGCAAGCAGTTCCCGGCGAGGCGCTGGAAATGACCGCCAACTATGCCGCCCTGGCTGGAGCAGAATGTGACCCGGTGAGCAGTTCGGAGCTGCTGCGGGGGATTTGTTGCCGGGTGGAGAAAACCTTGTTGGCTTGAGCACATTTGCCGGGTATTGGGCCCAAAAGCAAGTGCCAATTGCACTGAACTTCAGACCGGACACATGCCCCAACTAATACCGCCAGCAGCAAGCTGTCCTGCGCACTGCCAAGATCTCGCAAACGCAACTGATCCAGCTTCAGGATGCGCTTCATGTGCGCGAACAGCATCATCAGGAACCGACGCAGAATATCGTCTTAATATCGCCGGAAGGCGGCAGGGGCCAGTCTATTCGCCCCATGTGAAAATCGGAGTAGTATGTTGGCTGATGGTCGTGAGAGAATCGCCTGTATGGTCAAATTGAATATCAGTCAGAAAATTTCCGGCTTGTTGGCGTTCTACTTTCTGGTGGCACTGGTGGCCATCGGTTCCACGCAGTTTGTCTCTTGGCGCCTGGAAGGCAGCGCCGCGGCAATCAACGAGGCCGGGCGGGAGCGTATGCGTGCCTACCGCATCGCATTCTTGCTGGCCGAGCAGGTACAGCAGCCTACGCGCAATCTGCAGCAAGACATTGAGCGGGAAATCAATTCTTTTGAATTAACGTTGATGGAATTGAAAAACGGCAATCCGCAGAGGCCGCTGCTTTTGCCCAAGGATCCTGAAATGCTGGAGCAGTTGGCGCGTCTGCGCACCGACTGGCATGCCGGAATTAAACCGCGTATCCAGGATATTCTTAACGCATCTCCACAGGCGGCGCAGCAACGCTTGCTGGCAGAGTACCAACCGGCCGTCGAAGATTTTGTTGACAACATCGACGGGCTGGTCGTTATGGTAGAGCAAAGCAATGCCCGCGCAACCTCAATGTTGCGGTCATTCCAAATTGGATTGGCGGTTTTCGCGCTATTGGGCACCATACTGCTCGATTATCTTTTCTCGTTACTCTTGGTGCGCCCTGTGAAGCGGCTCAATGAAGGGCTGCAGAGCATGGGGCAAGCAGATTTCAGCGTCAGACTGCCGATTACCAGTAATGACGAGTTTAGTAAACTGGCGCAAGGATTCAACCAGATGGCCGAAAAATTGCAGGACATCTACGCTACGCTTGAACAGCGAATAGCGGAAAAGACGGACCGGGTCAAAATCAAGAACCGCGAACTGGGCACGCTGTATGAGATCGCCGCATTCCTCAACGCCTCTACATCGGCGGAGCCCGTGTGCGATGACGTGCTGGAACGGATGATCTCCCTGTTCGGCGCCAACGGTGGCGTTATCCGCCTGACCGACGCCAAGGGTGAACAATTGAAGGTGGTTGCAGCACGCGGCGTGTCTGAATCCTTTCTGGCAGAAGAAACCTATCTTGCAGTCGGTTCCTGCGTCTGTGGCGAAGTGGCGCGCGATGGGATCGCCGTCAGTTCCGACGTTATCATTCCATCGCCGCGGACGCTGCTGCATGCCTGCAGCAAGGATAACTTCCGTGCGATTGCCGCGATACCGATCCGCTCCAAGCAGAATATCCTTGGCCTGCTCAACCTGTTTTTCGACACGACACGCATCCTGCCGCCTGGCGAAGTACGGTTGCTGGAATCGGTCGGCCTGCACCTCGGTACGGCGATCGAGAACCAGCGCTTGATTGCGCGCGAGAAGGAAATGGCTATATCCGAAGAGCGCAACCTGCTGGCGCAGGAATTGCACGACAGCATCGCGCAATCACTGGCCTTTCTTAATATACAGGTGCAACTGTTACATGAAGACCTGACCAGCCAAAAGGTTGCCAATGCTATTGAAGTCGTAGAGCAAATCCGCGAAGGAGTGCAGGAAAGCTACGACGATGTGCGTGAACTTCTGGTGCATTTCCGTACCCGGTTGAATCATGCTGGTCTGGATGAAGCAATCGGCAGCGCACTGGAAAAATTCGAAGGACAGGTCGGCATCCACGCGCACTATGTGCATATCGGACCAAACCTGGATCTGCCGCCGGAATACGTGTTGCAGGTACTGCATATCTTGCAGGAATCCCTTTCCAATATCCGTAAGCATGCTGGGGCCACCCAAGTAGAAGTCGAACTGGTGTCCGAAGGTGAGTGCCGGCTAACGGTGCAGGACAATGGCTGCGGCTTTGATCCCGCGCATGATGCCGGCGACACACACGTCGGCATAGGCATCATGCGCGAACGCGCGCATCGCATGGGTGGCAAACTGACGCTCGAATCCACGCCTGGCCGCGGTACGCGGGTCAGCCTTTCCTGGGCCGCCACGCCCGTGATCACGAGTGCCGCATGAACCCTATCCGCGTTTTGATTATTGATGATCACACCCTGTTTCGCAGCGGGATCAGGCTATTGCTGCAGCGACAGACCGGCTTCGAGGTGGTGGGGGAGGCCGGCAACGGGCTACAAGGTGTCAAGGACGCCAAACGGCTGCATCCGGACGTGGTGCTGCTCGACCTGCACATGCCCGACATCAGCGGCCTCGCAACCATTCCTTTGCTGAAGGATGAAGCGCCTCAGGCGCAGATCATCATGCTCACCGTGTCCGAAGACGGGGAAGATCTGCTGGAAGCGCTACGCATAGGCGCCCGCGGCTACCTGCTGAAAAACATCGATACTGATTTCCTGCTGGAATCGATCCGCCGTGCCGCCGCCGGCGAATCGGTGATGTCGCCGCAAATGGCGGGCAAGCTAGTCGATGCAATGCGTACACCGGCCAAGAGCAATAGCGTCAATGCTGACAAGCTCTCCCCGCGTGAACGTCAAATCATCATAAAGCTCGCACGCGGTGACAGCAACAAGGAAATCGCGCGTGAGCTCGACCTCTCGGAATCCACTGTCAAGATCCATGTGCAGGGCATCCTGCGCAAGCTTAACCTCGCCAGTCGGGTACAGGCCGCAGTTTATGCGGTGGAACATGGGCTGATGGCTGAAAAATCCACATAATAGATATTGGATGTAGCCTGCCTGCATTACAACACCCCTAGCCAAAAGAACTAGTTCTTTTGCCTTGCTGCCCCCCTACTTTAGAAGAATAGGCACAAACAATACCTGTGCTAATCTGCCATGCGTATCAATGCCGTGAAAAGAATTACTTGGAGCATTTTGCCATGCCATCTTCTCACCATACATCCAGCTTGCCTCTGGTTTAATCCTGTTCCGGTTGCTCCAGCGCAGCCCAAAAACGAATTATCTGGTGTTGAGCCTGGATTGCAAGGACATGGCTGAGAGGTCGTGTGCCGCTAGTGTTGATGGTGGTATCGAGCCGTTAGTACGTCTCGTTCGATCTGCGCGGCCGCTTTTGACTTAACCGAAGCCAATCACCTGTTGCGGGTTGCTATTCTGCACACAGGCAATCGCATTGTGCCGTTCAAACGGGCAGTGGCTAACTTGCTGACTGAGCTAAATTAGCCTGAAGGAACCAGGTTTCTTGGAGGGCAGGGTTTGCCAGCCCATGAAACCGGACATCACTCAAGCTTGCTGCGTTTTGAAAATAATTCTATCCCGATACTTTTGGATTCCATAAAGAGGAGTTGTAGATGGTTGATGTAAACCAACATATCAATATGATTGATAGTGCAGTGAAAGGTACTTTTGAGGTGAAGGCCGGATTGGCGCAAATGCTCAAAGGCGGGGTAATCATGGATGTGGTGACGGCCGAGCAGGCACGCATAGCCGAAGAAGCTGGTGCCTGTGCCGTGATGGCACTGGAGCGTGTGCCCGCCGATATCCGCAAGGATGGCGGTGTGGCGCGCATGAGTGACCCGGGCATGATTCAAAAGATTATCGCTGCAGTTACCATCCCGGTGATGGCCAAAGTTCGTATCGGTCATTTTGTGGAAGCGCAGATTCTGCAGACGTTAGGCGTGGATTGTATTGACGAGAGTGAAGTGCTCACTCCTGCCGATGAAGCGCACCATATCAACAAGGCCAAATTTCTGGTGCCGTTTGTGTGTGGTTGTTGCAACTTGGGTGAGGCGTTGCGGCGGATTGCCGAAGGCGCAGTGATGATACGCACCAAGGGTGAAGCCGGCACCGGCAACGTGGTCGAGGCAGTGCGTCATGCGCGTGCTGTGAACGGTGCCATTCGCCAGCTGCAGAGCATGGATGAAGATGAAATGTTTGCTTTTGCCAAAGAGCATCGGGCACCCTATAACCTGGTTAAACAGACCGCCGCACTGGGCCGCTTGCCTGTAGTTAATTTTGCAGCGGGCGGTATAGCCACGCCAGCGGATGCCGCCTTAATGATGCAATTGGGCATGGATGGTGTTTTCGTTGGCTCTGGTATTTTCAAGAGTGGCGATCCGGAAAAACGAGCCAGAGCCATCGTGCAGGCGGTCACCCATTTCAATGATCCTAAGATTCTGGCGGAAGTAAGCACAGATTTAGGTGATCCCATGGTGGGCATCAATATTGACACTCTTCTTGAACAGGAAAAGATAGCGCAACGGGGCTGGTAACGGCCGGCACAACGCATATTAAGGGGAATTGCTTGAATAGACAGGGTTCTGTGTTGAATATTGGCGTCCTGGCGTTGCAAGGCGCCTTCATTGAGCACAGCAGGATGCTCAAGCAATTGGGTGCCAGCGTTGTCGAAGTGCGCAAACCCGAGCAATTGACCCATCTCGACGGCTTGATTATTCCTGGTGGTGAAAGTACTGCCATAGGTTTGATTGCAGAGCGTTGGGGCCTGATTGAGCCATTGCGCGACTGGGTGCAAGCAGGCAAGCCGATTTGGGGGATATGCGCGGGCATGATTTTTTTGGCTGAAAGAGCCGAAGGCCAAAAAGCGAGTGGCCAGCCCCTGTTGGGCGGGCTAGATATCACTGTTAATCGCAATTATTTTGGACGGCAGGTTGATAGTTTTGAGGTGCTGCTGGACGCACCACGGATTCTGGCATTGGGTGACGGAGAAGCGCCTTGTTCGGCAATCTTTATTCGAGCGCCCGTCATTACGGCGATTGGGCGAGACGTGGAGCCATTAGCCAGTCTTTCAACCGCAGACGGAGGCAAGCTAATTGTTGCGGCATGTCAGAGATCAATCCTGGTGACCGCCTTTCATCCTGAACTCACGGCAGATATTCGTTGGCATCAATTATTTCTTGATATGGTGTGCGGGCAGCATCGTAATCCGGCACCCAGATAATATGTAATACGGCGTTCAGTTTTGTGACGCCTATTTTCAGGCGCTCTGGAACTAGCCAAAAGAACTAGTTCGTTTTCCTCTCCCACCCTGTACTTCTGAAGAATAGTCCTGCCCAAGGTGCAGGGGTAACCTTGAGCCATGCATTAATCCGGGATATGGATCATGGCTACACAAAAATATAAAGCTTGGTCAGTAGTAGGTTGGAGCACCGCTTCGTTCACGGTGTGCTTCATGGTGTGGATGATGTTCGCGGTAATCGGCATTCCGATCAAGGCCGCGCTCGGTCTCAATGAAACTGAGTTTGGCATTTTGGTGGCGATGCCGGTGCTAACCGGTTCGTTGATCCGGCTGCCGCTGGGGATGCTCGCTGACCGGTTTGGCGGGCGCATCGTGTTTTTCATATTAATGCTGTCCACAATTCTGCCGATCTATCTGATCGCTTATTGCACGCAATACTGGCATTACCTGGTGACCGGTCTGTTTGTCGGCGCTGCCGGCGGAGCTTTCACGGTCGGCATCGCCTATTGCGCGCGCTGGTTCCCGAAAAACCAGCAGGGCGCCGCGATGGGTATTTTCGGCGCGGGCAATGCTGGTGCGGCGCTCACCAAACTGATCGCGCCCTCCATCGTCGTAGCCTACGGCTGGGCCATGGTGCCTAAGGTGTATGCGGTGATGATGAGCGTCACCGCCATCCTGTTCTGGCTCTTTACCTTCGACGATCCTTCTCACAAGGTCAGTAAGAGCGTGACCATCGGCCAGCAACTAGCGGCACTGAAAGACCCCAGGGTGTGGAGGTACAGCCAGTACTACTCCATTGTGTTCGGCGGTTACGTAGCGCTAGCGCTGTGGATGACCAAATACTACGTGTCTGAATACGGGTTCGACCTCAAGACTGCGGCTCTGCTGGCAGCCTGTTTCTCGCTGCCGGGCGGGATGTTGCGCGCGATCGGCGGTTTCTATTCCGACAAGTTCGGCGCACACACCGTCACCTGGTGGGTGCTGTGGGTGGCGCTGGTGTGCCTGTTCTTCCTTTCCTATCCGCAAACGCAGGTCAGTATTCTTACGGTCAACGGTCCGCAGATATTCCATTTAGGTCTTAACTCGACCATATTTACCATCGTCATGTTCACACTGGGCATTGCTTTCGCCGTGGGCAAGGCTTCCGTGTTCAAGTACATCTCGGATGACTACCCGCACAACATCGGCGTAGTTTCCGGAGTGGTAGGGTTGGTCGGCGGCATGGGTGGATTCATCTTGCCGATCCTGTTCGGCGCGCTGGTGGATATCACCGGCGTGCGTTCCTCAGCCTTTATGCTGATGTTCGGCATCGTCTGGGT
>JBDTOX010000052.1:0-10557 GCA_039933015.1 Methylophilaceae bacterium
GCGCTCCAACAGCTTAATTTAACAAGGTTTCTTGTCTCGCCCGCGATTTACTCTTATTATCTGCCGCTCCTGCATCCCACAATTACGCGTACATGTCCAAACTATTGATTGTTGAATCGCCCTCCAAAGCCAAGACCCTGAAGAAATATCTGGGTAAGGATTTCGAGGTGCTGGCCTCTTACGGGCATGTGCGTGACCTCATTCCGAAAACCGGTGCCGTTGATACGGAGCAGGGTTTCGCCATGAAGTACGAAATCATCGAGCGCAATGCCAAGCACGTGGATGCGATTGCCAAAGCAGTTAAAGCGGCTGACGCCATTTATCTGGCAACTGACCCGGACCGCGAAGGGGAAGCGATTTCCTGGCATATTGCCGAAATCCTCAAATCCAAGAAACTCATCAAGGACAAGCTCCTGAAGCGCGTGGTGTTCCACGAAATCACCAAAACTGCAGTTCAGCACGCCATCGACAATCCGCGCGATATCGCCATGCCTTTAGTCAATGCGCAGCAGGCGCGACGGGCGCTGGATTATCTGGTTGGCTTTAATTTATCGCCGTTGTTGTGGAAAAAAATCCGTCGTGGCCTTTCCGCCGGACGTGTACAAAGCCCCGCGCTCAGGCTGATAGTAGAGCGCGAGCTTGAAATTGAAGCGTTCAAAAGTCAGGAGTACTGGAGCATACACCTTGAATCGCGCAAGCATCAGCATGCGTTTGATGCAAAACTGGTCCAGCTTGACGGCAATAAGGTTGAGCAATTCACTGTCATCAACCATGATCAGCAAGCCGACATCGTCGGCAAGCTACTGATTGCGAGCGCCGGCAAAACCACCGTCAGCCGCGTTGAGAAAAAGCAAAGAAGTCGCAGCCCTGCCGCGCCGTTCACCACATCCACATTGCAGCAAGAAGCCGTGCGTAAACTAGGCTTTACCACCAGCCGCGCCATGCGCATTGCGCAGCAGCTCTATGAGGGCATTGATATTGGCGGCGGTGCCGTCGGCCTGATTACCTATATGCGTACCGACTCCTTCAGCCTGGCGGCCGAAGCCGTGATGCAGATTCGCGACTATATCAAGGGTAATTTTGACGCCGGCTATCTGCCAAAATCGCCGATCATGTACAAAACCAAGGCCAAGAATGCGCAAGAGGCGCACGAGGCCATTCGCCCTACTGACATTACGCGCACACCTGCCAGCCTGCGCGCGCATTTAACCCCGGAGCAGTTCCGTCTGTACGAAATGATCTGGAAGCGTGCCGTCGCTTGCCAGATGGCGCCTGCAAAATTTGATGCCGTGAGCGTAGACCTTGCCATCGGCAGTGAAGCCCACTTGTTCCGTGCCACCGGCCAGACCATGGTTTTTCCCGGCTTTATCGCCGTCTATATGGAAGGCGTGGATGATGAGGAGGAAGAAGGCGAAAGCAAACTGCCTGCGCTTGAAACCGGCGAAGTACTCGATGTGCAAAAAATATTTGGCGACCAGCACTTTACCGAACCACCTCCACGCTATGGCGAAGCAAGCCTGGTTAAAGTGCTAGAGGAATATGGCATTGGCCGCCCTTCCACTTACGCCAGCATTATTTCCACGCTGCAAGATCGTGAATATGTATTGCTGGATAAGAAACGCTTTACGCCTACCGATGTAGGACGCGTGGTCAATAAATTCCTCACTGAGCATTTCACCCGCTACGTGGATTATGGCTTTACAGCAAATCTGGAAAACGAGCTGGATCAAATTGCTGATGGCGAACGTGAGTGGATACCTGTGCTGGATGAGTTCTGGCAGGGTTTCAACAAACAGATTTTAGATAAGGCCAACATAGACCGTGCAGAAATCACGCAGGAAGCAATTGGGGAAGACTGCCCGAAATGCGGTAAGCCGCTGAATTCCCGGCTGGGGAAACGCGGTAAATTTATCGGTTGTTCGGGCTATCCGGAGTGCGACTACACACGCAACCTCAATGGTGATGCATCAGTAAGCAATGAGCCTGTCACTATCGGTGCCGACCCTGCCAGCGGCAAAGATATTCTATTGCTGGTCGGCCCTTATGGCCCTTATCTGCAAGTCGGAATGAGCGCGGACGACCCGAAAAAGAAACCCAAGCGCGTCAGTATTCCCAAAGATATTCCGCTAGCTAATATATCGTTGGAAATCGCGCTTAAATTGGTGGCCCTGCCACGCGAGGTCGGCATGCATCCGGAAACGAACAAGAAGATCATCGCCAACATCGGCCGCTTCGGCCCTTATGTTAATCACGATGGCAAGTTCAAATCCATCCCCAGAAGCGACAGTGTATTTGATATTGACCTGGATCGCGCGGTAGAACTGCTTGCGCAAGCCAATTCCGGACCAGCTCCACTGCGTGAGCTGGGCACTCACCCAACAGAAGAGGGCAATATCGCAATCTACTCAGGCCGTTACGGCCCCTATGTACAGCATGGAAAACTGCGCGCCACGCTGCAAAAGAGCCAGGAGCCTGAAACTTTGACGCTGGAAGAGGCATTGGAACTGCTGGCTGCCAAAGCCGCAAAAGACTTGCCGGCCAAAAAAGCAGCGCCAGCCAAAAAGAAAACCACCAAAAAACCAGCCGCCAAGAAGGCTACGGTAAAGAAAACTGCACCAAGCAAAACCATTACCAAGAAAAAAGCCGCAAGCGCTGCGGAATAAGATGGATGGCTATAAAAAAGCGGCCCAGGCCGCTTTTTTATAGCAGGCGGCGAAAGCTAACCTAAATGCCGGGGCAGGTTGCTGCTCTCAATCCACTTGCGTATGCGCTGCGCATCGCCGATGCGGGAATATTTGCCATAAGAATCCAGCAAAACGATAATTAGCGGCTGTCCGGCAATCTCGGCCTGCATCACGAGACAGCGTCCAGCTTCATTGATAAAGCCTGTTTTGGATAGTCCAATGAGCCAGTCACTATTGCGCACTAGAATATTGGTATTTACAAAATGTACCGGGTTGCGCAAACCATGCACAGGCGTTTCATATGAAGCCGTTGTAGTGACCTGGCGAATTTCCTGATACTGATAGGCCGCACGTACCATTTTGACCAGGTCTTGAGCGGTAGATACATTTGCGCTATTGAGTCCGGTAGGATCAACAAAATGTGAATGGGTCATGCCCAGCATGATTGCCTTGGCATTCATGGCCGCAATAAAAGCAGTCAGGCCTCCGGGGTAATTGCGGCCAAGTGCGGAAGCTGCCCGATTTTCGGAAGCCATGAGTGCCAGTTGCAGCAACTCCCCCCGGGTAAGCTCTGTGCCAAGGCGCAGGCGCGAACCGGTGCCCTTGAGCGTATCGATATCGGCTTCTGAAATAGCCAGGGTTTCATTCATGGGCAAATGCGCATCGAGCATAACCATGGCCGTCATCAGCTTGGTGACGGACGCAATTGGAGTAGGCAAATCGATGCTTTTGGCGTAGAGGGTTTCACCCGTTGCCTGATTTACAATCAGAGCCTTGGATGAGGCCAGTTGCAACAGGCTACCGCCATCACTGCTATCCTGGAATACACTACGATTGTAGTTGACGTTTTGTGGCTGATATTTGCGATCAGCACGCAGTGTGCGAATAATCTTCCTGCTGCTTACCTTGTGCTTGCTAACTACCTTGTGCTTGCTAGTACTGGAGATGTGCTTTTTTGAATTCTTTTCCACTGCTTCGGCGCTAAGAGACGGCACTGCCAGTGTCAAGGCCATGCATAGCAATAATAGTTGGGGTCTCATAGCAGCTTGTCCTTATAACGCAGTCCGACCAATATTAACCAAAATATTCCAATATGTCATTAAGATAGATGCGTTTGTTAAAAACTTTCTCACAATTACTTAAAAAACACATAATCGTCGATTGTACGCAATATAGCTGTGCGAAAATAGTAAGTAACTTCAAGCATTGATAATTAACTATGAAAATACCCGAGGATTTGAGTTATACCGCTGAGCACCTGTGGGTGCGCATCGCTGAAGATGGTGGCTGGCTTGCCGGCATTACCGACTACGCGCAGGATTTACTCGGCGATATCGTCTTCGTGGAAGCCCCGGCTATTGGAACATCGCTGGAAGCAGGTAAACCATGCGGTCTGGTAGAGTCCGTAAAGACCGGGTCCGACCTGCATGCACCATTGGATGGCGTAGTAAATGGCGTCAATGAGGCACTACTAGGCACACCGGAGCAAATCAACGATGCGCCGTATGAGGCTTGGATATTCAAGTTGCAACCAAGCAATCCGGCGGACATAACCAATTTATTAAGCGCAACGGCTTACCGTAAATTGTTGGGTGACAGCTGAGCTGCTTCAACGCATGCTCAGGGCAAGCTGGATTGCAGGCGTTCGCGCACAGCGTGTATGACATAGGCCTCCAGCTGGCTGCCTAGCGATTGTTCCGCATTTTCCAGTTCCTGCCGTACGGCTTTTTTCACTGCCACCTGTATCAGCGGCATCATCTCTGCCAGCACCGCCTCTATTAACTCCGCAGGGATAGCGTCAGGCACATCTTCGCTAGAGTTTGCGACCTGATTCAGGGTGGGAAATTCTTCATTGCGTGGAGTAAAGGTCAGAGGTTCGCCTTCGTATATCTCCGTCAGCAATGGGATTTCTTCATCTAAAACAGGCATTTCTGCTGGCGGCTGGTCATGCTTCATCAGCGCGTTAATACGATTCAGGACTTGCGCTAGCTCATGATTTTCTTCTGGTAACTGATCGCTCACAAAGCGTCTCCAGTGACATCAAATGATTTAATTTCGTAGCCACGATCTCGATAAAAACGGTAGCGGACACGGGCTTCGGTTTTATCAGCCTCATCTACACCCACAATTTCAATCAATCGGCGAAAGCGGCTGAAAAAATGTGGGTGCTGGCTTTGCAAGTTAATCAGCACATCGTCATGCGGCAATTGTTCACCCTGCCAGTCAATAACAATGGGGGTTACGCTCACCAGAGGACTATCCGCACGGCAATGCGGCAAGAAGCTGGCAGGCGGATGCGCCCACAACTCATTCTCCAGCTTAAGTGTCGCTTCAGTATCAGGCGTAAACACCATCAGTCGCCGACCCTTATTGATAGCACTTTCACTAAGGTCAGCAACTTTCTGCAGTTTGTCGGCGACGTTAAAGAAGAACTCAATGCGCGTCATAAGCTAGTGGGCAACTTTGCCCGTGCGCTGCATCAGAAACTGCGTCAACAAAGGCACCGGCCGCCCGGTGGAACCCTTTTCCTTGCCGGATTTCCATGCGGTGCCGGCGATGTCCAGATGTGCCCAGTCAAACTTCTTGGCAAAACGTGAAAGGAAACAGGCCGCAGTGATACTACCTCCCGCGCGACCACCGATATTAGCCATATCGGCAAAATTGCTGTTCAACTGCTCCTGGTAATCTTCCCATAGCGGCATGTGCCAGGCGCGATCGAGCGCATTCTCACCGGCCTGAACCAGCTCCTTGGCCAAGCCATCATTGTTACTGAAAATCCCGCTGGCATGATGCCCCAGCGCGATGACACAAGCGCCTGTCAGGGTGGCAATATCCACTACCACCTCTGGCTCAAAGCGCTCGGCATAGGTAATGGCATCGCACAAAATCAGACGGCCTTCCGCATCAGTATTCAACACTTCAATGGTCTGACCAGACATGCTGGTGAGCACATCACCCGGTTTGATGGCATTGCCATCAGGCAGGTTTTCACAGGTAGGGATAATGCCAACGACATTTAAGGGCAAATTCATCTCGGCAATCGCCTTGAAGGTGCCGAGCACACTGGCCGCGCCGCACATGTCGTATTTCATTTCGTCCATATCGCCTGCAGGTTTGATGGAAATGCCTCCCGCATCGAAGGTAATGCCTTTACCCACAAGTACTACAGGCTTCTGGTTCTTTTTACCTTTGTTGTGTTGAAGTACGATGAGCTTGGGCGGTTGGCGGCTACCCTGCGCCACACCCAGGAAAGAACCCATACCGAGCTTTTCCATTTCAGGGCGCTCGAGTACCTCCACCTGCACACCATGACTCTCGCCCAGCGCCTTGGCTTGTTCTGCCAGGTAAGTTGGTGTGCATATATTGCCCGGCAAATTGCCCAGATCTTTGGCAAAATGCACACCAGAAGCAATAGCCAAACCCTGTTTCAAGCCAGCCTCACCTTTTTTCAAATCATTACGTTGTGGCACATTAATGATGAGCTTGGTGATACCTTTAATTTCGTCGTTGATCTTGCTTTTCAGGCGGTCAAATCGATAGGCGCTATCCTGTGCCACTTCAGCCAGCTGTGCTACTTTCCAGGTAATATCGTGTTTCTTAATCGGCAGCTCGGCCAGAAAGCTGGCCACATCGGCAGCACCGCTTTTGCTCAGCGCCTTTACAGAAGCGCGCACTGCTTGCCGATATTCACGCTCGTGAAATTCACGTTCCTTACCTAACCCTACAAGCAGAATCCGATCGCACAAAGTGCCTGGAACGCTATGCAGCAGCAATGTGCTGCCAAGTTTGCCCTCCATATCACCGCGGCGCAAAATGGTGGCAAGGTAGTTACCAGAGGTACGATCTATAGCTAGCGCTGCGGCGGATAGTTTGCGCCCCTCGTACACCCCGACAATAATGCAATCATTACGTTGCTTTTCCGGATTACCGTTTTTTATGCTAAATTCCATTAACAATGCCCTTTCGACTAAGCTTGCTGAATTATCCTGCGTTTTCGTGTCAAATCAAAATTAATCCCACATAAAAATCATCCCTTAAGCCAACAACCTATGCTGTTCAAACGATCACTGCTACACGAACTAGTTGGTACCGCCATAAGGGCATTTGTAGTGCTGCTGGGAATCGTTATCGCACAGCGTGTCGCTTACTATATCGGTATAGCCGCAGATGGCATTCTCGCCAGCGATGCGATTAACACATTATTAGGCTTTAGCATGCTGAAGTTCCTGCCCATGCTGCTCTCGCTGACAATATTTCTTGCCGTGTTACTGACTCTCTCACGCTGGCATCGTGACAGCGAGATGGTGATCTGGTTCAGTTCCGGCCTGGGAATGGCAAGCTGGATACGTCCCGTGCTCATTTTTGCCACGCCTGTCATTGCCATGATCGCTTTGTTAAGCCTGTTTGTAATGCCTTGGGCAACACTTAAAGGCGCAGACTTTCAGAACCAACTTAAGAGCCGTGACGAATTCGCTACCATCAGTCCCGGGGTATTCAAAGAGTCGCGCCAGGCAGACCGCGTCTTTTTTGTGGAAAGCTTTGACGAACTCGGTAATATCGTAAAAAACGTCTTTGTGCAGTCCATGCAACATCAGCGCCTGGGAATTGTGGTAGCAGCCAAGGGCCATCGCGAATCGGCACCTAACGGAGATAACTTCCTGATCATGGAAAATGGCCGCCGCTATGATGGCCCTCCCAATACCCCCGAGTTTTCAATCACAGAATTTGAACGCTACGCGATTCGCATTGAGCCGACAGAAATCCAGGAGCAACCACCCAAAACACAGTCAAAAACCAGTATGGAGCTTTTGAAAACTCACACGCCCAATAACAATGCCGAGCTGCAATGGCGCCTAGCCATTCCGCTATCGGCTTTTATACTGGTATTAATGGCAATCCCGCTTAGCTTCGTTGATCCGCGCTCTGGCCGCTCCGCCAATCTCATGATGGCTTTGCTGATTTATATCATCTATAACAATCTGCTGAGTATCATGCAGGCGTGGCTGGCGCAGGGCAAGCTTAGCCCGGTAATTGGCATGTGGCCAGTACATCTATTCTTCTTATTACTCACCTTCTATATGTTTTATCGCCGCGCTTCTCAACTACCACTCCTACCAAGGTTATGGCGTCGATGAAAGTACCAGATAAAAATCCCAGATGAAAATCATTAATCGTTACCTGGCGCAGGAAGTCACCTCCAGCATCCTGCTTATCATGGCAGCTCTACTGGCCATGTTTTCTTTTTTTGATTTGATCCAGGAATTAGAAAACATAGGCAGAGGTACCTATGGCATCGATAAGGTGCTGTTGTTTGTGCTGCTTAGCGCGCCAGGGCATGTCTATGAGGTGGTGCCTGTGGCAGTTCTGGTCGGCACCATGTATGCACTCGGGCAATTTTCCCGTTATTCGGAGCTGATCGTGTTACGCGTAAGTGGCGTGTCCATCGGCAGCATCGCATTACCGCTGCTACGCGTTGGGCTGATATTTGCGCTGGTGACCTTTATTGTGGGCGAACTGGTCACCCCATATAGTGAAAAAACAGCACAGCGCATCCGCATCAAAGCTACTGATTCCGTGGTAGCGCAGGACTTTCGTTCAGGTTTCTGGGTAAAGGACGGCAACAGTTTCGTCAATGTTGAAGATGTATTACCGGATGCGGGACTATTAAATATTCATATTTATGAATTCGACCCGGAATTTCACCTGCGAACCATCAGCAATGCCAAAAGCGGAAAGTTTGAAGGTAATAACTGGGTTTTGCACAATGTTACGCAGACACGCTTTGAGGAACGTCAAATACGTGCCAACTTTTTTCCTGAGGCCCATTGGCAGTCTTTGATTCGGCCGGAACTACTTAATGTCTTGCTAGTGGTGCCTGAAAAAATGTCCGTATGGAACCTCTATTCCTACATCAATCACCTCAGTGCCAACAAACAGAAAACCTCACGGCATGAAATCGCCTTATGGGCAAAAATGGTTTACCCGCTGGCCTGTCTGGTCATGGTCGTGCTCGCACTGCCTTTTGGATTTTTACAGCAACGCGCTAGCGGGGCAAGCACCAAGATTTTTGCCGGCATTATGCTGGGCATTCTTTATCAGGTATTGAATCGGGTGTTCGTGCATCTAGGGCTGCTCAACGACTGGTCAGCCTTATTCAGCGCCTTAGTACCTACAATGCTATTCCTCATGACGGGACTATGGATGCTATTCTGGGTAGAACGACGTTAAGTCATTTTTTACGCTTTTCAACCAGCACGAGACGGCTGCCTGTCAGCCTGTCATGCAAAAACAGGCCTTGCCGGTCAAACACGGCCCACAAAAATCCCGCTCCAAAAAACAGCAGCCCCAGGCTGGCCAGCACATAACGCCTTACCGCCTGACTCCAGGAAATTGATCCGCCGGCATGGTCGGTGAGCCGAATGCGCCAGGTTTGCATGGCCAATGTCTGGCCACCGCGTAGCCAGCAGAAGAGAAAATAAGCTGCCGCTACCAACCATAAGTAGAACTGCAGAAAATAGCGTTTTGGCGGCTCGATAGCGCCGCCAAACAGCATCAAAAACAGAAAGGTCGCGGCAAAGAGGATAGCGATGAGTAACAAGCCATCATAAAGCATGCTGGCTAGCAGTCGAAAAAAACGCGGTGAATTGTAGGAAGCTTCTGCAGGCAAATTAACTAGTTCTCCAGGTCATCAGCGCCAGATAGCTCGGGATGCTCATGACGCAATGTTTGGCGCTGCGTTTCCGGCAGCTTCTGATATTCACGCCATTTCTTGCGCAATTCCTCTTTTTTTTGTGGGGACAGGGCTTGAAACTGCTGGTATTTTTTGCGGGCATTTTCGCGCTCAAACGGCGTCATGCGACTCCAGTCAGAAAGCCGCTTTTGCACGCGGCTTTGCTGCTCTGCATTCATTTTTGGATAATCGCGCGCAATATCCAGCATTTTTTCACGCTGCCATGGCCGCAGGGAATCCCACTCAGAACCAAGCGGACTCAGTACTTGACGCTGGCTATCTGAGAGTTGTGCCCATGTGGGGTAGAGGCCGCCGTTATCTTCTGCATAAGACAACCCCGACGCCAGACTTATCAGAAGGACTATTGCTGCGAGGCTTGCTCTAACCATATATCAAAACCCTTATCCAGATATGCCTGAGGCGGTAAGTCAGATGCCAGCAGAAAGGCATCGCCCTGCTCCATCCTGTCCTGCCCATTGAATTGCTGTGTGACCAAAAACGCTATCAATAATGCGCTGCATACCAAAGCGGTGGACATTAATACTCGGTGATGATGAATATAGTTGCCGAACAGCCGCATCAATCCGCTGGAATCAACGCTGACGGCTAAGGCCACGCGTTTGCGTTCAGCCAGCGCTGAGACCGCCAGATTTCGCGCATTAGCCAGTTTGCTAACAATTTGCGTATCGAGGGTTGCAACACTTTCATCCAGTAACCGGATAATTTCTTTGGCGCTATCTTTTTCCTGTCTCATCGCTCGACTCCTGATTTCCCGAGCTCCTGTCTGTCAAATCCATGTTTTTCCAGTATTACGACAAGTGCGTGTACAGCACGTGAACAGTGCGTTTTGACGCTACCTTCCGAACATCCCATCGCAGCAGCTGTTTCGGCTACATCCATATCTTCCCAGTAACGCAGGACAAAGGCTTCGCGTTGACGTACCGGCAACTTCTGTAAGGCCTGTTCAATTATAGCAATGGTCTGGCTACGCTCAAGCTGGGCAAACGGTTCGTCGTTGCTATCTGCGGCTGCCAGTGTTTCCAGTGGATCATGATCTTCATCATCGTCATGGCTTGCTCCAAACGATGACAGCAAGGTTGTCCACAAATTTCTGACCTTTTGCCGGCGCCAGTAATCCCGCAT
>JBDTOX010000053.1:0-2594 GCA_039933015.1 Methylophilaceae bacterium
TCGGCTTTGTGCCAGCTGATTTCGCACACGCTCGACAACGGCTGGCCGATTGCCCCAACGTCGCCGACATCACTCTAATGACCCATTTTGCTACGGCGGATGAGGCGCAAGGGGTAGCAGCTCCATTCGCCTTGTTCCAGCAGGCGACCGCAGCGTTGGATTATCCTAAATCTGTGGCTAATTCGGCTGCCATCCTGCGTTATCCACAAACCCATGCTGACTGGGTGCGGCCCGGAATTATGCTCTATGGCGCAACGCCCGCAGCCGGAACTGCCGCATCAAGCTTTGGGCTCAGGCCAGCCATGACGCTTTCCAGCAAAATCATCGCCGTACAAATCTTGCGGCCCGGTGACAGCGCAGGTTACGGACAGCGCTTCACAGCCACACGCGAAACCAGGCTGGGCATTGTCGCTTGCGGCTATGCCGACGGCTATCCCCGCCATGCGCCGAATAGCACGCCTATCGCCGTAGTTGGCCAGGTCACGCAAACCTTGGGGCGGGTTTCCATGGATATGCTGTACGCGGATATCACTTATATTCCACAAGCCACTATCGGCAGCGCAGTGGAGCTGTGGGGCGATCAGGTGTCAGTAGATGCCGTGGCGGAAGCAGCAGGAACGGTCGGTTATGAATTACTTTGCGCGGTTGCCCCGCGCGTACCGCTGAAGGTAGTTGCCTAATGGCAAAGGCTAAAACTGTTTATAGCTGCACAGAATGCGGTGGCCAGGCGCCGAAATGGCAAGGACAATGCCCAAGCTGCATGGCCTGGAACACGCTGGTGGAAACCATAGCTGAAACCGCTGCAAATAATCGCTATTTGCCATTAGCGGAAACCGCGGGTTTGCAAAAGCTGGCAGAGGTCGAAGCCGCAGAAATACCGCGCCAAGCCACCGGCATTACCGAGTTTGACCGCGTGCTTGGCGGTGGTCTGGTGCCCGGTGGGGTCGTGTTGATAGGCGGTGATCCCGGTATTGGTAAATCCACGCTGCTGCTGCAAACACTGTGCCATATTGGGGGGCAGCGTAGCGCTGTTTACGTAAGTGGTGAGGAGTCGCCGCAGCAAATTGCCATGCGGGCTAAAAGGCTGGGGCTGGACGCCAGCCCCATTGAGTTATTGGCCGAAATCAACCTTGAGAAAATTCTCTCTACGCTACAAACCCATAAACCCGATGTTGCAGTGATAGATTCCATCCAGACCATCTATTCCGAGGCGCTGCAATCGGCCCCCGGCTCAGTGGCACAGGTGCGCGAGTGCTCGGCGCAACTCACCCGGCTGGCCAAACAGTTAGGCATTACCGTTGTTCTGGTCGGCCATGTAACTAAAGAAGGCACGCTGGCCGGGCCCAGGGTGCTGGAGCATATTGTGGATACGGTGCTGTATTTCGAGGGTGACCCCAATTCCAGTTTCCGTCTGGTGCGCGCATTCAAAAACCGCTTTGGCGCGGTGAATGAGCTGGGTGTGTTCGCCATGACGGAGAAGGGCTTGCGCGAGGTCAGCAATCCTTCAGCCTTATTTCTTTCGCATCATGCGGAACAGGTTGCAGGGTCGTGCATTACCGTCACGCAAGAAGGCACCAGGCCGCTATTGGTCGAGGTGCAGGCTCTGGTGGATGAAGCGCATGCGCCTAACCCCAAACGCCTGTGTGTCGGCCTGGAGCAAAACCGCCTGGCTATGCTGCTCGCCGTGTTGCACCGCCATGCCGGGGTTGCCTGTTTTGATCAGGATGTCTTCGTAAATGCTGTGGGCGGCGTCAAAATTTCCGAACCTGCAGTGGATTTGGCTGTTTTGCTTGCCATCGTTTCTTCATTAAAGAACAAGCCACTGGATAATAAACTTATAGTGTTTGGGGAGGTTGGTCTGGCTGGGGAAGTGCGGCCAGTGCAGCGTGGTCAGGAGCGTTTGAAAGAGGCTGCTAAACTGGGTTTTACTTGCGCGATTGTGCCCAAAGCCAATGCACCAAAACATGCGATCAAGGGGATAGAGGTGGTCGGTGTGGACAGGCTGGAGCAGGCTTTAAATCAATTCCGTAATAGCTAGATCTCAAAGGCTCTGCCGCTTATGCTGCGGCTGTCTGGCCCCATTAAATACTGATATAGCGGCATGATACTTTCTGCTGACGGTAAATTGCCGTGCACTTCTCCGGGGTGGGATTTCTTGCGTTGTGGGCATTGCACAGCCCCTGGTATCACGGTGTTGAGGCGGATATTGGGGTGATGTTCCAGTTCCAGCGCCCAGGTTTTGACCATGTGTTCGACCGCGTTTTTGGATATGCCATGTGCTCCCCAATAAGCGGCAGCCTGGTGGCCGGCGCTAGTTGAGGTGAAAATTACCGAGGCATCCGGCGCGCGTTGCAGCAGAGGCAGGCAGGCTTTGGTCAAGCCAAATGGCGCAATGAGGTTTACGCGCATCATGTGCTCGAATTGTGCCATGGTCTGAATTTCCAGCGGACTTAAATTATCAAAGTGTGCGGCATTGTGCAGGATGCCGTCCAAGCGGCCAAGTTGCTGGTATATGCCCTCTGCCATATTGGCAAAATCCTGTTCGCTGGCGGTTGCCAGGTCAAGCGGGAAGATTGCTGCCTCGGCATAACCTG
>JBDTOX010000054.1:0-9009 GCA_039933015.1 Methylophilaceae bacterium
CGCCGGGCTGGTCTTGGTCGCCGGGCTGGTCTTGGTCGCCGGGCTGGTCTTGGTCGCCGGGCTGGTCGGGGTCGCCAAGCTGGTCGGGGTCGCCGGGCTGGTCGGGGTCGCCGGGCCGGCGACCAACATGGCATCGCAAGTCGTGGAGATGTTAGGAGTGCCGGTCGTGCTCTTCCATTTGAGCGTAGTAAAACTGAACTCATCCACATCATCGCGCATGGTCGCCGAGTGGCCACCTCCAAACATGAGCATCTGGCGGCGCATGGCATCGTAACTGAAACCGCTGTAATCGGTGATGGTACGACAGCTAATACTATCTCCGATTACATTGGCGCAATTATAGGCACCGAGATCGCGCGCATTGTTGTCGCCGAGCGTACTCAAATCCTTAACAGGCTCTGAATGCGATACTGCAGCAACGGTAAGTAAAACCGTGAACACACAGGCCCTGCGCATAAGCAATGCTATGCCGACAGGCCTGGTGTGAGCGGTTGCGGGCATGGTGGTTAACATGTCACGGCTATTCTGCGTATTGATGGCATTGCCACTGAGCCAGTTCCAAAACTTGTCCATGTTTCCATCCCCTGCTTATGAGTAAGGTGAGATTTCGATGCTGTACTATCAGGTCGAGTCTGATGAATGAAACAACTTACACCTTAAATACGATATGAAGCAATACACAATCGCTTTCACTTGCTTCCTGTCGTATTTGATAGCATCAGTAAACGCTTCTAGCGCTACCCTTGGCGAGCCATACCAGTAATGCATATATCCATGACCGAAAGCCAGCTTGTACAAGCGTACTCTCATTTGCTTTTCGGAGATGGCAACACCATCCGGAGACGCAAGCCCGTACTTTTTAACCGTCCGTAGCAACACGACTTGCTCATTATTGATCGGGCGTGCAGTATGGGTTGTGCTGCTCTGGTTTGTTCGATAAAGCGCGACATCTCTTGCGAGCTTATGCGCCTGAACAATCCGAGAAGCACGCAGCCAGAAATCATAGTCCTCGCCTACTCGTAATGATTCATCAAACCCGCCCAAAGTGTCGTACAAGGAACGAGGTATCACGGCCGTGATAATGTGGATGACATTGTCCAGTAGCAGCTGATGGTATATCCAGCCAGACCCTCTATCGACTATGCCGTCATTCTTCTCCGAGGTGATAAAAGCCTCCTTGGGTGGATAGACGCCTTTTTCGTTCATGCACCAGCGCTGGAACCTGCCATACACAATCCCAACCTCTCTGTGCGAGGCAAAATACTCCATTTGTGCCAGTAATTTTCCCGGTAGCCACGCATCATCCCCATCTAAAAAGGCGAGGTACTCACCGCGAGATTCACGCACCCCTCGATTGCGCGCTGCGGCTGGCCCCTGGTTTTTTTGGCGTATTACTTTCACTGGTGAGCCGTAGGTTTCTGCGATACCTGCGCCGCCATCGCTGGAACCATCATCCACCACGATGACTTCTATATTCGGATATTGCTGGGCAAAAATACTGTCTAAAGCTTCTGGCAGGAACTGGGCACAGTTATAGGCGGGAACAATTACAGATACTAAAGGGTGCGATATAGAAATAGGCGCTTGAGCGCTTGTCAGCAAGTCTAGTTGATTCATTTCACATTGCCATTGGTTTTATTAACTTGACGGCGCGACACATCAGGGGATCTCTCGTATGACATTCCAACCATGCTCCTAAAAGAAGATCAGCGTATTTCATACTATCATGGAGTTCAAGCATTGCCGCACTGTACAGAGTCGTTGACTGGTGGGGATGTTCTTCTTCAAGATTGCAGAGCAGTGCAACTTCGTGCCCTCGCCTTTTCAAACCAAGGCAGAGCGATTGCTAATCACTGTAGATTCCAGACGTAAGCCAAGCACGCCTTTCTCTGCTGTTAACCCAGGGATTACAGCAAAATTTGGCAACTCTCGTTGCCAGAGCAGCCTCGACTTTTGTTCACCTTCCCTATCCGCGTCATCCAGCAAGACAATGGTGCCCGGCTTCATCCCATTTACCATTACGGGCAGTGCAGGGTAGCGTGCCATGTGCCCTGTAGTGTGTGGCGGGCCATCTATCACCAGCATATCAATTGTGACATCTGGCGGCAGACCTGCGATGTCGTACCACTGCCCCTCCCAACTTGGGAGCGACAACTTTTTCAATGGGGCATCAATTACTGTTGCCCATGCTTCCAGGCCGTGCAGCTGGATCAAGTTTCGCGTTTTTTCCGCGAATTCCGGATCATGTTCCAGACTAAAAACATGACCATGCCCCTGCATCTTCAGGCATGCCGCCAAAACGAGCGTGCTCAAGCCGCTACTGCATTCAACAACGGACTGCGGACGGCTTTCCAAAACAAACTTGGTGAGCAGACGCAAAAAATCCGGGGAAGCCGCCCAGCCGCGAGTTGGCGGTAAACCATGCGTGGGCCGTACCTCAGCATAAAGCGCAAGCAAGGCTTCAATTTGTGTAATGACGTTATCGGTTTGCCTTGCTGATTGTTTCCCTAGTCGGTCGATAGCTAGAGAAAGCTTGTGGTACATCAAGTAAAGTACAAGACAAACACTGCCAACGATTGCTACCGCACATAACAAAATAATGGTTTCAACCGTCACTTTGTTTCTCCTCTAGCTATACAAAGCCTAACGTCATAGTGATGGCAATGATAAGTTTGCGTGCTCTTTCAGCCGCACTCCCCGGATAGGATTTTGCCAAACGAAAAAAACCTTTAGCAAGTGCTCGTATGGCCTGTTTGCTCGCCGTATGTTCTGAAATTTTTGCAATGCGAGTCTTGAAAAATGGCCAGTCGGCTTGGCTGGACGCATAAGCATAGTTGGTGCATATCGATGAGGTAATCAGGTTGATTTCATTGCCATTGAGGCACTGACCTGGTTGGAGCGTATCCAAGGCCGCTTCCAGGTCTTCAAACATTTCCGCTATACAGGCTTTGCTAGCCATCACCACCATCCGCGCCAGCAGTGCTTGTCGTGTCTGTTCGATCGAGGTCACATTATTTGTTCGCGGAACAAGATATTCACCTAACGACAAGGCCGATCTGAGCTTTAATCCAATCTTGCCGTCATATTTTTGAAAGACTTTACTTCTTGCATGAACAGGCGATCGATGACCCTTAGCTCCACGATCTCCAGAATGTTGGCGAAAAATAAAGCTGGGTTCAGGTGAGTAGGCGGCACTGAAGGTGCGGGCAAGACGAATTTGAATGTCGTAATCCTGCGATCTAAGCAGCTCAATATCAAACCCACCTGACATTTGATACGCTTCAATGCGTACCAGCGCGCTAGCAAGATGAAAGAAACAGCCTTTGATCAACTCCGCAAATAATGTCTCATCATCATAGTGCGACGCATTATTTATTCGCCCCCTCACAACCCGCCCGTCTGGTCCATCTGAGCCCCAATAGTACGGTGTATAGACAAAACCAGCATCGGGCCTATCCTTCAATGCCATAACGCGTTGCTCAATGGCATGAGGTAATGCAACGTCATCATCGTCAAACAACCAGACCAGATTGCCCTGTACAAGGCTAAGCCCCAGATTGACGGCGCTCGGTTTGCCCCCATTGTCCTTCTTTATATATCGAATTTTGTTGTCGTAGCGGCGTATCCGTTCTGCAGTATCATCCTCTGAGCCATCGTCAACCACGATAATTTCTATCGCGGGATAAGTTTGATTTAACAGGCTATCCAGGCACTCCTCGATATAATGTGCCCGGTTGTATGTGGGCACAATAATTGAGACATCGTGTCTATGTTTCGAGCTTTCCCAAGGGAGTGGTAATGAGTTGGTCAAGGTATGTCTACGTCCTTATCTTGATTAGCTTGCAGTTGGCCGAATTTTTGCGAGCACCACTTTAAAATCGCCAAGGATAATTGGGGAGATCAGTACAAGCGCGACTGGATACACAATTGCCCCCAGCGCGATATAAGAGACGAGACCTACCCCCCCCGCCAGATGGCCTGTTAATAAAGCTCTTGCAACTTCTATAACAACCCACATGCTTGCGGAAGCAAGCATGGGGGGGGCCAGCATGGACCAAACAGAACTCCAGCCTAAGCCGATAAGCCCGAGTCCAACCCGATAGTTAAGCAATGAATACAGCGCGCTCAGAGTAATGGCACCCGCTACCGCCTCTATACCCCAGGGGCTTGCTGCAACTACGGATAACACAACAATAATCGAACCTATAATGTTGTAACGAAGCGAAAGTCCGACTCTGTTGGCAGCGTTAAACAGGGGGGTTGCGATAGCAGTGCTGCCTTTTAGGGCAGTACTCACGCCTAAAAGCTTCAGTACTGGAATCATCGCGAGCCATTTCTCACCATACAAGATCGGCACCAGTTCATTCGCAATTGCTGCAATGCCGATACCCACGGGAAAAACAATAGCCGCCAGCAAGCGGCCACTGCGCAGTACGGAGACCTGAAGCCATCGGGTATTCTCCTGCAAGGAGGCGAAGGCAGGAAACAACACGCGTTGCAGTGGAACCGCTATTCGATAACGCACTTCATCGGTTAGCGAGCGCGAGTTCTGGTAGTAGCCTAGCGCGGTGGCTCCAACCATACGGCCAATAAGAAGCAGATCAACATTGGTGTTGGCATAAAAAAGCAGCCCGCCGGCGAAATAACTGGAATTTGTTTTCCAGGTGGACCGCAGATATGACAAATTAAATCTCAAGCGCGGCCAATAAGGAATAATTGCAACACTTAGCAGTAAACGGAGTACAGCTCCCGCTAGCGAACCTATAACAAGGCTCCACACACCAAAACCTTGCCAGGCAAAAATAATTGCCACGGTAGCACGGAGCGCTATCGAGATTATCTGTATCCAGAAATCGACATGAAAATGCATGAGACGGGATATGAGTGCGCCATGCACTACAATAAGCCCATCGATAGCAAAGACTATGCACATGATGCGCATGAGTTGGCCGGCAGTCGGCTCACTGAAAAACCATGTAGCAAAATAGGAAAGCATGAGTACAACGAGCATAAGCCCAAGCCCGAGTGTTGCAGATGACCAGAATACGGTGTCCATTTGCAAACGCGTGATGACGCGTTTTTGTATCAATACCGAGGCGAATCCAAAATTACCAAACAGGGCGGCAAGATCTGTGACTACGGTTGCCATCGTCATATAGCCAAAATCGGCCGGAGACAGAAGGCGCGCGAGGACAGATACGGAACCAAGAGTAATCAGTGTGCGCAAAGCTATACCCAGTATGGTAAATTTTGCGCCACGCACTACCCGATCACCAAGATCTCTACCATGCAAAACCAGGGCGCTACGAACGGCGCTTTGTTTACCGTGTTTGTTGGAATGGATTTGTGTCACGGTTTACTGGCTTCTTGCGCCAGGCGGATAAGCCCTGCGCGATTACTTTTAGTGGCATCGGATAGTGTGCATGAGGACATCGCTGGCGATGGCAGCAGGCATGTCCATATCGCCGAAAAATTGTGATTTGGATTCAAAGCAGGAGCCTATTTCTTGTTATGTTGGCCGTCCTATCGGCGATTATGGGCAACACCAGCCATGTGCATCGGGTTTTCCGGGCTGGCTCTTCAGCGTATTGTCCAATTCGATTGTTGATGAATTTTCCAATGCGCGTAGCCAATGGGTGTTTGCCAAATAACATAGTGGGCGCAACACCAAGTACTTGAACAATATATCACAGCATGTGCAGGTCCAATCGCTCTCCGCATAGCACTGTCTGTAGCCCGCAGCCACTACTCGCTTTTTCTTATTCACAAAAAGTTAGCCACATGAAAAAGCGTCGCAAAAAATCAAGACTGCCCCGACATGTTGCGACACTAATTTCTAGGTACGACTGCGAACTGCGGTTCAGTTGTATAGTTGATTTTCCTCGTCGCATTCTTGAAGATAGTCCATGCTGCCTCTGCATTAACAATCCCCGATGTTGCCGCTACCGCCAACGCGGGTTGCATATTGGCTGCATATGACTCCGGCCCACCAGATGTCATTTGTCCTGCGATAATATTCTTGCCGTTGTTTTTGAGCCAGAGCGCTTGTGCTGCACTGCCGCAAGCCTGATTTTTGTAGTACAGGTTATAAGTGCTACTTTGAGGTTTGGTATCGACCAGAGAATTAAAATTGCCCGACCAGGCTTCAGCCAATGTGGTATACACGGGTGAAGTAGCACTGGAGCGAACCGCTAGTGCGTAAGTTGCTGCATCAACATAGCAATACCCAGGAGCGGTCATACGGCCGACAGGGAATTTCGCTTTCCATGCCAGGATGGGCGCAGCATTAGTGAAACCGAGCTCAGTAAGATAGCCCATGCTCCATGTGAAGAAATCATCCTGCCAAGGTGGATACCCGGTATTAACCCCCATTGGAGTTGTGTACTGAATTGAAGCGAAAAAGTAGGAAGCTGTATACGCCAGTATGCCCAGCTGATTCGGGTTCCCTGTAATAAATCGCTCATGATAATCAGCCAGGTTATCGCGGACTCTATCCATCCAATACGATTTCATAGGGTGCTTGTCGGGCGTGATATAGGCTACCTGCCCCAAGGTTCTCATGGACCATGCCTGACCGCGTATTTGGTTCCAGCGCATAAGTCCCTGACGCCCAGCATAAGTACGGGAGCCATGACCTATTTGCAACATGTTCCAGTTAGCCCAGAACTGCAATTCTTCCAGGTAGTAATAATCTCCAGTGATTAGATAAGGCAGATAAGTCAGCGAAGGCTGGTGGGAAGAATCAGGGGTCATGGGAGTGGAGGAAAACCCACTGACCAGAGCCGGGAATGCCCAGTCACGGACTATGCCTCCTGGGCCCGGGCCCTTGGTTTGGCTTAGGTCGCCGCTAATCGCGCTTGCATAGGGGTAAGTAACGATACTTATGGGAAGGTCTGTATCCTTGTCCCTATAATGCACACGCCAACTTCCCGCCAAATCACCCGTCCCTAGAGTAACAGTTTTAGCTCTGGCGTCTCCACTGAGTAAATACATAGCTGCCCAATAAGGAAGCGGGCCGATGTCGCCGCGCCCTCCAGTTGTAGGCATATAGGGCGCAACGACACCTTGCCCCATTGGGCCAGTTCTATTGTTAGCTCCATCGGCATTCGCCTGACTTCCGGCACTTGTCCACAGTGAATTTAACTTTGTTAAAGCAGCAGGGCTGATATTAATGCTCTGGTCATAATTCGGCACAGCTTTTGTAGCTATCAGGTAGGCCGTGTTAAGTTTGACATCGACCTGAGGTGCAGTGCCATACCAGAAAATCTTGCGCCAGCGAGCATGATGATAATGCTTGAGTGCACTGATAGAATAAACCGTGCTTCCGCCCACAATGATATTGGCATCATAGGTAAAATTCTGTGGGTTGGTTACATATGCCCAGTTATTTTCAATAGTGACATCGACTCTCGCTTTACTCTGTCCTGTGTATGAACGAATAGCAAAACGGGCGGTAAGGTGTGGGTGTGCAACACCTGCTGCGGTCTTTAAAGGGGCTGATACCAGCCATTCATTCACTATAGGGCCTGATAGCCATTTACATGCAGTGCAAGTGCTTGTCTTGAGCGCATTAAGTAGCGAATCCGCAGAAGCGGTATAAACCACCCCGCCCAGCATAATATTAACGCTTGCGCTGAAACCAGCCGCAGTTAAAGTTGCGGGGCTAACACTAGCGGGGGCTGATGCCCTTGTTGCCTTTGTTAACGCAATTGTTTCTGTTTGACCTGATGCCAAGTCCGGTATCACGGTAGAAATGATGGCATGACGAAGCGAGCCGTCAGCATGGGTAGCTTTTGCATCGACTTGAAGAGCGATGGGCGTGCCATCACTCAATGTTCCTGTAAGCGTACTGCCTGCCGGCACATCACCTGGAGCGAATACTTGCCCGAAGGTGACAGGTACACCGCTTTGACTGGCGGTGCCTGTATTCACAATTTTTATGTCCGTGACTGTAGCGCCAGTAAGAATAGGTGCCGCTGCACAAACAGGGTTGACCGGCATTCCCCAGCTGCCGTTAGTACACGTAAAACTTGCAGAGCCCGTTGTGCCGCTTGAATCGGTCACTGATACCGTTTCTCCCGAAGGAACGGAGTTGGATATTGTGCCGCAGAACTGCCCATTCTGACTCCAATTCAACATTTGCCTCGTGCAAGCGGTGTCCGATGGCGGCACGCTGGGTACTGGTGATGGCGGCACGCTGGGTACTGGTGAAGTGTTCGCAGCCAAGGCGGGCACACCGCCCGAGCACGCCAGAAACATAACAAAAAATGACCATGACAGAAATACACGTAATTCTCGGGATGACTTTAACAACCACATGATTTCATCTCCTGCTAGATGCCACGGAGTCTGGCTCCAGTAGCGTTTGTCGGATTGCCTCCCATCCGTGTTGGATCGGACGCTCCTGCCTGGTGATGCCGTGCGCTATATCTGCCGACGATGTTTAAATCAGGCTGCCTGCCAGCGCAATATTCAAGAGACTGCGTCATGGGCAAAAACGGCAATACTTTTTCTGGCCGGAGGGAGCCTCGGGTACGGTCGCCTCCGTTGACGCAGGGTCTGGAGCAGCTTCGCCAGGCTGCTGTGATGGTTCAGGCGAAGTTGCAGCCTCATTAGACGATTGTGTGTCATCGTTTTTCGGTTGTGTAGTTTGCTGCGAAGCAGCCTCTGGATCTGGCTCTTTCGGCTTTGCATAAGGTTGCGGATAGGGCTTCACGCCGCCCATTTCATCATATAACTTTTTTAGCGAGCCTGATGCAGGGCTGTATTTCAGCCCCTCTGTCGCCGCTTCAAGCGCCATATTTTTTTGCCCCATTGCGCTGTAAGCGTTGACGAGCAAGACATGGCCTCTGGCAAAGGTTGGCGCCTGGTTGATAGCATCTATTGCCTCCGTGGCCGCTCTGCCATAATTTTTGTCCAGCAGATACATCTCACCTTTTTCTACATGTATCAATGGCATATATGGCCAATTTGGACCCATATTTCTGATGACATAGTCCATATCATCAT
>JBDTOX010000055.1:0-9234 GCA_039933015.1 Methylophilaceae bacterium
TGATAAGCCCGCACCAGATGATCAGAAGCGGCCTTGGAAGCTGAATATGGACTGTTCGGTGCGTAAGGAGTGGCTTCTGTAAAGGCAGGGTCAGCCGGGCCTAATGAACCATAGACTTCGTCGGTAGACACATGCAGCATGCGAAACACGCCTTGCTTTGGCTCAGGCAGGCTATTCCAGTAGCTGCGTACCTCTTCCAGCAAGTGGAAAGTGCCAACCACGTTGGTTTGAATGAAGTCCTCAGGCCCATGAATGGAGCGGTCTACATGGCTTTCTGCAGCGAAATTGAGCACGGCTCGCGGCTGATGCTCGGCCAGCAGCTTGGCGACTAACGCCCGGTTGCCAATATCGCCGTGCACAAAGATATGCTGGGGATTATTTCTGATCTCATCCAGATTCTCGAGATTACCAGCATAGGTAAGTTTGTCCAGATTGACTACAGGGCCCAGGCCCGCTTTGATCCAGTCCAGTACAAAATTGGCGCCTATGAAACCGGCGCCGCCTGTTACCAGTATTTTTTCAGTACATTTATGCATCACTTTAATCCAATCCCGTGCTTATTCGGTCTTGCCCTCGGTAATTTTATCCCACAAACAAGCACCGCCCTTGGCAAGGCTCTCGAGGTATTGCTGATGTGCGGCAAGCTCATCGCTTGTAGCCTCTATTACGGTCAATGGCTTGCTGCGGGCAATAACGGCTACGTCATCCGATACGCCGGAAGTTTCCAGCATATCGATCATCAGGCTTTCCTGACCGCGTGTCATGGCCAGATAGACGTCCGCCAGCAACTCCGCATCCAACAAAGCACCGTGTAAAGTGCGCTTGGAATTATCGATGCCGAAATGGCGGCATAGCGCATCCAGGTTATTACGTTGACCTGGACGCATTTCCTTGGCGATCTTTAATGTATCAACAATATTGGCACTGACGTCCCCAATATTGGCACGGTCTATTCGTCCCAATTCTGCATTCAGAAAACCCACATCAAACGGTGCGTTGTGGATAACCAACTCCGCACCGCCGACAAAGTCAAAAAACTCATCCACGATGTCTGGGAAATGCGGCTTGTCCTGCAAAAACTCGAGCGTAATGCCATGCACCTCTTGCGCTGCCGGATCTATCTCGCGCTCGGGGTTGAGATAAACATGGAAATGGTTACGCGTAATACGGCGGTTGATGACCTCAACCGCCGCAATTTCAATAATGCGGTGGCCTTGCGCAGGGTACAACCCGGTAGTTTCGGTATCGAGAAAGACTTGTCGTTGGCTCATGACTGACCATAGTTTTTAGTTAAGTACACTGTACGATTAAACAGCGGCTAGTTCAGAATTAGCGCTACGCCTTGATTGGCCAGGGCATCCGCACGTTCATTACCGACATCTCCGGCATGGCCCTTGACCCAAATCCATACAATTTCATGTTGCTGGGACAAACCATCTAGCTCGCGCCATAGCTCCTCATTCTTGACTGGTTTTTTATCACTAGTGCGCCAGCCACGCGTTTTCCAGCCGTGTATCCATTCTGTAATGCCCTTCTGGACATAAACAGAGTCTGTATAGATTTTGACTTTGCTAGGGCGCTTAAGCGCTTCCAGGGCTCTGATAACTGCTGTCAGTTCCATTCGGTTATTGGTGGTGAGCAATTCACCACCGCATAATTCCTTTTCGTGCCCATCAAATGCCAACCACGCACCCCAGCCGCCAGGGCCTGGGTTGCCTTTACAGGCACCATCGGCATATATCTCTATATACTCATTTTTATCGTTCATGCTGTTTTTTCTGTTAATCAATTTTTTGGGAAGGCGCAGGCACCAAGCCAGGTTTAAGTTTAGATTTATTCCAGTTAGGGCGTATCAATCGCATGCCTAACACACGTTTTTTTGCAATGACGAAGTATATCCCACCCATCATCGGCCACCAGCGATCCCCGGGCTTCTCCATAAACTGAAATCGGTTTAGCCAGGCTGGATTGCTAAAAGGTGGCGGATAGCATGCCATGCGGGCCGCAACCATTTCAAAACCGAGCAATTCAAGCCAGTCCTTGATGCGTAATAATGTCAGAAAATGACCATTCCACGGATAGCCATCGCGCCTTGCCCCCAGGCGCTTCAAACCCCATGCACTAATGGGATTAAAGCCCGTAATCATAATATGACCTTCTGGCATCAGCACACGCTCAGCTTCACGCAGGGTTTGATGTGGGCTTGCGCTAAATTCCAAAGCATGCGGCAGTAGCAGTAAATCGATGCTATTAGTCAACAATGGCAGTTGGCTGGAATCACAGCACACAGCCCCTTGCTTGAGGTCTGCCTTAAATGAAAAGGGGATGCGTGAATTACGCAGCAGATCCATTTCCAGCATACCGAACTGCAAGGCATTGAAGCCGAACACATCGCTGACAGCGTCATCAAACAGCAATTGCTCCTGCGCCTGCAGGTAAGTACCAAGCGGGGTTGCCAGCCACTTCTGTTGATCTTCTATTGACATTTGCGGCCTAAAAACAAATTATCCAGTTATGTTGGAAATTCTTCCCATCCCGGCGTTTCATGATAATTACATCTGGCTTTTACGCAGCGGCAATCATGCTGTTGTCGTGGACCCCGGCGATGCCGCCCCTGTTATATCAGCACTAGAACATCTATCGCTAAAACTGGATGCCATTCTGATTACCCATCATCATTCGGACCATATCGGCGGCGTAGCTGTTTTGCTGCAACGCTGGCCGGCAAAAGTTTATGCGCCTAAACGTGAACAATATAGCTTTCCCCATCAAGCGGTTGAAGAAAACAGCATTGTTCATCTTGAAACATTGAATCTGGATTTAACCGTGATGGAAGTGCCTGGCCACACACTTGGCCACGTGGCTTATTATGGCGCAAATTATCTGTTTTGTGGCGACACCCTGTTTGGTGCTGGCTGTGGCAGACTGTTTGAAGGCACGCCTGAGCAGATGTACAACTCCTTGCAGCGTCTGGCAAAACTCCCTGAAAACACCGCCGTTTACTGCACACATGAATACACGGAACACAATCTTAGCTTTGCGCGCACCCTGGACTCTGGCAATCCAGCACTATCCACGCGCCAGGCCAAGGCTGCCGCCACAAGGCTGGCGGGTAAACCCACCTTGCCTTCCAGCATAGGCCTGGAACTGGAAACCAATCCTTTTCTGCGCTGTGAGACAAAAGCAATCCAGCTCGCATCCGGGGTAAAAAGCGCTAATCCGATAGAGGTTTTCGCTGCCATTAGAGAAATGAGAAATCATTACTAATCATTAATATAATAATGAATTCTAAAGCTGCGCCTTTAATTGATCCGTAGACTTGACGCTACAACAACTCATCGCTACTATCCTAGCACTTCAGATATTCAGAGAAGCTTTTCATGACTGCAAGGTCCCTGCCAAAATCGGTTTTTCTGATTTCCCTGACCCTTATTCCCCTCTTTAACGCTTACGCAGAGACCAATCTGGCGGGCGATGAAATTATCATACTTGGTGACTACGCTGCCAACAAGGGACTGAGTACGAGCCTGAGCGTCAATCCCAGTTTGCTGGCGAATCCTGCACTTAGTTATTTGCCTGAGACCGGCTTGTCTGACAAAGGCAATACAAGTACTAATAATACCGCGACTGTTTCAGACGACTTATGGCAGCGTATTAAAGATGGCTATGCCATGCCCGAAGTGCAATCTGAATATACCTCTAACCACGAATCCTGGTACGCCTCCCGCCCCGATTACGTCAAGCGTATGGTGGCACGTAGTCAGAAATATCTTTATCACATTGTGGAAGAAGTCGAAAAACGCGGAATGCCAATGGAGATCGCCTTGCTGCCTATGGTGGAAAGTGCGTTTAATCCGCAAGCCTATTCACGTAGTCGCGCTTCCGGCATCTGGCAGTTTATTCCTTCCACCGGCAAGGACTTCGGTCTTAAACAAACCTGGTGGGTAGATAACCGCCGTGATGTCACTGCAGCAACCAATGCCGCGCTTACTTACCTGCAAAAGCTGCATGTCATGTTTGGCACGTGGGATCTGGCGCTGGCAGCCTACAACGCGGGAGAAGGTACGGTAAGGCGAGCAATTGAGCGCAATCTTCAGCAGGGACTCCCCACGGATTATGAAAACTTGTCTTTACCAGCAGAGACAAAAAACTACGTGCCTAAGCTACAGGCCGTAAAAAATATCATGACGCATCCCGAGCAATATGGGTTAAGTATTCAATCCATCCCAAATCGCCCTTATTTCACCAGAGTAAGGGCGCCACAACAAATTGACGCCCAATTGGCGGCGCAATTAGCTGAAATCTCCCCAAACGAGTTTGCTTCATTGAACCCTGAATACAATCGACCTGTGCTTACTGAGACCGGCAGTGTCCACGAAATTTTATTACCTGTGGGAGCTGCTGAAACATTCAAGACCAATCTGGCTAGCTACGATAAGCCCTTGGTAAGCTGGCAGACCTATCACACCAAGCGCGGTGAACGTATGGAAAGTATCGCCCGCAAGTTTGGTATTGGCCTGGCGCAGTTGCGAGATGTTAATGATCTTCCCACCAGCAGTAAGTTAGCTACATCGACGCCTCTACTTGTCCCCAGTAATAAAAACAATGTTAATCAAATTGCAATCGCTACGGACGAGCATGCTGCAATCAGCCCCAGCACTTCAAGTGAGCCAAAAATCAAGCCTGATAGCAGGCACATTGTAAAAAGTAACGAAAATTTAGCTGTCATAGCCAAGCGCTATGACCTAAGTACAAAGCAACTGATTGCGTTCAATCACCTTAAAAGCAGCTACCTGAAAGCAGGTCAGGTACTTTTAGTAACTCCCAGCACAGCCAATATGGCTGCTGACGCCAAGCCGGGCAAGCGCCTGGCCAGCAAAAAAAATACTACGCATTATGTGGTCAAACGTGGAGATACGCTCGATAGTATTGCACGCAAATTTGACGTAGCCAGAGGTGATCTGCAGCGTTGGAACAAAATCACAGGTTCACGCATCACTCCTGGTTACAAACTAACGGTGATGAGACCAGACGAGGCTTAAAAGTCTTTTGCGTATTCATGTCACAGCTACCTTGCCATTTCCATCCCAGCCGTTGTCGCGTTATTTAGTAGCATGTATTCTTGGCCTGTTGATTCTCGCGGGCTGCAGCAAACCACCCACTGGTAATTCTGCAGATTTTGACAAGTCTTACCCCCCAGAATCAGGCGGCACCCTCATCGATGCCATGGCGGGAGAGCCTAGCGGACTGATTGCAATGATTGCAGGCGAATCCGCCGCATCGGCAATTGCTTCCAACATTTTCAACAGCTTACTCAAGTACGATAAAAACCTGGAGCTGCAAGGTGAGCTGGCACAATCGTGGACAGTCTCGCAAGATCAAAAAACCATCACCTTTAAGCTCAAGCCCAATCTGAAATGGACGGATGGCGCGCCACTTACAAGCGCAGATGTGTTATTTACCTGGCATCTAGTTACTGACGACAAGACGCGTACTCCCTACGGCTCTGATTACAAACTGGTCAATAGCGCAGGGGCACCCGATGCGCTGACTTTCCGTGTTACCTATCCGCAACCCTATGCACCAGCTCTGGATTCATGGGCTGGGTTGCAGATATTGCCTCAACATATTTTACGGGGCCAGGATATCAACACCACTTCTTTTGCACGCAATCCCGTGGGTAGCAACTATTACAAACTGGAAGAATGGCGCAATGGCGAACGTATTTCCCTGGTCCGCAACCCCAATGCCACTCAAGGCCAAGCCAGAATTGACCGTTTAGTCTCGCGCTTTATCCCTGACACAGCCTCGCAGTTTCTGGAGCTATTGGCCGACAATATTGATTTTATGAATTTGAACCCGATTCAGTACGCACGTATTTTCCCTGCGCGGCCTGATCTTAATAAAAAAATAGCGCTCTACAAAGAGCTGGGCAATAACTACACCTATCTGGGATTCAACCTCAGACACAAACCTTTTGACGATGTGCGTGTAAGGCTAGCTATCAACTATGCAATCAATAAGCAGGAACTCATAGACGGCGTGCTGTTAGGCTTAGGCGAGCCCGTAGCATCACCCTACAAGCCAGGTACACGCTGGAGCAACCCTGACCTGCACCCCTACCGCTACGATCCTGCAAAAGCCATGGCGCTGCTTCGCGAGGCCGGTTTTGAAGATCACGATGGAGACGGCATTCTGGACCGCAATGGTAAGCCGCTGGCATTTGAAATTCTTACCAATCAGAACAAGCAACGTGAGATGAGTGCCGTGTTGATTCAGCGCCGTCTTAAAGAAATAGGCATTGATGTCAAAATACGCGTACTGGAATGGGCCAGCTTTGTCGGTCGCTTTATTAAAACGGGAGAATTCGATGTCGTTGTCCTGGGCTGGAGCCTGTCGCTGGACCCTGATCAGTTCAGTATCTGGCATTCATCACAACAGGCACCCGGGCAATTTAACTTTATAGGCTACAGCAACCCGCGCGTAGATAAATTGCTGGAACAGGGCCGTCTTGAGCTCAATCCGGACAAACGCATGAAACTCTATCACGAGTTTGCGCAAATCCTGCTGGAAGATAGTCCCATTGTTTACCTCTACGCCGGTTATGGCCTGCCAGCGATTCATAAACGCGTAAAAGGTATAGACAACCCGGCGCCACCAGCAGGTATTGGATACAACTCATATGAATGGTATATCCCGCAACCATTGCGCCGCAATGAGATAAGTGCGCAATGATATGAAATTGCCAGTTTAGATCATTGAAAACCGCATGATTAAATACCTGCTCAAACGCTTGTTCTGGATGGTGCCTTTATTAATAGGTATCAGCCTGGTTTCATTTTTGATCATGCATCTGGCCCCAGGCGACATCACGACGACTGAAGCCAGCTTCAATCCCAAAGCCAGCGAAGAGTCACGGCAAAAACTGCGCGAAATTTATAATCTGGATAAGCCTGTCATCGTCCAGTATGGCCTATGGTTAAAGCGCATGGTAACGCTTGATTTTGGCCGCTCATTTGCCAGCCATCAGCGACCGGTATTCTGGCAAAAGAAAGATGAGCAAGGCAACATAGCCAAAGGCATGATTCAGCAGGCACTACCTATTACCCTGCTGATTAATGTACTGAGCCTGATATTGATTATTGCCATTGCTCTGCCTTTAGGAGTGATCTCGGCCGTCAATCAAAATAGACCGCCTGACCGCGCCATTACACTGTTTGTTTTTATTGGTTTTGCTATCCCCGGTTTCTGGCTAGCGCTGATGCTGATGTATTGGACTGGCGTTGTACATGACTGGCTACCAATTTCTGGTTTACACAGCCTGGGATCCGAAAAAATGGGCTGGCTAGGCCAAATCTTCGATTCATTGAAGCATTTGGCTTTACCTGTACTCATTTCCGGTCTGACCGGACTTGCGGGTATTTCATTGTTTGTACGTAACGGCATGCTGGATGTTCTGCATCAGGACTACATTACTACTGCTCGCGCTAAAGGCTTGTCGGAAAATACTGTTATCTATCGCCATGCCTTGCGCAATGCCCTACTGCCCCTAATTACCATCCTGGGCTTGTCAATTCCAGGCTTAATTGGCGGCTCCGTGATTGCAGAGTCGATCTTTGCCATCCCGGGCATGGGCAAGCTTTTTTATGATGCCGTGCTCATGCGCGACTTCCCGGTCGTCATGGGCATACTGACCATAGGCTCTGCACTTACCCTGGTCGGCAACCTATTGGCCGATGTCGCCTACGCCTGGGCAGACCCGCGCGTACGTCGGGGCGTTATACAATGAAGCATAGCCTGGTCATCAAAACCTTCTCCAATCCGCTGGCATTCGCGGGCTTCGTCATCATTAGTATCATTCTACTTTTAGCACTGTTTGCGCCTTACCTCGCCCCTTATGATCCTGATGCTATCGATGTTAAAGCAATCCTGGTATCGCCTTCCTCTATGCATCTGATGGGAACGGATGGCTTGGGCCGTGACGTGTTTTCCCGCATGCTGCTCGGCGCGCGGATTTCACTGCTGGTAGGTATAGTTGCAGTCGGTATCGCCACGCTCATTGGTGTCGTTCTCGGTGCTATATCTGGATATTACCGCGGCTGGGTGGATGTTGTCATCATGCGCCTGGTGGACGTCATGCTTTCCATCCCGACTTTTTTCCTGATTCTTGCTGTTATCGCATTTCTCACACCTTCCATCTGGAACATCATGATCGTAATAGGCCTGACTTCATGGATGGGTGTAACGCGATTGGTGCGTGCTGAATTCCTTAGCCTGCGAGGTCGCGAATTTGTCATGGCTTCGCAAACATTGGGCGCCAAAGATGCTCGATTAATTTTCAGGCATTTATTACCGAACAGCCTGACACCAATCATTGTCAGCTCAGTGCTGGGGATTGCCAGTGCCGTATTGATTGAGTCCGGCTTAAGCTTTCTCGGCCTTGGTGTGCAAGCGCCACAGGCCTCGTGGGGCAACATCCTGACGGACGGTAAAGAATATATCCAATTCGCCTGGTGGTTGTCGCTCTTCCCCGGGCTTGCAATTCTCATCACAGTGTTAGGGTATAATTTGTTGGGGGAAGGGCTTAGGGATGCCCTGGACCCCAGATCATCCGGAAACGCATCAAATAAATAAACATCGCTTACTTTAGGAATAGCTACACATGGGATTTCTTGCCGGGAAACGTGCACTAATAGTTGGTCTACTCAGTAACCGTTCGATTGCTTACGGTATCGCGCAAGCAATGAAGCGTGAAGGCGCTGAACTAGCATTTACTTATCAGATAGATAAATTTCAGGATCGCGTTAGTAAACTAGCCGCCGATTTTGAATCCTCCATTGTGTTGCCTTGTGATGTCTCGGATGACGCGCAAATCGACGCGCTATTCCCTGCCCTGGCCAAACACTGGGAGGATGGTTTTGACATCATTGTGCATTCCGTAGCCTTTGTACCTAAAGTAGCGCTGGACGGCGATTATCTTGATTGCGTTACACGTGAATACTTCCGTATCGCGCATGATGTCAGCTCCTACAGTTTCGCCGCTCTGGCTAAAGCAGCATTGCCGATGATGCTAGGCCGCAAGGCCAGTTTGCTCACTATCAGCTATCTGGGCGCTGAACGCACCCTGCCTAACTATAACGTCATGGGCCTGGCAAAAGCCAGCCTGGAAGCCAATGTGCGTTATATGTCACAAAGCTTGGGCCCCAAAGGCATACGCGTTAACGCGGTTTCTGC
>JBDTOX010000056.1:0-5132 GCA_039933015.1 Methylophilaceae bacterium
TTGCCGTCCGACATCTGGTAAATACCTTCGAGCCCGGCAAACGGTCCCGACTGGATGGTGACCTTTTCTCCGGCCTCGAATAAGGGCGCATGATCGCGCTGCGGCGCCTGTCGCAAAGCGTCAATGACGGTGTCGGAGAGTGTAGCGAAGCGGCCGCCAAATTCGACCAGCTTGCTGACCCCGCGCGTACTGCGTAGCGGCACCCAATTGCTCGCCACCGTATCGAGCTGTATGAACAGGTAGCGCGAGAACAGCGGCTCGATCACTATTTCCAACTTGCCGCGCCGTATCTTTTCAACGTTCAAGGTCGGCACAAAACAGGTGTACTGCTGATTTTCCAACTGCTCCAGCGCACGAAATTCTTGCCGTGGTTTGGTTTGCAGGAGGTACCAGCTTGCGCCGGGCAAGGACATCGGTGCGGTCATTGCAACCCGGCGCTCGCATGAAGCTTCTGAACGCCATCCAGATCGTAATCGTGCGTATGTTTTCCATGCCATCTCTGTGGACGGACGATCAGCGCGCACAGCGCGAAGCTGATTATCGCTGCCACTAGTTCGATATCCAGCAACTGAAACACCTGCACCATTACACTTCCTTATTAACCGGCTTTTCAAGTCAGAAAACTGATTACTTTTACGGCAGCGGGACAATTCCTCTGCTGTGCGCTGTACTTGCCAACTTAAGAGACGACGCTCAAACCAAAACCAATTGCGGAAATCGGCGGCAAGCCGATCCTGTGGCGCATCATGAAAAATTATTCTTCCCATGGCATCAACCCAATTCCGCGAGAATCCCCTTGCCTTTCGTACTTCCACTGGGCGCTTCAGCGCTTAGTGGAGTGGAGAAGCCCTTTACGGGCTTAGCCATAACAAACGGACTTTTGTATCATTTATTCAAGTCTTCACTGAGGGCTAAACAGCTACATCCACTCAATACTTGTACTGTGCGTACCGATACTTCCCGTACTTTGAACCGTAGCCATAGCCGCCGGCGCGTGGCTTCAAATCATTGAAAATGATGCCGGCAGCGATATTGCCACCCTGCTTGAAGCGCTTCTCTGCTTCTTCGATTTCTCCCATCGTGCTGATGCCACTGCGCACGACGTTGAAAATCGCTCCAACATGCGGTGCCACCACCAAGGCATCAGACACCGCCAGGACTGGCGCCGTGTCGATCACCACAATGTCATAGCGGGCGGAAACCGCGTGCAGGCAGGCACTGAAATTTTCGTGTGTAAGCAATTCCGCTGGCCGCGGCGGCAGGTCGCCGGTCGTTATAAAATCAACGTTTTCCATGACATTCCGGTGGATCGCCTGCTCCACCGATAGTTGCGCAGAAATCACGCCGGACAATCCATCTTTCCGTTCGAGGCCGAAGTAGCGATGCAAATATCCCTTACGCAGATCGCCGTCGATCAGCAGCACTTTCTTTCCGGTGCTAGCCAGCACGGCCGCCAGGTTCACTGATACGAACGACTTGCCGATGCCAGGAGTCGGGCCGGTGATCATCACGATATTGTTTTTGGCGTTCAGCATCGAGAACTGCAGCGACGTGCGGAAACTGCGCAGGCTTTCGATCGCACTGTCTTGCGGATCGTCGTGTGCCAGCACCGATACCTTCTTGGACTTGGCGTCAATCTGCTTGGATAACTGCTCTTGCATCGCACTGTGCGGCACCGTTACGCTCACGGTCAGGCCCAGCCTTTTCTCGATGGCATGCGGATCGTCGATACCGCCGAACAGGCTCTTACGGATGAACGCGCCAGCTACGCCCAGCAACAGGCCGATCAGCACGGACAGGGCGACGATCATCGGTTGCTTGGGCCGCTCCGGCTGCAATGGCTGTACTGCGGAGTCCAGCAGGCGTGCATTGCCAACCTTGCTGGCTTTGACCAATCGCAGTTGCTGCGCACTGTTGAGCAGCGAGGTGTACAGGTCGGTGTTGACCTTTACATCGCGGGTCAGGCGGAACACATCTTGCTGGGTTGACGGCAGCTTGCGGATTTTGCCATTGATTGATTCCAGCTCCCCATTCAGCGTACGCATTTGCTGATTGACGGCTTCGACCAGCGGATTTTCGCTCTGGAAGCGGGTCAGCAATTCATCCCGCTTTTGCTTCAGCTCGATCACCCTGGTTTGCGCCAGCACTGACTGCTGCAGGATCGACTTGGCTTCTTCGTCCAGATCGACGGTGGCGCGGTTATTGCGCAGCGTGTTGAATTTGACTTCTGCGCTTTCAAGATTCTTCTTTAGTTGCGGGAGTTGCTTTTCCAGGAAAACCAGCGACTTTTCCGCCTCTTCGGACTTGCGATCGACATTTTGCTGTATGTATTCGCGCCCGATTTCGTTCAGGGTTCCCGCCGTTTTGACCGGGTCCTGGCCCTCAAGGGTCACTTCGATCACGCCGGATTGCTTGCCTTTTTCCGCAATAGATAGCGCACCCTGCAAGTTTTCTACCGTCTTTACTATAGGCGCACGGCTCAGCACAAACTGCGCACCAGACCTGGCCATCAGGCGGTCAACCCGCAGTTCGATCACGCCGCCCTCGACCTGCTTCTTGATGACCTCCCCTACACGGCCGACAATGTCGATGCCGGCGTCATCTTGCGTCAGTCGAAAACCACCCTTGCCTTCCGCTGTCAGTACAAAACGCTGGTTCTCCAGGGCTTCCGGAACATTGAACAGCTTGACATCGGCCTGTTCTGCACCCCACACATAGCCGCCGGCACCGAACAGTCCGGGCTCCGACAGTTGCTTGTTGCGCCGCGAGATGCCGCGCCCCACCAGGGGGAAATATTTTGGTTCCACGCTGATGTACAGCCGGGCATTGTTGACCGCGCGCGTGACCACAAAACGTGAGCGCAGGATTTCCATCTCGGCGGTGGCAGCGGATTTCAAATCAAACATGCTGGACATGTCGCCGAGAATGTTTTTTGACGACGAGGCGCTGTCTTCAACCTGCACCAGGATATTGGCCTGGTAGATCGGCGTTGCCATGAATGCGTACGCAGCGCCGATCAGCGAAACGACCAAGGCAATGGCGGCAATCAGCCACCGGGTATCGATCAGAACATCGAGAAGCGAAGCCAGATCTATCTCATCGTCTTCTTGCTCAAAGGATTGCGCCAGCTGTAGAACGGATTGATTCATGGGAATGACCAAATAAATTATGTTTTAATAATCAGGACTTACGCAATCGTTACCTGTAGGGTGCGCCATGCGTACCCTACAATTTTATTGACCTTGCGTAAGCCCTGATAATGTTTAAATGCTGCAGCGATGCAGCGGATATACCTATAAATCCGCACCCCGGACCCAGCGCATCAGCTCATTTGCGTAATCTGTTCGACAAATACCTTCACGCCGTCGTCGATCAAGCGATACGCTGCCCGAAAACTTTCGATGCCTTCGCGGTAGGGGTCGGCGATATCCATTTTATTGAATTCACCGAGCCGGAATACCTTGCCGCGCGAGGAGGCATACTGCGTCTCCACATGTTTTTTCTGTTCCAGATCCATCACCAGGATCAGCTCGGCTTCGTTGACCAGGCGGGTCGATATGTTTTGCGCGCGATGCGCACTGATATCGATGCCCTGCTCCGCCATCAGCTGCACGGCAAGCGGATCGGCCGCCTTGCCGATGAGCGCACTGAGCCCGGCGGAACTAACCGTCTTGCCAGGCAGCGCGTACTTGAGCAATCCTTCAGCCATCGGACTACGACAGATGTTACCAATACAAAGTACGAGAATGCTCTGCATTACTTGACCTGACTGTAAGACGATACTGCGACCGCGGCGCTTGGAATGATCAAGCTGATAACGCGGTTGTACCGTGCCAGGCCAGAGGCGTCGACAAAAACCACATCCCGTGGATTGAGCTCGAAGTTTTCTGCAAGAGCCAGTGCAACCGGCGAAGCCGCATCGAGGTTGTACACCACTGGCTCGGCTTCGTTGGCATTGCGGATCACATAGACCTGCTTTGCTGCGCTGCTGAGTTGATTCAAGCCACCCGCCTCGCCCAGCGCTTCGGTCAGCGTCATCCTGCCGTTATTCATCGGCAATGCCTTTGGTGTGCTGACTTCGCCCAGCACATAGACCTTGTTTTCATCGCGGCCACTCACCCGAACCACGTCACCGTTTGCAAGCATGACGCGTGACGGATCGACGCCCTGCCTGACTAACAACGGCAGGTTGATCGGGTAAAATACACCGCCGCGGGTGACCACGATATGGCTTTTATCGGAAGTTGGCAGGAAGCCGCCGGCGCGAGTCACCCCTTCGAGCAGCGTCATCGGCACGTCGTCGATCGGCTGATTGCCAGGCGTCTTGACTTCGCCATCGATATAAATCTTCTTGCTGCGGAATAACAGTACCCGCAGTGTGATGTCAGGCCGCTTGATCGACTTGACCAGCTTGTCGGCCAGCAGATTGCGCGCCTGCAACTCGGTCAGACCGGCGAGCTTGATGGCGCCGATATACGGAAACTGCACTATCCCATCCTGATCCACCACGTAGGCGGCCGGTGTCTGAGCCCCTGAACTCGACAAAGCCTGCGCTCCGGCAGCGGCGATGTTCAGCTCGGGATGATCCCAGACCAAGATCGACAGCAGATCGCCGTTGCCGATAACGTAGGGCTTCGGATCGCCGAATAGTTCTCTGACGTTCTGGTTGGACTGCTGGGCTTTCGCCACCTTTTCGGATTGCAACAACGCCGGCGTGATCAGTTTGATAACCGGTGTGGGCTGCGGCTTGGCCGTGGTGCTCGGCACCTGCCTGGTATCGAGTCGCATACCAGACTCCATGTTCACGCATGCGACGATAATAGGAAGAAATACAACAACGCTAGTTCTTTTAAGTACTGTCTTCAGGTTGAAATGCATTGCAATCGTTCAGCCGGTAATTCAAGTCCTGCATTTCGCTTCATGGTGCAAATGGCGTAAATGACGTACAACTTGATGGTTAGTATTCAAGCTATGCGCCAACTTTTAATATCGAAATTAAAAAAGTAGGCTTGGCACAGCACCGATTATTGTTATTTCTGAAAACGATCATTATACAAGCATCTTTAAAGCTGCCTATAAAAAAATAATGTGCAAACAGCACCAATATTGGTGATCAGCATCGTCCTATCTCC
>JBDTOX010000057.1:0-5497 GCA_039933015.1 Methylophilaceae bacterium
TAGCCTTTGCGCTGAAGCAAAATGAGTTGGGAGTGTCGGTTGAGGAAGTTTGTCGCAAGACGGGAGTCAGCGATGCCACCTTTTACAACTGGAAGAAGAAATACGGTGGGCTTGGACCATTAGAGCTAAAACGGCTACGGCAACTCGAAGAAGAAAACAGTAAGTTGAAACGCCTGATGGCTGACTTATCACTTGATACAGCAATGCTGCAGGATGTCTTGTCAAAAAAGCTTTAAGCCCCGATCGCAAGCGCAATCTGATTGCCGATCTTATGCAGCGGTTTCGGGCAAGTCAGCGCAAGTTATGCCCATTGATCGGCCTTGCGCGTAGCAGTTGGCATTATCAGCCCCAAGCGCGTGACAGTTCAGCACTCAGGATGCGCATCAGGGAAATCACCCATAGCCGTCAGCATTATGGGTATCGACGCGTGCATATTCTACTTAGGCGGGAGGGTGGCAAGATAACCACAAGCGAGTATATCGCCTGTATCGAGAGATGGGGCTGTCGTTAAGGCTGAAGCGCCCCAAGCGGAATAAATCCTGTCAGCATCGCGAGCCTAAACAAGCGGCTGCATACCCCAATCATATACGGAGCATGGACTTTGTGGCTGACAATCTGTTTGATGGGCGCAAGTTGCGTGCGTTGACAGTCTTTGATCAATACAGTCGTGAATGCTCGGCGATTCATGTGGATCAGCGATTAACCGGCGAGGATGTGGTGAATGTGATGAAACAGGTGGGCTTCTATCGGGGATATTCGCACGTCATCAAGACCGATATGGAGTAGAGTTCATCTCGAAGGCTCTGGACAAATGGGCCTATGAGAACAAGGTCACGATGGACTTCTCTCGGCCTGGCAAGCCTACAGATAATGTTTTTATTGAGTCCTTCAATGGCCGCTTAAGGCAGGAGTGTTTGAACGCGCATTGGTTTTTATCACTGGATGATACAAAATCAAAAATTGAAGCATGGCGTCGGGAATATAACGAGAGGCGACCCCATTCATCCCTAAACTGGATGACACCGCTCGAATATGCACGAAAATATTGGGAAACCACCCCCAATGACCATGCAAATGAGGACGAAATTTCTACTTAAAACTGGCTCGGTTCTTGGTGCAGGGTTAGGATCAATTTTGCCAGTACTTGGTACAGCCGCTGGTGCAATTATTGGCGGTGCAGTTGGCACTATCGCAGGCTTTATTGGGTCATTCTGGTAACTGTAAATTTTGAGCTTGGTAAAGCTTAGTTGAATGCTGAATATGTTATAGCCATGTTTTAAAGTTTTATTGACTTGTCACAGCGGGTGTTGAGCTAATCCAGGAGAACTGCAATGAATAAGATTATTTTTCCACCTGCTTTAAAACTCGATACCGTCGCCATGCCAGCCACTGGTAAGCCTGTAGGTGAATTGCAGACAGTGTTATCCAAACTGAATCTTGACGTGCATCCCAGTGATATTGCCCGTAAACAGATGGGCGCATCTACGCTTGAGGCGGTCAAGACTTTTCAGGCCAGTGCAGGGCTGCCAGCCGATGGCAATCTAACACCAGATACCGTGACTAAGCTGAATGATACCCTGGCGCATAATTTTGTTGCCAATAGCAAATCGCGTACACAGCGCTTGCAGGATTGGCTGGAAAAGACCGGGCAAAAAGTAGACCCTGCAGAGCTCAAGAGCAGAAAGTTTGGTGCAAGTACTGAGCAGGCGCTTAAAGCTTTTCAGGCTAAAGCAGGACTGGCGCAGGATGGACGCATCTCAGAGCAGTTGCTGAATCAATTGCAAGAAGAAGCACTCAAGACCAAGCTAAGCTCCAAAACACAAATTGCACAACTACAAAGTACGCTGTTACGTGCACTTGATATTGCCAAGCTTAATAAAGATGTGCGGGTAGATGCTACAGAACTTAAAAGTCGCCAGATTGGGCCTAGCACGCAGGCAGCGATTAAGGCGGTACAAACTAAGTATAAATTACCTGTCACAGGCCAGCTTGATGCAGCCACTTTTGAACGCCTGACTTCCATAGCCGCCAGTATTCGCCAGCCAGTACGTCAGCTCAAGGCACAGAATGCGGCTACCCTCAAACCCTTGAAAAGGGCCGCACGCCTCAATATGAAGAGTGCGCATGTGACGGATGTGCAAAGTACCATGGCTTTTCTTGGTTATAAAATTGATGAGTCCGAGTTTAAAGCCAAGGTGTTTGGCAAAACCACACGCGATGCGGTAGTGAACTATCAAAAATCACGTGGTTTGGCGGTAACAGGGCATGCCGCGGACGATACACTGAGAAGTCTTAACCTTGAGATACAGCGCGCTAATCCTGCTGTTGAGGTTGGTAAATTTCCCTACCGTGTACGTGGCTCTGTACGAGATAAGCTATGGGTGGGCATGGCAGGTGTCAATGTGCAAATTTGGGAAAAACTGGTGGCTGGTCAAGGCGCGATGCTGGCAGAGCGCAAAACTGGAGCTAATGGCTTTTTCGATATTACTTACCCGCCACCCCTCGATGTGGCTAACAAACAGATTAAGCAGTCTTTTAATCTGGAAATTAAAGTACCAAGTATAGGTAATATGAGTAAGCTGCTGGCTAATCCTACACAAATTGCCTGGACTAATTTTACCCAAGGCAACCAGCCTTACCGCGGTGTTTCAGAGTTTCAGACCCTGATGGAAGCGGTGTCCAAGTTAATTAGCCCCACCAAGGTGGTAGACCTTGTGGAAAAACCAGCGCAGCGGCAAATTAGCCAAGCAGCGCAAACAGCTGGGCTAACAGTTGAAGACGTGATGCAACTGGTGCTGGCACATCTTGTGTCAGCACGGTTGAGCCATCCGCCACTTGGTCCAGAAGTGTGCTATGCCTACATCGCACAGGCTTTGCCATCGAGCCTGCCAGGAGACTTGATAGATAGCACGGAAGATTGGGCGCTCATCACCAATTTGATAGATTTAGCCACAAACGGCCTAGTGTTTATGGATGATAATTTACTGGGCTTGGCATTTGATAATGCCGTCACCATGAATTTGATGCCAATATCCATTGGTTTGCAGAAGGGTGCTGTTATCGCAGCACTGGCGCAGCTCAAACAAGTTTATGTTTTGGAAAAACCGATTCTTGTCGGTAATGGCAGCCTGAAAGGGTTGCTGGATACTTCCAGTATCGACAAAGCGCACTACGCCGATATTGCCATTGCCTTTTTAAAACATAAGAGCTTTGGGCCAGATTTTTGGGCTGATTTGAATACACACCCTGCTGATTTTGGCGGCGTTGCTGCGCTGAATGATCTCAGAACAACCGTTGAGATAGGCCATATCACCAAGAATTTTGAGCCTATGCTGATCTTGTTAAAACAAAAGATTGCTGACCCAAATACTACCATTATTAAATCCGCAAGAGATTTAGCTAAGCTCACGCAGGATGACTGGGTAGGCTTAATCAATGCCAATAGCGGGCGAGTACCAGCCAACACCGACCATACCTTGCCAGCGGACAAGGTACAAACCTACGCTGCAACCTTGATGAGCCAAAGTGAAAAACTGTTCCCCGCGGTAGCACTGGTAGCTACTGTGGCGCGCAGTGCAAATAACCCGTTATCCAAGGTGAAAGGTATACAGGATTTACTGGATGACAACCCAGACTTTAATTTGGGTAGCGATAATCTCGACATTTACGTTAAGAAAAATAACATACCGATTGACGAAGACACACTAGACCAAGCGCGCGTCATGCAACGGGTGCACCGTATCGCCCCCACGGCGCTTGCTGGGCAGGTGCTGCTGGATAATAAAATTCATAATTCATCCCAGATTCTGGGGATGGGTAAAGATCAGTTCATCTCCGCCATGACAAAAAATAATCTGATTGATAAACGTGTTGCAGCTACTGTGTATGGCAAAGCCGAGTTCCAGTATGCGCAAGTATTGCAGCGTATCACTGAATATCGAGCAGATATGCACCGCGCCGACCCTGTAGCTATTGTTGACCATAATTACTCCAAAGCTGAGCTACCGCCAGAATTGGTGGCTATTCCCGATTTAGAGCTACTGTTTGGCTCCCTAGATTTTTGCTCATGCTCGCACTGCCAATCTGTATACGGGCCAGCGGCGTATCTGGCAGATGTGCTACGCTTTTTAGGCAAACACCCTGCCGAAGCACCCGGCAAAACCGTACAGGACATACTGTTTGAACGCCGCCCTGATATCGGCAATATCAAGCTCAATTGCGAAAACACTGATACGCCTATGCCCTACATAGACTTGGTGTGCGAGATACTCGAAAACGCTGTGCCTGCACCAACGCCAGCGCCGCAATTCAGCTTTCAAACCACTCGCGAAGCTGCCGAATTACGTGCCGTACCAGAACATGTGCGAGAAAGCACTTACGATAAACTACGCATTGCAGACTTTCCGCTTAACCTCGGTTTTGACTTATGGCAGGAGCAATCACGGGTTTTTATGCAGCACCTAGGCGTTGCACGTTGGCAACTGATGGAAGCGTTTCAAGCCAAGCCACAAGGTGGTCCATTTGCACCAATTGACACCTGCATTGCTGGTGAATACTGGAATATGTCTAGCTTTGAGACAACACTGATCATTGCCAGCGTAGACAACACCGCAACAAAACAAAAAACCTATTGGGGCGTGAGTAGCGGCGCACTACCAACCGCGCTGAGTGTTGCTGATTTCATGCGGCGTACGCTACTTAGCTATAGCGAGCTGTTCGACCTGCTTTGTGTGCAATGGATAAATCCGCTGGGCAATGCCAACAATGTGGTGATAGAACGGCCAGATGGCACTTGTGACACAGAGTTACAGCAAGTAACTAATTTGACCGCTAACAAACTAGACCAGATGCACCGCTTTTTGCGCCTGTGGCGGCATACTGGCTGGGCAATGTGGGAAGTTGATTTACTGATACGCGCTGGCTTGGATGGCGATAGCGCACTTGATGACAACTGCCTGATACACCTCAAACAATTTGAGCAGTTACAAAAACGGCTTGGCTTTAGTGTAGAACAAGTGCTTATTCTGTTTGGGAATATTAATGCTGAAACTCGCGCCAAGCTGGATAACCCACATCAGCCTTATCAATCTTTGTATCAAACGTTGTTTCTCAATCCCGCTATTATCAATCCAATTGACCCAGTATTCAGTCTGCCAATCGCTGGTGGATTAAAAATATCAGACCACAAAAGCACAGTGCTAGCGACTTATGGACTGTCTGAGGACGATTTTAGCCTGCTCAAAACCAAGCTGGCGAATGATGATTTGACTGTAAGCAACCTGTCCAAGATAGCCCGCTACGCCGTGCTGGCACAAGGGCTTAAGCTCTGTGTTAAAGATTTACTCACATTAGAGGCTTTATCCGGTATTGCCAATATTTTTGCCACGCCTAAAGTGACGCTTGATTTTATTGAAAGTGTTGATTGGGCAGCCAACTCTGCATTCAGTCTGGACGAGCTAGATTATTTACTTAATTTACTGCCAGATTCACCAGTCGG
>JBDTOX010000058.1:0-4461 GCA_039933015.1 Methylophilaceae bacterium
TAACCATATTAGGAAGTTATCACACCTTAATTGGTGCTTTGCTTCCTAAGACCCATGTTTTAATAGCGCCCTTCAAACTGATGAACCACAAAGGCATCTGGTACCTCGCTGCGCAGGATGGCGACAAGCTCAAAACTTTCTCCTTCGCAAAAATTGAATCACTGCGCCTGCTTGAGACCCGCTTCGAGCCGGACCCCAGCATCGACAAAACATTAGCCGAGGAAGATGGTATTTGGCTAGGCGAGGAGAAGAAGGAAATCGTGCTCAAAATTTCCCGTGAAGTAGCCAGCTATTTCAAGCGCCGCAAGCTGATTGCCAATCAGATAATTGAGAAGGAACTGGAAGATGGGGGGCTCATCGTGTCCGCCAAGGTTGGGCACTTGAATCAAGTTCTACCCATCGTCCGCTATTGGATTCCGCACATCCGCATCATCAGCCCGGAAGGTTTGCAGGATGAGTTGGACAGGGAGTTGAAGGGGTATGTTGAACGTACAGGTAATCTAGCCTAATGAAAGGGAGAGAAGAAAATGGCAATGATCAAGTGTAGTGAATGCGGCAAAGATATTTCTGACAAGGCTGCTGTTTGTATCGGCTGTGGTGCGCCAATTGCAAGCGTAATTGCAGATAGCACATCAATTTATGCTGGCCAAAAAGTTGGCGATTTGAATGGGGATGGAAAGATTGATTTTGAAGATTTTAAGATTGCTTTATCCAGATCAAAGCAATATGCCGCAGACAAAATTGAGGCCACAGTAAAACTCGGCAAGCAAAAATTACAGTCCGCCAAGGAAAAAGACACTGCTGCCGTCGTAGAACTTGCCAAGAGTTTTGAAACTGCTGCACCCGTCGAACAAACGGCATCGCAAATCAATCGAAGCAAATTCCAATCCGCTTTGGCAAGTACGATAGATGTCAGGTTTGCAGAAATTATGGCATCCAAAAAAGAAACGGAAGCCTACCTGACTTACATTGACGCGCAGATATTGACAGCGAAAGTCCGTGGTATTTTCAAGAATGTTTTGAATGTCACTCCCCCGCAGGCAGAAGCTGCTTGCCTGTTGAGTGAGGCAGTGCTGGCTCCATCCATGCAGGAAAAACAAAAACTTATTAAGGCCTCTGTTGGAGTTTCAGGAGGAGCAGCTGGCATTGGTGTTGTAATTGGTGCTATCGGATCTGCGCTCGGATGGGGAGCTCCAGCTTTGATGGGTGCTGTTACCTTCTTTAAGGGAGCTACGATTGCAGGCCCCATAGGATGGGGGGTTGCGGGCCTGTCACTTGCAGCTATTGCTGGTTACTTTGCTTCAACCAGTAACAATCAAACCGATACTGAGCGTTTTTTGCGAGTTCTTAAAAGCTCTACCGCGCGCGCTGTTGACGCAATTTGGGAGCAGTATGAAACTGAGCTATCCAATACTGTTACCCAAGCTGCTTCAAGCGATGCTGCTGGTACCAAGTAAAAATAACTTCCTATAGATGAGGTAGGCGCAAATGGATCCTTCGCAAACTTCACTGTTGCTTGGGTCGGCAATCATCGCACTAGGGCAGGCGGCCTATGTGAAGTTGCCTGCCGATATTGTACTGAAGTTGGTCGATAACAAGTTCCCGATGTTCAAGGAATGCGTTGATGCGGATTTCATCAAAGGGGGTGGTCATCGATGGAAAGGGGGGCATGATCTGTTACACGATGTACCTCAAACATTGATGGATCATGGCCCGATCCGGGCATTCAACCATGCAGCTCATATCGTGCTCACTGACCTCCCAACCAAAGCTGGAATTCCTATTCCCGCCCTGTCTGGATCAAGTGAATTAGGGCATTGGCTGCGTCATGATGTTGGAATCCATAAGGGTTATCTGACAATGCACTGGGCAGACACTGGCGTAGGATTTCTTGCTATTGCTGAAGGTGCCACAGATATCATACAGGCTTTGAATGGCTTGCTCCCGATGGATCAGATGGTGTTTTTTGACACATTTATTGAAGGAAGTCTTGAATGTGCATTTCCTGTAGTGCAGCAATGGCTCATTCATTCAAGCAGTGCGTTTGGCATTATTAATTTCAACCCTGTATTTGTAACTGTTACAGGTGTCGAGAATATTCTTGCTGGCATTATTTCTGCCTATCAGACCGTTTCAGTTTATGTTGATCCGCTGTTCTTTTTTTCCAGCGCCGGGACATCTGCGCTAATTGGCTTTGGCCTAGCCTATGGTCTCGCGGGTCAGACGCTTAGTGATGCCGCGATCAATGCAACCCGTTCTGGAGTAATAGGTGCATTCTTTTCACTATCCCCTGCGTTCGGTTATGGCGTACTCGCAGGGTTTGTCTCATTCAAGTTGGGAGGTAAGCTCGCCGAAATCCACAACACGTCAACGAGAGCGCTGCTGGCAATAGATGAAAATGCTTATCGGCAATTGCTCGATGAAATGTGCAAGGGGAATGTTCATTTAGCAGAATTTCTGGATCGCGCAGAGACCCATATCACATTGAGTGACAATGCGCCTACGTTCTCAACTCAAGCTGACATCCTCGATGATGTAACTCAGATATTTTCGGATAGCGGTTTACTTCTGGAATCCTGTGAGAGGACACTGTTGGAAAGCAATAAACAATTAATGTCGGATGCGAGGACGCTACCTGTCGATAACCCCATCCTTACTGATTGGTACCGAGCTGTTCTAGCGCGCTAACCATTGTCATTCCGTGTACCTTGCTTTGGAATGTCAGCAATTCGAAAGCAAAAATCTTTTAAAAACGACATGCCCTGTCCTCGCCTCTTTGTATGATTCACGTACTTGGTAATCCTTGCCAAGCAACATAGGAGGGAAATCAAATGATCTGGATCGCTATTCTGGCTATGTCGTTTGTGTTTGTTAATCTCGGAATGCTCATGGTTATGGTCAAGCTTCTGGCAATCGCTTTGCAGGTGGCATTATTGGTCATTGCCTGCTTCGTCATCGCGTTCATTTGGCGCAGGTTTGTCGCGCCAAGGAATGGCTAATATGGCTGATTATCATCTTCGTTGTTATTGGAATGTTTTGGAGCAGTGAATCTCCGCGTCTCCACTAGACACTTGTCAGCCGCTGATCGAGCCGTTACTTCTAAATACAAAGAATTCAAGCAACCTTAACTGCTGCTTTTTTAATAACTTACAATGAGTTATCTTCATTCAATTAGCTTATCATCTAAGCTAATCTACTTCAGCCCCAAAATAAATGTGCCAAGCCACCAGAACTATCCTTGCAAAGGCAAGGATTGAGTAATAGTTAAATCCACAGAATTTGTGGGAATGCTTGTGGATAAATCAGTAACTTGGTGGCCACACACGTTTTCTTCCGGTGATTAATAATGAGGCACAGTGTAAATGGCTAAAGACTATAACGAGAGTTCCATCCGTGTCCTACGCAAGCTGGAACCTATCCAGTTGCGCCCAGGCATGTATACGCGGACGGAAAACCCGACACACATTATCATCGAGGCAATCGATAATTCCGTCGATGAAGCGATGACTGGTTATGCCTCCCAGATTGAGGTTACGATGCACCGCGACGGTTCCGCGTCTGTGCGCGACAATGGCCGTGGCATCCCGGTAGGCCTACACCCCGAGGAAAAAGTGCCCACCGTGCAGGTGGTGTTCACCGTCATCCACTCCGGCGGCAAGTTCAACAAAGGCGATAAGGACAGCTCCTATAAGTTTACTGGTGGCCTGCATGGTGTAGGTGTATCCGTAACCAACGCGCTCTCCTCCCGCCTGGAAGTGCAGGTGAGGAGAGCAGGACAGGTGCATGCCATTGCCTTCGCTGACGGCGATGTTGTGGAACCCTTGAACGTACTTTCTTCCTGCCGTGCAAAAGACACCGGCACCTTCATCAAGGCGTGGCCGAATCCGAAATACTTCGACTCCCCCAATATCTCGCGTAATGAACTGGAATACCTGCTGCGCGCGAAGGCGATGTTGCTACCAGGCGTGAAGGTGATCTTCAACTTCGAAACGACCACTGGCTATGACACCAAGGAATGGTCATTCGAGCGTGGTATCAATCAATACTTTGAACAGATGACGTCTGACGAAGATCTTGTCGCCCCTTATTTCAGCGGGGAAAAGCACCTTAAAGGGTCCGAGTCTTTCACTGACGGTGAAGGCGTTTCATGGGCGATTGCCTGGGCCACGGAAGGTGGGGGTGGTGAGTCCTACGTCAATCTGATCCCGACGCTCGGTGGCGGCACACATGAGGCTGGTTTGCGGGATGTTATTTTCAACAGTGTTCGCACTTTTGCAGAGCATCACGGGCTAATGCAGCGCAATGTGAAACTGGCCGCCGAAGATGTCTGGGCACGATTGCGCTTTGTCCTGTCGGTCAAGATGATCGATCCTGCCTTTGCCGGGCAAACCAAAGAAAAGCTCTCCTTGTAAAACAGCGTGCAATACTTTCCAGATTAGGGGTGTAAACAGCGTCCAATAG
>JBDTOX010000059.1:0-2205 GCA_039933015.1 Methylophilaceae bacterium
GTCTGTGCTGGCCTTGAGCCTGCTACTCGCCTGGATGGGGTTGCGCAACGACGTGAGACACCTGTCGGCCAAATGGCGGTTTGCGGTGCAGCTGGTTGTGGTGGCTAGTTTGCTGGCGGCGCTGGGTGACTTGCCGCCTTTGGCGCTGTGGGCAGGCATAAGCTTGGATGGTTGGCTACTGTGAGGTTTGCTGCTATTGGCCGGCGCGTGGTGGATCAACCTATTCAACTTCATGGATGGCATCGATAGCATTGCGGGACGCAAGTCGTGTTCATGTTGCTGGGTGGGGCTGGATTGGCCGTATGAGCGAATCTGGCAGCGGCTTGCTCGCCGACGGAAGCATTACTGCTTCGCTCTCCTCGCCAATGTTATACGGCAGCTTTAGCTTGCCGCTTAGCAGCAGGCCGTTTCGAACTTACCCTATCGCGTATCTGCTTCTGCTGCTTCGAGTGATTGGGACTGGAGAAGCATCCACAACGTCGGTCTTGTTACTTCCGTATAACGTAGCCACTGGTGTCTAGGTTAGATTATTAGCATCTAACGTGGCTGAGGCTGGTCAACTGGAGCTTTTCAAACTTTCGCTTTTAAGCTCCGGCATTTCGCACTTCCACTTGGCGCTTCAGCGCTTAGTGGAGTGGGGAAGCCCTTTACGGGCTTATGCCGGGGTAGTTGACGCGCGATCCCCCGCTGTAGGTTCATTCAATTCATAACTGGTGCTGCGTCCGCCCGCATCCGACTTGCGCAGCACCCCACGCTCGAGCAGGTCGGTGATGTCACGCAGCGCCGTATCCGTCGAGCACTTGGCGATGGCAGCCCATTTGCTGCTGGTGAACTTGCCATCGAAGCCGTCAAGCAGCTTGTTGAGCAACTTCACTTGGCGCTCGTTCAATGGCGTGCTCGCCCAACGCTGCCAGAACCGTGCTTTGGTCAGCACTGCGTCGAGCGTGTGTTGTGCTTGATCCACGGCACGGTGCAGGCTGTCCAGGAGCCAGGCCAACCACTCCGTGACATCCATCGACCGCTTCTGTGTCCGCTCCAGGATGTCGTAGTAGGCCTTGCGCTCGCGCTGTATCTGCGCCGACAAGCTGTAAAAGCGCTGTGGGCTACCATCGGCGCGCGCCAGCAGCAGGTCGCCGATGGCCCTGGCGATACGACCGTTGCCGTCGTCGAATGGGTGCAGGGTGACAAGCCACAGATGGCCGAGCCCTGCCTTTATGAGCGGCGGCTCGTTCGAGGCGTCATTGAGCCAGTCGAGGAATCGATACGTTTCGGCTTCTAGACGGTCCGCTGGTGGTGCCTCGAAATGCACATGCTGACGGCCGATGGGGCCGGACACCACCTGCATCGGGCCGCTGGCATCGTCGCGCCAAGTACCGACGTTGAGCTTGGATAGACCGGAGTAACCTGTTGGAAACAAGGCCGCATGCCAGCCGAACAAGCGCTCCCTGGTAACTGGCGCGTGGCTGTTTGCGGTGGCATCGAGCACCATCTCAACCACCCCCTCGACGTGACGATCCACCGGTGCCAGGGCGCCAATGTCCACGCCCAGACGACGGGCGATGGATGATCGAACCGATTCGACGTTGAGCTGCTCGCCCTCGATCGCACTGGTCTTGACCACGTCCTCGGTAAGCGCGGCCAAACTGGCCTGATCCCGCAGCGCCATACCGACATCGGCCAAGCGCCCCATCAAAAGCCCCTGGGCACGGCTCACCTCCGCCATCGGACCTGCCAGTGCTGCCAGGTCAAAGCGCCAGTTCGGCCAATCGCTGGCCTGCCAGATATATTTGCAATCGCCGCTATTCATGCGGAGATTATGTGCCGCATTCTCCGCATGCGCAAGTTATTCACCGCATATCATGCGGTGATAGAGAGTGCCATTCACCGCAACAAGAGCGGCCGCACGCCCCCGGAATGGGTGTAAATGGGTGTGCTTTTGGTTTATGTCGTGAACCGACAGCCTCGACGTCCGCCTCCAGTGGAGCTGATCGCCCAAACTGCGCCATAGTTGCACCACAAACATCTCAAACGACGCCAACGTAAGAAGGCCAAAAAACATAAAGGCCAGCATGGCAAACATCACTATGATGGTGCGAATATCAAGACCCATATAATCCCCAGCAATGATTTGGCGGGGATTATGCCTGAGTTATTACTCTGAATACCGGTGATTTAACCCCTGCTCAATGGCTCATTCTGGCTGAA
>JBDTOX010000060.1:0-1727 GCA_039933015.1 Methylophilaceae bacterium
CCCCCGTAATGGAATGGACGCCCACTTCCTAAAACGGCATCTGAGTGCCAAAGTAGTGATGGCTTTACGATCACTATATTAGAAAGGGGCGTCCGACATGAAGATTACGACAATTGGCATTGATTTGGCAAAGGCGGTATTTCAGATTCACGGCGTAGATGAACAAGGCAAAGGGGTATTGCGCAAGCAGTTGAAGCGCGCAGAGATGGCGAGATTCTTTGTAAACCTGGAACCGTGCCTGATCGGGATGGAAGCCTGCGGCAGTGCGCATCACTGGGCAAGGAAACTGGAAGGATATGGTCACACGGTGAAGCTGATGGCGCCACAGTTCGTCAAGCCATACGTGAAGACGAACAAGCACGACATGGCGGATGCGGAGGCAATCTGCGAGGCGGTGAGCAGACCGAACATGCGCTTTGTTCCGGCGAAGACGGTGGAGCAGCAAGCGATCCTAGCGGTGCACCGAGCCAGACAAGGATTTGTAAAAGCGAGAACCGCGCAGGCAAACCAGATACGCGGGTTACTTTCTGAGTTCGGGATAGTAATGCCACAGGGGATACACTCGATAATGAAGCGGATACCGGAGATTCTGGAGGATGGCGAGAACGGCTTGCCCGGCATAATGCGCCAATTGATTGAGCGCCTGATGGACAACCTGAAGGAGATGGATCGCCAGGTAGATGAGCTGGAGATGCAGATCCAGTTGTGGCACAGGCAGAACGAAGCCAGCAGGAAGCTGGCGGAGGTCCCTGGAATTGGCCCGATCACGGCCAGTGCGATTGTGGCAACTGTGGGCAACGCGAAGGAATTCAAGAACGGTCGGCAACTGGCAGCATGGATGGGGTTAGTGCCAAAGCAAAACTCCAGTGGCGGCAAGCAAACACTGCTGGGCATCAGCAAGCGCGGCGACACATACCTGCGTACGCTGCTGATCCATGGTGCCAGAGCAGTAATTCGGTTTGCGGAGAACAAAGCTGAGCCAGATAGCTGGCTGAGAAAACTGATGGTGCGCCGAAACAAAAACGTAGCGGCAGTAGCCTTGGCGAACAAGAATGCCCGCATCATTTGGGCGTTACTGGCCAAGGACAGAATGTTCCGACCCGATTACACCCTGGCAGCCGTCGTTGCCGGAGCATAATCGAGCCGGTTGAGCAAACCCGGAGTAACAACGAATTAAGGAGTTCCAACGATTGCACAGGCAATCATGAAGTGATGGCGAGACTGGTCAGACCGTGAGTGGCAAAACCTGTAAGTAACACAGCACAAAATAGTGCGCCCCCGTGATCAGGAGCTACTCAGCGAATTCCATCAGGGATAGAGGCTGTAGCCTTACTGAAAATCCGGATGTATGGCTGCAACCTTTACCTTCTCAAAATCATCGATTGAAAGCTTGGCAAAAGTGGGCGTCCATGTATGTTACATGAACGGGGTGGCGCAATTATCAAGTGAATTAGGGTGTCTACTTTACGTTGGACTTCACAAGGGGATTAGCTGTGGCTATCAAGAAGTGCAAAGAATGCGGCAAAGAGGTCAGTTCTCAGGCGGAACAATGCCCACATTGCGGAGCGCCAGTAAAAGTGCGGGACGTCATTTCGTCGCTAGCCCGACTATTCGTCATCGTTTTTCTCATCATTCCAATTGGTATAGGCATATTTATGTCGGTATATCGCTCAGAGACTAATGCATCATCTAGCTCTAGCTCTAGCTCTAGCTCTAGCTCTAGCTCT
>JBDTOX010000061.1:0-13954 GCA_039933015.1 Methylophilaceae bacterium
CAGTTGGCCGTCCTTACCGGCGTGCTGGATTTGAAGCTGGCGGAAGCTGATATCAAGAATCTGCCTATCCCACCGGTGCCGCCTGCGGGGCTGCCATCCAGCCTGCTTGTAGCACGCCCTGATGTGCGCCAGGCAGAGCAGGATATGATAGCCGCTAACGCTAAAATTGGCGTTGCCAAAGCCGCGCTATTCCCGACCATTGCGCTTACAGCCAATTATGGCGGGGAGAGTGCCGAGCTAGGCAATATCCTGAAATCTGCCGCGCGCATCTGGACAGGCGGGTTAAGCCTGAATCTGCCAATTTTCGATTCTGGAAGACTCAACGCTCGGGTCGATCAGGCTAGCGCTCAGCAAAAACAAGCTTTAGCCTCATATGAGGGTTCGATACAAAACGCTTTTAGAGAGGTTAATGATGCACTGGTCACGGTGCGCCAAAGCGCAGAGCGTGAGGCTGCGCTGCAAACTAGTGAGGGCGCCGCCAGAAAAGCCCTGGAAATTGCCGAAAACCGCTACAAATCTGGCTACTCTGCATATCTGGATGTGCTCGATTCACAGCGCGTACACAATGATACAGCGCTTGCGTTCATTCAAAGCCGCCAGGCACGACTAGCCGCGACAGTGGAACTGTTCAAGGCGCTGGGAGGTGGCTGGAAGCCTACCCAGGTTGACTCTCACAATCAGGCAGCCGGTAATTAAATCAAGGCAGGGCAGGCTACCCTGGCCCAGTCATCTTTGGCTTCTAGCGCGGAGCTTAGCTGAATAGTGGTTTTTTCTTTCATTTGGATGACCTGATAGATGCCGTTGTGCTGAAATTCCATTCGGGGTATCAGTATTGACGGGTAGTCTGCAAGCCCAGCTTCTGGTGGAATATAGAGTCCGGAGAAGGCCAGCAAACGCTCGGTCATTCCCTTGGAATTCATCATGAATTCATCTTCTGCAATCGGCACGTCGAGCTTTGCTACAACATGGCTAAGCTGTATCCAGATAGCATTTCTGGATATGATCTGGATACCGATGCGCCGCTGACTGTTGGGCTGCGGCTTGATGCTGCGAATAATACCTAATACCACTTGCTGGCGGCTGTCCTCGCATACCATGGCAATCAGTTTGCCTAGCCGGACACCTTTTTCCAGCTCCTGGCTTACCAGAGCGCCGTAACCCAATGCCCCTTCATCAACAAGAGTCCAGCGCTCACCGGTTACACCCACATAAAGCGTTGCTGGGGCAAGGCCGGCAACGCTATGAGCGGCTATCCGATCTTCCAGTGATCTGCTGTCATTAGCAAATTTTCCGTAATTGGCAGGATGATCGTTAATGATTTGTTTTACTTGCAGGCAGGCATTTTCAATACCGTAAGCGATGGTGGCGGTTTTAATTACAGCTTTTCGATCCTGCTGTCTCCGTTGCCTTCGATATCCCTTGCGTGACCATTCTACATAGAGTTGTTTAAGCAGATTGCGTGCACCAGGATAGCGTTGCAACTCTTCCAAGCCATATTTCTCTAGTGATTGCTGTTCTTCCAATGCGCTTGCTACAGCCTGAATACGTGCACATATGGGTTCGGTTTCCCAGTAACGACAACTTGTTACCGGTTGGAGATTACGTATACGTCTGCCACCTTTATCCTGGGCTAGATCCGCGAAGTAGAGCAATCGCTCGGCTTCGTAGCTTTTGGAGATGCTAATACCTTTGAACCACTTGCCCAGCAGGTTATGGGCGATTTCAATATCCTGCTTGCTCATATTATTGTGGCTAAGGTTATCCAGCATCCATGCTTGCGCAAAACTTTCCTCCATATTGGTTTTCAGGGTTCCTGGATAGATCTCGACTGGCACCCTGGTCAGTGACTCCTGCTCGGCAATCTGATACATCCTGTGCAAGTTTAACCAGATCCCCTCTGTCGCTGCTTGTTGTCTGAAATAACGCCACTTGATCATCATAAAGCCTGCGTGTATGGCTCGCATCAGAATCAAGGGCAGATAATCGAAGCTGAAGATCACCTGACCTACAGGGCTCGTATAGTCATTTACCAGCTTGCAGTAGCCGTTGTATAAATGCCGGTAGTAGTAGTACACCGTCTCCCATATATCTGTTTCAAGTTCGCTACGCAAATTTTCAACTTTGACATACTGTGCGGCAATCTTGCTGACTCGGGGATGGCAATGCTCGTCTATAGCAAGTAATGCTTTAAAACGGGCGTTGTCAGAAATCGCAGCCTCTTCCAGAAGATCGGTCAATTTCTTGTTGATAGTCTGAATGGCAGAGATGTCATCTATGCTGTTTAATGTATTCAGCCAGTCAAGATTGTTGATGGCGTTGCTGTCAGATGGACGTATTCCGACCAATTTGCTGAATAAGGTTTTCATCGGGCTTATATCCCCAGCCAGTTTGATTTTTGTCTGAGCTTATCTATTTTTGTCATTGTTCAATGTTGAAACTATGCTAAGTGGATTAGGGGCTCTTGCCTTTTGTATGGTGAGAATCATACTACACACATATTTTGTGGGAATAATTTTCTAATACATTGCGCGGGTTCAAGTTTGAAGTGCCTGGTAACCAAGCCGTTTTCTGGGTCGGTTGTTCAATCGCTCCATCGCCGTATCGATCTCCTGTTGTGTAATGGTGGTGAAGTCGCGGCTTTTCGGGAAATACTGCCGTATCAGTCCATTGTTGTTCTCGTTGGTGGCACGCTCTCAAGAGGCATAGAGGTGAGCGAAGTAAAAGTCGGTCTGTATTGGCCAACCTCTTGGGCGGTCTTGCGTCCAGCCTTGCGGATCAGCGTGTATCCTGACCTGCGGTCGACAATGCTCACGATTGCCTGCCGGTGGTTCTTGCCAATGATGGTGTCAGCTTCCCAGTCGCCGATCCGGCTGCGTGTCTCGACGATGGCCGGACGAGCTTCAATGGAGAGGCGGTTGGGGATAATTCCGCGACGATCCGTCTTGCCGTAGCGCTTCTTGCGCAACTTCTGACAGCGCAGGTGTTCCCACAGCCAGCCACCTGTCCGTTTATCCGCATAAACACGCTGATATACCGCCTCCGGGCTAATGTCGACATGCCTGCTGATCTGCTCCGGGCGCCATTGCTGCAACAACTTCTCTTGCGCGAATCGCCATGCAGCCTCGTCTATCGTCCTGGCATTCATCGCGCGTCGCTCAACCGCCAGGCAATACGCCTGCTTGGGCCGATAACCGCGCCTTCCGCGATTACGGCCAGCTCCCTGCTGATGGTCGATCGGCTTCGCTCCAGCACGTTGGCTATCTCGCTTGGTTTATGTCCCGCCTTCTTCAAGGCGTAAATCTGGTATTGTTTTTCCCGGGTGAGGTGTGTGTAGTTGATTTCTGCAATTTCGACTGGCTGGTCAAAAAGGCATGGATGCTACCGCATCCCGCCCACCTGACCCGCGTTACTCAAAATTACACTTCATTCCTGAATTCGCCCTGAACAGTTATTTGGTTGTTATGGGCATTAAAAAATCCGACGAGTCGAGCCTGCGTGCGTCTGGTTGAGCTGCGTTTGTTTGGCACACAACGCCACCTGCCAACACCTTGTTCGTTTGGATAATTTAGGGGCTTGAGCTGTGACTACCGCTAATTTTTTGATAAATAGCCAGGAATTCAGGAGCGAGGCCCTGAACGAACTCCGCGTAGAGTTCAGGATAGCGTTGCCGGATGCCTTTTTCCATTTTTGCAATTTCGGCCAGATACGGCGTAACCGGTCCGTAGTAATCAATTTCAGGGCCGATGGGCTCGAAGCCAAATTGATAACGATGCAACAGTCTCAGTAGCGTTTTCTCCATAGCTGCAAACCAATGGGTAATACCTTGGCGTTTACTATGCCGATACATCGCTCTATAAAGGCCAAGCACCAATTCCGGCCTGTGCCGGCGATGTGTGGCTTTGTCATCTTTTTCTTGAGGCGCTATCTTGTCTTCTGTCTCTGCAAGGCCATACATACCGTCATTTGCGCGCCGCCGGTATGATTTGGAAACGGCGAGTCTGGAAATTTCAGCGGCGCATAGCTGAATGGGATTGGTCGAATCAGCAAGGGTGCTGTGCTCGCTAAAAAATTGGCAATGTTCAAACAAAGGAAATCTGTTTGCTGTAGGCAGCACTAACCTAACTGTTCCCACCAGCACACCCTCTCGATTAATTGCGCCTATATGGATGGCGTCATTATCGAAAGCGTCAATTTCCAGCCCGGAAGGGTAGTCTTCGGGTGCAAGAAAATGTTGTTCGTTGCAATAAACCTCGTAGCGCAGTGCATAACTCTGCTGTAGATACGGAGTACCGTCTATAACGCAGAAATCGAAATAAGAAGGGAACGCCTCGCTTTTTACTATTGGGTCTTGTTGCATCTTCATTGCCTTTCCATATGCCTTGCATTGTGCAACTGTTTGTTGAGCATATCTGACAATGTTACCCATCTCAAGCGTACACAAAATGAATTAGCCGTCCTGCCTGGTAGCCGGAACGGACTGATGTGAAGGACTTGCACGCCAAGACTAGCTAGGCATGACGCGGGAAGGTTTTCTAATTAGGATGCGCTGGCTGGGCGTAATACACTTTACGTACGCTTGTTTACTGGCTGGGATGGGGAGTAATAACTAAATTTTCGTTCGTAATCCAGTGTCATGCCATAGGGAAACTGATCATAATCCCAGATACGAACCTGCTCCGGAAAAATGGCCCCGGGAAACTCATTGGCAATGCGCTCCCGCAAACCGTCTTCCGCTTGCAATCCTCGTCGTAGCTGAATGTGAATCAGCATATCCTTGCCGGCATCAGGTTCCAGCCGGAATGCACCTGTCAGCTTGACGGCAATATCTTTGTGGATATAGAGAGCATCCTTGTATTGACCTGCGTAGGTGCCGTCAGGTAACCAATCTTTTTCGCGGCCTTTCAGTGCGATTATCGGCAGCAGCAGATTGCCCGGTAGAGGAATGCCTGCGTGCTCGCAGGCGCGCGCGATATCCTGCTGAGAAATCAGACGTGCAATATCTCCAGTCTGGTAACGCAGTAGTGGCAGTGCCGACTCAAGGTCCGACATGGATATGGTGAGTTCGCCATATCCTACCATGTCGGCCCGGACTATCTCTACGTGGCAACGCAATGGATTGTAGACAAAAAGCATTGGTAACGGCGCTGCTTTAGGCGTGACGCCAAACAGCGCTTCAAAGAACTCGGGGTTTGCATGCGCCTGGCGACGAAGCTTGATGGTTTCGGGTGTTTCATAAAAGAGATTCAAACCGAGCTCGCCCACACCCATGGAAGACCCGATCATTCCCGTTGCCGAGTCATCGGCATCGATATGGAAATGATCGGCAAGGTAGTTTCTGTAATTCTCGCCGAATGTTTCCTCTCCGATAATCAGATTTATCCTGTTTTTTTTCCAATCGACGCCATGGTCGCGCGCGTAATCGGTGAGGAGTTTCAAAAATAACGGATCTCCAACGAAGATGATCTGCCCAAAGAGACTCCCAAATTCAGTGGCAAGGGCCACGGCCATATCTTCACGTACACTGGTTTCTGCCACAGCCACAGAATTCGACGAGAACCGTACACCCATGGGTAAGCAATTGATCAACAGCGTTTTTATGCTGTCTACCTTAAAAGCATATTCCAGTCCAAGGTCAATCGCGTCGCTGGTATGTTTCGCTTGTGCACGTGTACTCAAACCATAGCCGAAGCGGGCTCCGTGCCCAGAGCTGGTCAATACCCCGGCAAGATTGTCCAGCGCGCTGGCGACGCATAGTGCTTCCAAAGGAAATCTGGCGAATGTATTATTTTTGTTGAGCGTCGGACAAAGGGACTGAAACTCGTCCATTGTGCGGATATTGCGAGGATCAACATCATGTTCGGCCAATATTTGCATGTAGGCCGGCACACGCGTCGCCGCCCGCCGGAAAGCGCGCAATACGCGCTGCTCGCCGCGGTAAAGCAACTTTTCAGTGCTTGATCTGGCCAGTATGGCAAGAATCAGGCGTCGTAGAATTTTTTTGTACCAAGTCATTGTTATCAGTTATTTGCGCATATCGGTGGCACCAGTCCCAACTCCAGCCCCTGAATAAACTTTGCGAACATTTCCGGGCATTGTCGTCTTAATCCCGTTTCAATATGCGCTATTTTTGTCAGATACGGGGTAACGGGACCATAATAGTCGATTTGCGGACCAATGGGGTTGAAGGCAAAGCTGTAACGGTGTAACAGCCTCAGCAGCGTTTTTTCCATAGCGGCAAACCAATGCGTAATGCCTCGACGTTTGCTGACCTGATACATGGTCTTGTAAAGACCTAATATGATTTCTGACCTGTGCCGCCTATGCATAGTCTCGTCCTCGGCCTGCGTCGAAGGCACAGCATCTTCCTGGTTGGCAAGGTCAGACAAGGCGTCGTTTGTGCGGCGCCGATACGATCTCGAAACTGCGAGCCGTGAAATTTCCGCAGTGGATGAATGAGGCAGGCTGGCATAATCTGGTTCGTCGTTAAATAACTCGCAGTGCTTAAACAAAGGGAGGCCGCGCGTCGACGGTAACACTAACCTGAGTGTGCCCACCAGTACTCCTGCGCGGTCAATTGCTCCGATATGAATTGCATGCTCATCGAAGTGGTCGCTTTCCAGCTTGGAAGGATATATCTCGGGTACGAGAAAATTTCGTTCATTACAATAAACATCGTAGCGTAATGCATAGCTGTCCCGAAGATATTTTGTGTTGTCGATAATACGGAAATCAAAATGCGCTTGAGGCGACTTGGTGTTCTCTATGGCATAAGTATGCTGCGATCCCATATGTGCTCCCATTTTATGGATATTTAATTAATCCAGTGGCTGTGAGCAATATCTGTGCCAATATAATTATTCATTATTAATCAATAGGATAATGAGATCACTCAATACAATACGCTATACCCCGTCCCCGCTAAGCGACACAATGTCAGTAAATTTTACTATGTGCATGATTACAATGGGTATTGTGATGTCACTTTTATGAGACGATTAAGAATGAAGCACCAGCATAATGGCGGGTGCTTCATTGATCGCACAAGGTGGCAAAGCCCGCAACCGGTTTACTGTAATTGTTTCAGCAATGCCTTTGCTTCGACAATGGATGAGAAGGTTTTTTCAGAAGACAGCAGCTTCTCAAGCTCCTTACGGGCTTTGACCTTGTCACCTGATTTAACCAATGCAAGGGCAAGGTGATAGCGGATATCAGCTATTTCAGGTGCTAGAGACACTGCCTTTTGCAGAAGTGGCAGGCCGCGTTTCGTGTCGCCTTGCTCTACCAGGATCCAACCCAGGGTATCTAGTACTCCAGGAACATCAGGCGCCAATTGATTGGCTTTCTCGGCATACTCTAGGGCGCGCGAGTCTTTTTCCTGCTGATAGAGCCAGGCAAGATTGTTCAGTGCCGGAACATATTTGGGGTTTTGGCTCAGAACGGTCTGATATTGTTCTATTGCTGCCTTATTCTGTTTTTCAGCAGTATAAACTTCCGCAAGATAGACGCGGGCGGCAGTATCATCAGGGTGTTCCTTTAGCCATTGGATCAGTCGGGTACTTGCTTCTTTGCTTTTACCTACTTGGCTGAGTGACGCATGCAACTTCATCATCAGTGGCCCAGTTTTGCTGATAGCAAATGCCTGCTCAAAGGCTTTTACCGCAAGATCAGGTTTTTTTTGCGTCATCAAAATATTGCCTTCCAACTCGTAGCCCACAGGGGATTTGCTGTTATTTTTCTGGATCTGTCGAGCAATTACGAGGGCTTGCTCATAATTTCCATGATTAGCTTCCACAGATGCCAAGGCCAATTGAGCATCTAGATAATCCGGTTGCAATACCAAAGCCTTTTTAAGGGCATCTGACGCAGCTGTCTCGTTTTGCATCGCCATCTGGATAGAGGCGATGCGGAGCTGGACGGGAGCGGAGTCCGGCTTCATGACGGCTAGTTTTTGGTAGGTCTCCAGTGCGGCTGGCTTATCGCCGTTGGCGAATTGAGCCTGTGCCAGCATATCCATAACTTCGGGAGAATTGGGGTTGGAGCCTTGAAGTTTTTGGATAGAGTTCAGCGCCTTTTGTTTTTCACCAGTGCGGAGATAATGCGACGCCAGCAACAGGGCTGGTTGCAGTGCATCGGGATTTTCCTGGCTGGAACGCTCAAGCCAGGCTGTGGCCTCCTTAGGCTGCCCTTGTGCGAAGGCAAGGCTGGCTAGAGCAGTCATCGCCTGGACATTTTTCTTGTCTTTTGCGAGGAGTGTTTCAAACCGCCTTTTTGCCAGTTCCGGTTTGTTATCCTGCAAATCCAGTCGCGCAAGGTTTGCCGCAGCCGGGAAATAGGTGGGCTGAATGGCAATAGCCTTTTCAAAACTCGCGCGTGCACCGGCTATATCTTTCTTGCCCAGATACGCAACGCCCTTCAGGTTATGACTAAGCGGATTGTCAGGTTCATCTTTCTCGATGGCTTTCGCAGCTGCGAGTGCCTTGTCAAATTCATTGTTGCGAAGGTGGGTCATGGCCAGCAGCACGTCTGCCTTGGATGATTTATTGTCCAGCTTCGTTGCCATTTCAAGCTCAGCTACTGCACGGACGTCCTCTCCTTGTGCCAGCTTGCTTATGCCCAGCGCGGCATGGAGCTTTGCATTATCGGGGGCAAGCGTACTGGCTTTTTCAAAGTATTCCGTTGCTTTGGTGAAGTCCTTTGCTTGCATATAGGATTCGCCCGCGAGCGCAAGCAATTGTGTATCCTCTGGCGCGACTTTAAGTGCGGTGGCCAGTTCCTCAAGTGCACGCTGTGTTTGGCGGCTTCTCAGCAGGGTAGAAACCAATAGTTTACGAGCATAGAGACCGCTTGGATCCTTCTCCAGGTAATTGTTCAAGTATTGTTCAGCTTGAGGCATGGAGCCCAGGGAATATTGCACTGCTCCTGCGAGAAGTACGCTAGGCATGTGATCCGGCGCTACTCGCAGTATCTGTTGTAAAGATTCCCAAGCTGCGGCATATTTTTCTTGGCGGAAATCAAGCAGCGCCTGGGTATAGAAGACCATCAGGCTATTCGGCGACACTTTGCGTGCTGCGTCGATATCGGCCTTGGCCGTATCGAATTTTCCTGTACCAATTTCCAGGAAGGCTTTGTTGATGTGGGCCGAAGTGTTTTTCGGTTGTAATTTCAGTGTCTGGTCATAGGCCGCAAGGGCTGGCTCTATTTTCCCTTGGGCGCGCAGCAGATCAGCTTTGAAAAGCCAAGCATCCGCGTTCTGCGAATTTTTGGCTACTGCGTGCTCGGAAAAGCGCGTAGCAGCATCAATGTCTCTCTCCGTCAGGGCATATCTGGCCAGTCCAATGAGGGCGGTTGGAAAGTCAGGATTAAGCTTGAGGGCCTGCTCGAACGATGCTTTGGCTTCTTGATTTTTGCCCAAGGCCAGGTAGGCATTGCCACGTAAGCTTGATATTTCTGCGGATGGTTTTTCGGAAGCTATCTGTTCTGTTTCGTCCAGAATTTGCTGGAACTGACCTTGGGCGAACAAGACATCCCCCAAGTCAGGGAGTACTTTGGCTGGGCTCATGCCCAGTTCCAAGGCTTTTCTGAGTTCCTTCTCGGCAGATTTTTGATCCCTGTTCTGGCTGTAGATCGTACCTAGCAAATAGCGAGCTTCTGCATTGTCCGGGTTCTTCTGCAGGGCGTTCTTAAGCTGGATGATGGCGGCCTGGGTGTCGCCCTTATGCTGAAGCTGCACGGCTTCAGCAACCAGCGCCTGAGGCGTCTGTGTTTTACTGCAGGCTGTTAAACTGCTTCCGAGCAGGGCGGCTCCGGACAGAATTGCGATGGTACTTATTTGCTTGAGTTTGAGTTTGTGCATATCTTCTTTCCTAAAGTTTGAGGAGAATGCTTTACCACGTTGACTGTGATGGCCTTGAAGACCTGCTGAGTGCAGTTTTGAACGTATTCAGACACAAATTCAAATTGCAGATGCAATGTTGTCGGGCTTTTCTCGCTGGCCGCTAAATTCATTTGGTGTGAGATGGGCTACGTACCAGTCCATGGCTTGCTTGAGTCCTTCATCAATGCGGTGGGTCGGCTGAAAACCTAACAACTTTTTGGCCTTTGCAATGTCCGCTTGGGAATGGCGGACATCTCCTTCACGGAACTCCCTATATTGGGGGCGATGTTCTTCCAGATGGGGGAATTGTGTCAGAAGTAATGTGCGCATCATGTCATAGAGTTGATTAAGGCTTGTACGCTCATTGAGCGCGACGTTGTATACCTGATTGACAGCCTCCTGATCGTCAACCATCGCTGCCAGCAAGTTAGCCTGGACGACATTATCAATAAAGCAGAAATCCCGGCTAGTTTCGCCATCGCCGTTGATTTGCAAGGTTTGATCCATGATGAGCGCAGCGACCCACCGTGGGATGACTGCGGCATAGGCACCATTTGGGTCCTGCCGTGGGCCGAAGACATTGAAGTAGCGAAGCCCTATGGATGCGGTTCCATAGCAGCGGGCAAATACATCCGCATATAGTTCGTTGACATACTTGGTGACCGCATAAGGCGAGAGTGGGCTACCTATCACCGTTTCCACTTTGGGCAGTCCGGGATGGTCACCATAGGTTGAGCTGGAAGCGGCATAAACAAAACGCTTGATGTTGGCATCGCGGGACGCCGCCAGCATATTCAGAAAACCTGAAATATTGTTCTCGTTTGTCAGAATGGGGTCTTCAATGGAACGCGGCACCGATCCCAAGGCTGCTTCATGCAAGACATAATTCACGCCTTTGCATGCAGCCATACAATCTTCAGGATTACGGATATCGCCTTCGATGAAGCTGAAATTGCGCCATGCTGCTGGTCCGACCAATTCCTTTACTTGCTCGAGATTGTGCCTGTGGCCGGTTGAAAAATTATCCAGACCGGTCACATTTTGATTCAGCCTAAGCAAGGCTTCCAGAAGATTAGAGCCGATAAAGCCCGCAACACCCGTAATCAGCCAATGGTGTTGATGCTGACTCAAATACTGCTGAACTTCTTGATATTTTGTCATGTCAGTCTGCCTTTATTCTGTTTTAGAGGCGCCAAACATTCAGGCCGGCGTTGTAAAGCGCCGCCTGGTCAAACTGGGATTTTACGTCAATGAAACAGCCATTTTCGGCTACCTTGGATTGGAAATCACTCAAAGGCCTGGCAAGCAGTTCCCGGTGCGAAACCGCAGCGATGATCGCATCTGCTCGTGGTAAATCCTCCCATGATTTGAGTTCCAGGCCGTATTCGTGACGAGCTTCATTGGAATCGGCTATGGGGTCATGGACATAAACTTCAATCCCATAATCCTGAAGCTCCTGAATTACATCGGCGACCTTGGAGTTTCTAAGGTCTGGGCAGTTTTCCTTGAAAGTCAGTCCGAGCACGTTTACTTTTGCGCCTCTCACGTGGGAGCCTGCTTTGATCATCTGCTTGATCGTTTGCTCCGCGATGAACTTTGCCATGCTGTCATTGATGCGACGACCTGCCAGAATCACTTGGGGTATATAGCCGATCATCTCGGCCTTATGGGTGAGGTAGTAGGGGTCGACGCCGATGCAGTGTCCGCCGACCAAGCCGGGACGGAAGGGAAGGAAATTCCATTTGGTGCCGGCAGCCAGTAAAACCTCCATGGTGTCAATTCCCATCTTATCGAAAATGATGGCCAATTCGTTCATCAAGGCGATATTCAGGTCCCGCTGGGTATTTTCGATAACTTTGGCGGCCTCAGCAACCTGGATGCTGGAAGTGCGGTGCACGCCAGCGGTAATGATGGTTTCGTAGAGATTTGCCACGGCCTCGAGGGTGTCTGCATCATCACCGGATACGATTTTTAAAATCGTGGTAAGCGTATGCGCTTTATCCCCCGGGTTGATACGCTCGGGAGAGAAGCCAACGTGGAAATCCGTTTTCCATTTCAAGCCGGAATGTTGCTCTAGAATCGGTATGCAGACCTCCTCCGTAGCTCCAGGATAAACCGTGGATTCATAGGTGATGATGGCGCCGCGTTTCATATGTTTGCCGACGGTTACACTGGCGCTCACCAGGGGCCTGAAATCGGGCTGATGCGCCATGTCTACCGGTGTGGGGACGGCAACCACGATATGGTCGGCCTGGGATAGTTCGGTTGGGTCGGTGGTTACAGTGAGGTGACTGGCTGCGCGCAGGTCCGCAGTCGAAACTTCCCCGGTCGGATCTATATAGCGCTTGTAGTTGTCAACCTTGTCAACAGACAGGTCGTATCCGATGGTTCGCAGTTTTTTCCCGAACTCAACTGCTAGAGGTAAACCCACATATCCGAGACCGACAACGGCAACTACGCTCATAGTGTATATCCCTGTTGGATGTCTTATTTGTGATTAAGCTAACAGATATTGTTGCAAGCTACAATCTTGTGCAACTGAACTATGAATAACTACCCCAGTTTTTCGCACAATTCTCTTGTCCATCAAACTTGTCCATCAAATGAAGTGCGCAGGCAGGGGCAATTTATCGTCCAACTCGCAAGTTCCTGCGCAATCATCACGCAAATTTATAAAATATTCGGATGAGTATTTTTCAAGTAAACTTTACTTACTATGCTTATACCTTTGATACTCTCTGGCGGTGTGGGTGCACGTTTGTGGCCTATCTCCCGCGAATCTCGTCCCAAGCCATTCATGAGGCTTCCTGACGGACATAGCTTGTTGCAGAAGACTTTTGCCCGCGCAGCGGCACTTGAAGGTGTCAGTGAGATACTGAGCATCACCAACCGCGAGTATTACTTTGAAAGCCGCGATGAATACCAACGCGCCAAGAAAAGCTTTCCTGGTGTAGTTGACACTTTTCTGTTGGAGCCTTTCGGGCGAAATACGGCTGCAGCGATAGCCTTGGGTGCGTTGCGTATTGCTGGGGCATATGGCGACGATGCGTTGATGCTGGTGTTGCCGGCCGATCACCTGATTGATGATCAAGCGGCATTTGCTAGCGCCGTACGCCAGGCATCCGGTTTGGCGGAGCAGGGCTATCTTGTGACTTTCGGTATTGTTCCTGGCGCCCCGGAATCCGGCTTTGGCTACATTGAAGCCGACGGGCATATGGTTAAGCGCTTCGTGGAAAAACCCTCCAGCGAAACGGCTTTGGAATACATCGAGTCCGGCCGCTACCTGTGGAATTCCGGCATGTTTTGCTTTAAAGCGGGTGTCATGCTGGAGCAATTCAAGCTTCACGCCCCTGTCATATACGAACATGCCCTGAAGTGCTGGGATGCCACCCGCGATAAAGTGCACATAAACAGCTCGATGATGGAAATCGACTCGGACACATTCGCTCTTGTGCCGGAAAACTCCATTGATTACGCCGTCATGGAAAAGTCGGACAAGGTCGCAGTGGTGGCTGGCAGCTTTGACTGGAGTGATATCGGCTCGTGGAATGCCATTTGTAACCTCGTTCCGCCGGATGCGGCGGGCAACCGTGTGGTAGGCGAGGCGGTGCTGGTCGATGTAGGCAACACCTTTATTCAGAGTGAAGGGCGCATGGTGGCAGCGATCGGCCTGGACAACCTGTTGATTGTCGACACTCCGGATGCCTTGCTTGTGGCAAGCCGGGAGCGCAGCCAGGACGTCAGAAAAGTAGTGCAACAACTCAAGCTGATTAACCATGATAGCTACAGGACGCACCGCACCGTAGCGCGTCCCTGGGGAACCTATACCGTGCTGGAAGAAGGCAGGAATTTCAAGATCAAGCGTATTGTTGTCAAACCTGGAGCCTCGCTGTCGCTGCAAATGCATTATCACCGTAGTGAGCATTGGGTGGTGGTCAGCGGTACGGCCAGCATTGTGCATGACGATAAAACAATGCTGATCAGAACAAATGAATCGACCTATATCCCGATCGGCCACAAACACCGCCTGAAAAACCCCGGGTTAACTGACCTGATAATGATTGAGGTGCAAAGTGGTGA
>JBDTOX010000062.1:0-20332 GCA_039933015.1 Methylophilaceae bacterium
TCAGAAAAGTGTCAACCTATTTCAGGACGGGTCACTGCCAATAAAAAAAGCCCAGTATCTGCTGGGCTTTTTTTATTGCGTCGGAGGAAAATGTTGTCACATGGGAGGCCATCAAGGTGGTGAATCCGCAGGCAAAACCCACGGACGATACGTGCTTATCGGCGGAGCTGAAAGCATTGATCGAGCAGGAAAGGTGCGAAGTAGGTGCCGCCTTTCGCGACGCAAAAGTTTGAATCTGTGCCATCTGAAAATCAAGAACCATGCGGTACGCTGCTGTTTTCGTGCCACTGCATTGCGATATAACAATGCAACCTCGCAATTTTTCAAATACTATACAGTCATAAGCTTGAGTCCCCCCCAAAAAAAGAAGGGTGCCAAAATGAATGTAGAGATACATCACGCGCTGGTGCTGAATCTGCACCAGCCTGCAGGAAACTTGCAGGAACTGAATGAGCATAATCCCTGGGAAACCAGCGAGATACTCCGCACTCTGGACATGATTCCGCGTACGCTGTGGGGATACGAGGATACGGCACGGGTCCATCTCGCGCTATCCGGAACCCTGCTGGAAACGCTGGCGGACCCCGGTTTCCAGAACCAAATGTATGGCGTGGTGGATTGTGGCTCACTGTTATGGCACTTTCAGAACACCGCCTTGTTCCGCATCCTGGGAACGGGTTACTACCACCCCGTCATGCCGCTCATCCCGGAACCGGATCGTGAAGAGCAGGCGCGCCGCTGGCTGGGCATAGCCAAGCACCTGTTCTGGCGCGACGAGTTCCAGGGATTCTGGCCGCCGGAAATGGGATTTTCTATGGAGCTGATCCCTTTGTTGAGCAGCCTCGGCTACCGCTATGTTCTGGTAGATAGCTTGCATGTGCACCCCGTCACCCCCATGAGCTGGCAGGAATTGCGTTATCGTCCTCACATCGCCCGTTTTGGCGGGGCGGAAATCATCGTGGTGGTACGCGACCGGGAACTGTCGGATGCGCAGCAGTCTGGCATGGATCTGGGCTGGTTCGAGAATGAATTGCGTGCACGCACGCAATGGTGCGACTTTCCGCCACTGGTCACCACTGCCACCGATGGCGACAATGGCGGCTGGTTCCGCAACCCTCACCCCGAGGCCAATTTCTGGGGCATGTACCGTCAACTGCTGGAGCAAGTCCGCGCTGGCGCCAGTCCCATCCGCCCCACCTTTATCGACGACTATCTCGACCGCTACGGTGCTCATGGCGAAGTTCATGTCGACAACGGTGCCTGGAACACCGGTTGGCACAATGGGTTGGGTTTTGTACAGTGGACCGGCTCACAGGCACAGAAGGACGCTCTTGAGCGCGTGACTCAAACCAGCCGCGCCGTGCATGATGCGCGCTGGAGGGCCGGCGAATTGCATAGCTCCGACCATGAGCTGCATTACCGATTGGAGCAGGCCATGTGGCACCTGTTGCGCGCGGAAACCAGTTGCAATATTTATTGGGGCGAGGATTGGGTACCCCGTGTCCACCGCGATCTGGATACCAGTTGGGAAAACCTGAATCTCGCCCGGCAGCGCATGGCTCCGTGAGGAGACGGCACTACCGGGCAAGAATCCATTTTAACGACGGAAAAATACATATGTACATTGTTATGGTTACAGCTGAATGCGCTCCGGTCGCCAAGGTTGGCGGGCTCGGTGACGTAGTATACGGTTTGAGCCGCGAGTTGGAGATTCGCGGCAACGCCGTGGAAATTATCCTCCCCAAGTACGACTGCATGCGCTACGACCACATCTGGGGCTTGCAGAAAGTTTACGATGACCTGTGGGTGCCGTGGTTTAACTACCATATCCATTGCAGCGTGTGGTTCGGCTTCGTGCATGGGCTGAAATGCTTTTTCATCGAACCCCACTCCAATGACCAGTTTTTCAATCGCGGGGCCTATTACGGATTCCCCGACGAACACATGCGCTTCGCCTTTTTTTCCAAAGCCGCGCTCGAGTTCATGCTGAAATCCGGCAAGCGGCCAGACATCATCCACACCCACGACTGGCAGACCGCCCTGACGCCGGTCATGCTCTATGAAACCTATGCCCGTACTGGAATGGGGAATAGCCGCGTGTGTCACACCATCCACAATTTCAAGCACCAGGGTGTTGCCGGCGAGAATGTGCTGTGGTTCACCGGCTTGGGCCGGCCGGAATACTATTATTCGCGCGAACGCATGGGGGACGACTTCAACCCCACCGCCATTAACTTCACCAAGGGTGCGCTCCTCTACTCGAACTACATCACCACTGTCTCCCCGCACCATGCCTGGGAAGTCCGTCATACCGACTGGGGTTATGGGCTGAGCCATGCCCTCTATAGCCATCAGGAAAAATTCGGCGGCATCCTGAATGGCCTCGACTACGACATGTGGAATCCGGAAGCCGATCCTTACATTAGTCACAGCTATCACGCCCAAAGCATGGAGGGGAAATACCAAAATCAGGAGACGCTACGCCATCGACTATTGCTGCGCCAGGATCACAAGCCGCTGATTGCCTATGTCGGCCGCCTGGATATGCAGAAGGGTGTGCATCTCATTCGCCATGCCCTGTTCCACGCCCTGCACAAAGGTGCCCAGTTCGTGCTGCTGGGATCAAGCCCGGAACCGGGGATCAACGCGGAATTCTGGCAACTCAAGCACGAATTCAACAACAACCAGGACTGTCACCTGGAACTCGGCTACGACGAGGAATTGGCCCACCAGATCTACGCTGGCGCCGACATGCTGGTGGTGCCCAGCCTGTTCGAACCTTGCGGCCTGACCCAGATGATCGCCCTGCGTTACGGCACCGTACCCATCGTGCGCTCGGTCGGCGGACTGGCGGATACGGTATTTGACCGCGACTACTCGGAGCGCCCGGAACACGAACGCAACGGCTACGTCTTCCATCAGGCCGACCACCACGCTCTGGAATCCGCCATGGACCGAGCCATCGGCTTGTGGTTTGATTATCCCGAGGAGTTTCAAAATCTGGTCCAGAACGGCATGGCCTATGATTATTCGTGGAACCGTGCCGGTGAACATTACCTGAACATCTACGAAAATATCCGACACAAATAACGCCCGACCAAGCGCCCTAACCAGCGAAGGAGAACATACTTGTCCATACTGCCGGAATACATAGACGGGCTGCCCAACATCTCGGGCTTTGAACAGGAGATCGCCGGGGCAATCGCCAAAAATCAGGGCCGACCGGTGTTCCTGCACGAGAGCCGGATCGATTTCAGCCGGATCAGGAGCGCCTGCGCCATCGCCCTGCACATGCATCAGCCGCTTATCCCGGCCGGTAGTGACGACCTGCACACAGCTGAAATCATCAGCAATCTCCAGTACATGATGGAGCACCCGGACATCGGCGACAACCACAATGCCGCGGCATTCAACCGGTGCTACATGCGCGTGGGCGAATTCGTGCCCCAACTGGTGGCCGAGGGCAAGGAACCGCGCGTGATGCTGGAATATTCCGGTACCCTGCTGCACGGCCTGCGCAAGATGGGGCTTAACGACACCATGGACAGCCTCAAGACCATCACCAGCAACCCGGAATACCGGCGTTGCGTGGAATGGCTGGGCGCGCCCTGGGGCCATGCCGTCGCTCCTTCCACCCCGGTGCAGGACTTCCGCCTCCATGTGCGCGCCTGGCAGCACCATTTTGCTGCTATTTTTGGCCTGGAAGCGCTGACGCGGGTGCGCGGTTTCTCCCCCTCGGAGATGGCCCTGCCCAACCACCCCGATGTGGCCTATGAATTCGTGCGTACCCTCAAGGATTGCGGCTATGACTGGGTGCTGGTGCAGGAACATACGGTCGAAAACCCGGAGAACGGTCAAAATCCGCGTCAGCCCCATCTGCCGCACCGCCTGGTATGCACCAACTCGAAAGGAGAAAGCGCCAGCATCATCGCCATCGTCAAGACTCAGGGGTCGGACACCAAACTGGTGGCGCAGATGCAGCCCTATTACGAAGCACGCAGCCTTTCCCGCATGACATTGAACGGTCGCGAGCTGCCCCCGCTGGTCACGCAGATCGCTGACGGCGAGAATGGCGGCGTCATGATGAATGAATTTCCACCCAAATTCATGGAAGTGATGCGCGAGAGCAGCGGTTCGGACACCCCCGCCATGAATGCTACCGAATACCTGGAGCATCTGTTCGCCCAAGGTTTCACCGAAATTGATTTCCCTGTCATTCAGCCGATATTCCAGAAAGCCATCTGGGAACGCATGCAACCCGGCGAGGGACCGGAAAGACTGGCCAGCGTAATAGGGGACCTGGGCCGGGAAGATCACCGTTTCCACATGGATGGTGGCAGTTGGACTAACGACATGTCCTGGGTACACGGCTACGAAAATCTGCTCAAGCCCATGGAAGATGTCAGTTCCCGCTTCTATCAAACCGTGGTCCAGCCAGGCATCCCTAGCAACGATCCGCGCTACCGTAATGCCTTGTTTCACCTGCTTACTTCTCAGACCAGTTGCTACCGCTACTGGGGCGAGGGCCTGTGGGCCGATTATGGGCGGGAAATCTGCCGCCGTGCCAACGAAATACTCATTCACGATTTCTGAATTGGACCAAATTATGAACCCCTCTTTACTCGATCCCGAACTGCTCAAGATCAGCAGCGCTCGTCACCACGATCCTTTTGCCGTACTCGGACGCTACCAGGCAGGTAACCAGACCGTGGTGCGCGTCTTCATTCCCGGGGCGACGGAAGTGCGTATAGCCGAGGGCGACTTGCCCATGGAACGAGTACTGGACAGCGACTTCTTCGAATGGCGCGGCGACCACAACCTGCCGCCGCAGCACTACCGGCTTTGCTGGCGTGACCAATGGAGCCGCGAGCACATCGCTCATGACCCTTACACCTACGGCACGCAAATTCCGGATTTTGACCTGCACTTGCTCGGCGAAGGGCGCCACCACCATGCCTACCGCTTCCTTGGCGCCCACGAACACGAAGCCGACGGCGTCGGCGGCATTCTGTTCGCGGTGTGGGCGCCCAACGCCGAGCGGGTGAGCGTAGTGGGGGACTTCAACCACTGGGATGGGCGCCAGCACCAGATGCGGGTGCGCGGCGGCAGCGGGGTATGGGAGCTGTTCATTCCCGATCTGGAACCGGGTCACGTCTATAAATACGAGATCCGTAACCGCCATAGCGGCGAGGTCGTGCTCAAGGCCGACCCCTATGGTCAGCAGCACGAGTTCAGGCCACGCACCGCATCCGTGATCACCGGCGCGGTGGAATATCGCTGGGGCGACGCGGAGTGGATGAAAAAGCGCCAGCAGGCCGACTGGCAACACGCGCCCATGTCGGTGTACGAGATGCATCCTGGTTCCTGGCAACGCAACGTGGAAGGTGGCTTCCTCGACTACCGCGAACTCGCTCAGCGCCTGGTGGAATACGTGCTGGATATGGGCTTCACTCATATCGAACTGATGCCGATTACCGAGCATCCCTACGACCTCTCCTGGGGCTATCAGACCACGGGTTACTTCGCCCCCACCAGCCGTTTCGGTAGCCCCGATGATTTCCGCTATTTCGTCGATCACTGCCATAAAAACGGCATCGGCGTGTTGCTGGACTGGGTGCCGGCTCATTTTCCCAAGGACGAGCACGGTCTTGCCCGCTTCGACGGCACGCCCTTGTTTGAGCACGAAGACCCGCGCTTGGGCGAGCACCGGGACTGGGAGACCCTGATTTTCAACTTCGGCCGCAACGAAGTGAGAAACTTCCTCATCTCCAGCGCCATCTTCTGGCTGGAGGAAATGCACATTGACGGGCTGCGGGTGGACGCGGTCGCTTCCATGCTGTACCTGGACTATTCGCGCAAAGAAGACGAGTGGGTTCCCAACTGCTACGGCGGGCGCGAGAATCTGGAAGCCATCAACTTTTTGCGCGAACTTAACGTGGCGGTGCATGAACTCTGCCCCGGCATACTCATGGTGGCGGAAGAATCGACTTCCTGGCCCCAGGTCAGCCGTCCAACCAACCTCGGCGGCCTGGGTTTCGACATGAAGTGGAACATGGGCTGGATGAACGACACCCTGCGCTTCATGGAGCATGAACCCATACACCGCAAGTACCACCACAACCTGCTCACCTTCAGCATGCTCTACGCCTTCAGCGAGAATTTCATGCTGCCCTTCTCCCACGACGAGGTGGTGCACGGCAAGGGATCGATGCTGAACAAGATGCCGGGAGACGAATGGCAGCGCCATGCAAACCTGCGGACGTTGTATGCCTACCAGTATGCCCATCCCGGCAAGAAGCTGCTGTTCATGGGTACGGAATTCGCCCAGGGCCTGGAGTGGAACAGCGCCGGCATACTGGAGTGGTACGTCCTCGACTACCCTTTACATGCAGGGATGCAGCGCATGGTCAAGGATCTCAATCATCTCTACCGCCGCTCGCCCGCCTTGTATCGCAACGAGTTCGACTGGCAGTGCTTCGAGTGGATCGATTGCCACGATCACGAGCAGTCCATCCTCAGCTTCCTGCGCAAGGGCGAGGGGGACGAAATCATGGTGGTGGTGGTCAACCTCACCCCGGTTCCGCGCCTTGGCTACCGTATCGGTGTGCCTCTTGAGGGCAAATACCGGGAAGTATTCAACTCTGACTCGGCATACTACGGCGGCGGCAACGTGGGTAATGGACCAGACGCCCTCGTGACAGAAGATCAGCCGTGGATGGAACGACCCTGCTTGCTTGTGCTTTCCGTGCCACCTCTGGGAGTGATCTGGCTCGCCTTCGACGGCAGCTTGTAGTTGCCGGGCTAGTGGTCAGTCATGTTGAATCTTTGAGATACGGACTCGCCAGAGGATCTATCCGTCTATGCCTTGTACAAGGTAATAGAGGTTAGCTCAGACTGTCCCCTAGGCATTTGCTAGTCGATTTGCTCACCGGCCTCAAGTTACCTTATGTGCCCATGATCAGACGCTTAGCCCTTTAATGGTTATTTTTAACCTTAAATTTTGCCAACCGCATTTTTCAGTGGTCTAATACAATGTGGTTTGCGTATTTTCAAGAAAGGAAATGCATCATGAGTAAATCAAAAGCAATTACATTTTCTAGCTTGCTGATTATTGCTCTCTCCACGGTTGCCTGCAAAACAACCACCGGCGCTGCAGTAGGCGCTGGAGCAGGCGCTGCCATAGGCGCGGGCACAGGTTACGGCGCTGGCAAAGGCGCCTTGATCGGTACCGGCATAGGCGCTGCGATTGGCGCTATCTACGATATCAAGGACTAAGGGAGGCTATGATGACTATCAGTAAATACATAGTTCCGCTTATTGCCGTGGCAGCGTTTATGAACAGCCCTGTTACTGCAGAGGAAATGAGCGGTGGTTGTGAAAAGCCTGGAATGCCTCAACAAATCGATGGCAAGGTAATGGAGGTGGATACGGCAAAACAGGAGATCACACTACAGGACAACAATGGCACAACGCATGTAATGAAAGCTTCTGAAGAAACCCTGAAGAAATACAAGGCGGGTGACAGTCTGAAGGCGACACTGAGGTGCCCCAATTAGCAAGTTATAGCGCCTACAAAAAAGCCCAGTATCTACTGGGTTTTTTTGTTTTTACGGCAGGTTGTGTGCCTTCTCTATCCCTCACTTCCGCATTCCTGCGGCCATTGATGCGGCCGCTTTATGTCTAAAGCCCTCTCTCTACCATATCAATCAAGAGCTGCCCGATAGCCTCGGCCTGCGCAGGCTCCAGCCCTCTCAATTGGCCATCAATCTGTAGCATGGCGAGGCCATGTACCGCTGACCAGGCAAAAAATTCCGCAGCCTCGCGCCGTTCCCGGGGGGGAGTTGACCAGTCATTCACTGCGCTCAATGGCGGGCCGGTATTCAAATTCAATGAGGCGGTTTCGTTTCAGGTCATGTGCGATTCGCAGGATGAAGTGGATCATTACTGGGAAAAGCTATCCGAGGGCGGCGATGAACAGGCGCAGCAATGCGGCTGGCTCAAGGACAAATACGGCGTGTCATGGCAGATCGTCCCGGCAGTGTTGCCGAAAATGGTCAGCGACGCCGATATGCAGAAGTCGCAGCGGGTCATGCAAGCCCTGCTGCGCATGAAGAAGCTGGATATAGCCGAACTCGAGCGCGCTTACGCGGGCTAGCGGCCAGCATAGTTTTTAATTGCACGCATTGCCGGAAGCCTGACGCTTCCGTTTATTCCACTTCCAACTCTTCCTCATGCCTGCGTCGCGCACGCACGCCTTCTGCCAGCACATCCAGCAATTTGATCGTGTCATCCCAGCCCAGGCAGGGGTCGGTGATGGATTTGCCGTATTCCAGCGTGCAGCCGGGCGTGTGTTCCTGCCTGCCTTCGTTGAGGTGCGATTCCACCATTACGCCCATGATGCGGTCATCGCCGTTGGCGATCTGGCTGGCAACGCTGGCGGCTACCTCCAGCTGCAGCTTGTACTGCTTGCGGCTGTTGGCATGGGAGCAGTCGATCATGACCTTGGCGGCTAAGCCACAAGTGGCAAGTTCATTAGCAGCAGCTTCTACGTGTTTGGCATCGTAGTTGGGCGCCTTGCCGCCGCGCAGGATGATGTGGCAATCCTCGTTGCCTGCGGTAGAGACAATGGCCGAATGGCCTGCCTTGGTGACTGACAGGAAATGGTGCGGGCTGGCAGCTGCCTTGATGGCGTCAACCGCAATTTTTATATTTCCATCGGTCCCGTTCTTGAAACCCACCGGGCAAGAGAGGCCCGAGGCCAGTTCGCGGTGCACCTGTGACTCTGTAGTACGCGCACCAATGGCGCCCCAGCTCACCAGGTCGGCTGTGTACTGCGGCGTGATGGTGTCGAGGAATTCGGTGCCGGCCGGCATGCCGAGTTCGTTTACTTCCAGCAGGAATTTCCGCGCCAGTTGCAGGCCTTCGTTGATCCTGAAGCTGCCGTCCAGGTAGGGGTCGTTGATAAGGCCCTTCCAGCCTACGGTGGTGCGCGGCTTCTCGAAATACACGCGCATCACGATCAGCAGCTCGCGCGCAAGCCGTTCACGCTCACCCAGCAAGCGCTTGGCGAATTCGATGCCTGCGGCATGGTGGTGGATGGAGCAGGGACCTATGATGACCAGCAGGCGGTCGTCCGCGCTGTGCAGCACACGATGAATGGCAATGCGCGTCGTCAGGATGTTGTCAGTGGTGTCGGCGCTCGGCTGCAATTCCTCAAGCAGTTTCGAGGGTGGCTGGAGCTCCTTGATTTCCTTGATGCGAACGTCGTCTGTGGCGATTTTTTGGAGCGGGTTCATTGATTTTATATTTCTGATATGGCGTTTTGATAGCTGATTTTACTATGGACTTTTATAGTAATCCGGTTTTGTACAACCATTATCAAAACTTAATGTAGCTAAATAATTTTGTTACAACTCGGTTTTTTGCAGCACGCCACAACGCCTTGTTGTATGTGAGCCGAAGAGATGCCGGTACGCGTTTGCCATATCCTGCACTGAAAACAGGCATCGCCAAGCAGTGCTTGGGAGGGAAAAGTTGGTGCGGCTTGCCGGCAACTTATGCGGTAAAATTGCGGGTTATGGAAAATACCATCGCAATTATTGAATCCCTGGATCAGGAAGGCCGAGGTGTTGCCCATGTCGAAGGCAAAACCATCTTCATCGCAGGTGCCTTGCCCGGCGAAAAAGTCACTTATCAATCGACGCGGCGCAAATCCAGTTATGAGTTTGCAAATGTGGTTGAAATCCTGAAACCATCCAACCTGCGCACCCAGCCCAAATGCCCGCATTTCGGCATGTGCGGTGGTTGTGCTTTACAGCATCTGGAGTTTTCAGCGCAGGTGGCAGCGAAACAAAGGCTGCTGGAAAATGACCTCTGGCATATCGGCAAGGTCAAGCCGGAATCCATGCTGCCGCCTATTTATGGCCCAGCCTGGGGTTACCGCCACAAGGCACGGCTGCGCGTGAAGTATGTACCGCCTAAAGGCCGTGTGCTGGTGGGCTTCAATGAACGGGCCACACGGTTTGTCGCAGATATGAATAGCTGTGAAGTGTTGCCGCCGCATCTTTCCAGGCTCATCGTTCCGCTGCAGGAATTGATTATGCAGTTGACCCTGCGTGACCGCATTCCGCAGATTGAAGTGGCCGTCGGAGAGCATGCAACCGTGCTGGTGTTCCGTATCATGGAGCCCCTGCAGCCGGCAGACGAGCCGCTATTGCGCGATTTTGCCGATGCCCATGACGTGCAGATATGGACGCAAAGCAAAGGGCCGGACACGGTCTTGCCGTTTTATCCAGTGGATGGCGCCAGCCTGAGCTATACATTGCCTGAGTTTGACCTCACTTATCAGTTTAATCCGACAGAGTTCACCCAGGTTAATCCGCACATCAATCGCGTCATGCTGCGCCGTGCCATGCAATTGCTCAACCCACAGGCAGGCGAGCGTATTGCTGATTTTTTCTGCGGCCTGGGCAACTTCACGCTGCCGATTGCGCGTAGCGGCGCGTCGGTATTCGGTATGGAAGGTGCTGCGACATTGGTCAAGCGCGCGCGGGAAAGCGCAGATTTGAATGGGCTGGCCGGTCAGGTCAGTTTCAGCGAGGCAGATTTGTTCAAGATGACGCCGGAAAGCTTGGCCAGCCTGGGCTATTTCGATAAATGGTTGGTCGACCCGCCACGTGATGGCGCCATGACCTTGATTGAATCGCTGCCCGATAATGGCGCTGGCAGCCCTCAGCGTATCGTTTATGTGTCCTGCAACCCCGCCACGCTGGCGCGGGATGCCGGGCTGCTGGTACAAGCCAAGGGTTATCGCATGGTGGCCGCGGGGGTCATCAACATGTTCCCGCATACTGCCCATGTGGAGTCGATTGCCATGTTTGAGCGCTAGGCGCTGTTGGCAGCGGCAAGCAAAACTTTGCTCCAGGTATCGAGTTTCTGCTGAAAATTGAGCGAGGCGTGCGCAGGGCTGGTCGAGGGCAGGCGCTCGTACTGCAGGTGGGCATAATCCTGCCCCAGCCTGGGCAATACATAACGTTTGTAGGTTTCAGCGGCTTTGCTACCGTTGAAAAACACGTGCGTAACCTTGGCATGAGCCAAATAGAATGCGCCAAAATCGTTGGGTTCCATCGTGGCCTGAACTATGGCTGAATCCAGGCTGCCCGGACGATGGCATGACATCAGCACATCCCACATGCCGATGCCATGAGCATTGAGCCGCAAGATACGGTCAGCATAATCCAAATCTCGTCCGGCACCGATTAATGCGCCCATGATTTTCCATAATGTATTCTGCGCATGGGCATAGTACTGCTGCATTTGCAGCGACTGCTTACCCGGCATGGAGCCCAGAATCAGTACACGCGTATCAGCTGTAGTGGCGGGTGGAAAGCTATAAACTCTGGTCACCGCGTTGCTCAAGCCTGTGAAGTCAATTCCTTTAAAAACTCTATGTGGTTCAGCGGACGCGAGAACATCGGGTAGTTTTTTTCCACCGCAAGGTTTTGCTCTTCTTCGCTCAGCGTGGCAGTACAGTCTTTGAGTGTGATGACGTTGTAGCCATGCTCGTAGCCGGTGCGCATGGTGGATTCCACACAGCAGTTGGTGAGAAAGCCACCCAGCGCGATGGTATTGATGCCGCGGCTGCGCAAGATGAAATCGAGGTTGGTGCTGGCAAAGCCGCACAGGCCACGCTTGCCTTCAACCACAATGTCCGTGGGCTGTGGCTTAAGAACGTCGGTAATCTCGGCCCCCCATGTGCCCTGGCGGAATGACTGGCTATCCACTACGCCTTTGAGGATGCCGTATGGGGTGGGCGATAGCTCGCGGTAATCCGGCGTAAATGTAATAGGTACAAAGATGATGGTAGCGCCCGCTGCGCGTGCCTGTTTAACCGTCGCTACGGTGTTGGCCAGCATGTTGGTGCTTTGCATCACGCCTTTGACGGCTTCATGCAGCGTGCCGCCTACCGAGGTGAAGTCATTCTGGTATTCGATAAGTACGAGTGCGGTTTGTGCTGGATTCATGCGGGTTTCCTCAAACAGTAAGAGTGATGGTCAGGGCTACTATAGGCGATTTAGGCCCGGCTAGAAATACTCATTATTAGTGCCTGATTATGACCACAACGTTCATGAAAAAGATCAAATCCAGTAAACTCCGGGCATGACAAGATTTCTCGCGCTAGGGTTGCTGTGCCTGCTATTTATAGCAGGCTGTGGCAAACCCGACCACCATGCGGAAATCCGTTTCGCAATTGCGCAGGCACCGCTCAATCTGGATCCGCGCTATGCCACGGATGCCGCATCCGAGCGCATCAACCGCCTGATTTATCATGCGCTGGTTGGTTTTGACGAGAACTCGAAGCCCGTGCCGGATCTGGCATCCTGGCAAGCACTTAGCCAGACGCATTATCGTTTCAGCCTGAGCGCGAAGGGACGACAGTTTCATGACGGTAGCAGGCTGACAGCCACGGATGTGGCTGCAACCTATGCATCGCTTGCAGCTTTGCGCGACGCCCCGCATGCCGCAGAATTTGCCAATATCGCTGAGGTGCAGGCGCTGGATGCCGACACTGTGGATTTCTATCTGCACCAGCCAGATAATGGTTTTCCTGCGCGATTAATCATCGGCATCCTGCCTGCCGGCCAGATTGAAAAAGGCCATGATTTTGCTCACTTGCCCATAGGTAGCGGGCCATTGAAATTTGTTTCATGGCGCAGTGCACTCACGCTTGAGCGTATCAATGACAGACAGTTATTCATGCTATTGGAAGTCAAAGACCCAACGGTGCGTGTGCTCAAGCTGCTGCGTGGCGAAGTTGATTTGCTGCAAGGCGATTTGCCGCCGGAGTTGATACGCTATCTTCGGCAGCAGGCGGTTATTGCAGTGCATGAATCCGCAGGCGCGAATTTTTCCTATGTGGGCTTTAATCTGCAAGACGCGCAGCTTAAAAACCCCTTAGTGCGCCAGGCGATTGCGCATGCCATCGACCGCCAGGTGATTATCCATCACGCACTGGTAGGCGGCAGCCGCGCGTCAGGGGCTATATTGCCGCCGGAACACTGGGCAGGTAATCCAGATTTGCCCGCCTATGCTTACAATCCCCGGCTGGCGCGCGCATTATTGCAACGGGCCGGCGTGCAGCTGCCGCTGAAACTCACTTACAAAACCTCTACCGATGCGCAGCGCGTGCGGCTTGCCACCATAATGCAGGCGCAGATGCGGCCTGCTGGAATCGAGCTGGAAATACGCAGCCTGGATTGGGGCACGTTCTTTGATGACATCAAGCATGGTAAATTTCAGCTTTATGGCCTGACCTGGGTCGGCATCAAAACGCCGGAAATATACAGGCTGGCCTTCCATAGTGCGGCCATACCGCCGAAAGGCGCAAACCGCGGGCAGTTGCGTGATGACGATCTGGACAGGCTGATTGAACAAGGCGCTTGGACCAAGGTCACACAAAGAGTAAACCAGCTGTTGCCTTACGTGCCGCTGTGGTATGAAGGGCAGTTTGTTGCAACAAGACGCGGGCTGATAAATTACGAACTTAAGGCAGATGGTAACTGGGACGGATTAGCCAGTATCAAAAAAACGCATGGAAATTGAAATATCAATAGCAAAGCAACACCTGACGGTGCTTAATGAGGCAAGTATGCTGCTTGCCCAGTACCCGATCTCTACCTCGCTCAAGGGGGCGGGGGAGCAGAAGGGCAGCTACCAGACACCAAGGGGAGTACATGTTGTACGTGCCAAGATTGGAGCTGACCAGCCCATCAATAGTGTATTCGTTGGGCGCCGGCCTACCGGTGAGATATGGACACCGGAACTTGGCCTGCAGTACCCGGCGCGCGACTGGATCCTGACGCGCATCCTGTGGCTTTCCGGTTGCGAAGTAGGCATGAACCGTCTCGGTAACGTGGATAGCATGCAACGCTACATCTACATCCACGGCACACCGGATAGCGAGCCCATGGGCGAGCCGCAATCACATGGCTGCGTGCGCATGCGCAATGCGGATGTGATCGACTTGTTCGAGCTGGTGCCGCTGCACACCCCCGTGTTAATTACCGATGCTTAAGCGATTGCTGGCTGTTATCCCTGTGGTTTTCGGGGTGCTGCTGCTTACTTTTCTGCTGGTGCATCTGGTGCCGGGCGATCCGGTGGAAGTCATGCTGGGCGAATCCGCCATCGCCGCCGACCGTGCCCAATTGCGTGCTGATCTTGGCCTTGATCAGCCTTTGGCGGTGCAGTTTGGTGATTACCTCAACAAGCTGGCGCACGGCGATTTTGGCCGTTCCATCCACAGCAGTCAGCCCATTTCAGCGCTATTGGCAGAGCGCGTCCCGGCAACTGCAAAACTGGCACTGACAGCGCTTTTGATTGCTTTATGCATTGGCCTGCCACTGGGCATTATCGCAGCGCTCAAGGCTGGGCGCTGGCCAGATGGCTTTGCAACCATGCTGAGCCTGACCTTGTCCGCCATGCCGCACTTCTGGCTCGGGCCTTTGCTCATGCTGGTATTCGCGTTATGGCTAGGCTGGTTGCCGGTGAGCGGTATGGAAAGCGCAACTGCTATCGTGTTGCCGGCGTTGACGCTGGGGTTTGGTCTGGCTGCCATTCTCACGCGCATGACGCGCGCGAGCCTGCTGGAAGTGCTGCACGAGGATTTCGTGCGTACCGCGCGAGCCAAAGGCTTGCCGGAGCGCACGGTTATTTTGCGCCATGCCCTGCGTGCAGCCTTGCTCCCGATCGTTACTGTAGTTGGCCTGCAGCTTGGTTCGCTGCTGGCGGGTGCAGTGATTACCGAGACTGTGTTCAGTTGGAATGGCGTGGGGCTGCTTTTGGTCGAGTCCATCGAAAAGCGTGATTATCCGGTCACACAGGCTTGCGTGCTGGTCATTGCGCTGGTGTATGTGCTGGTGAATTTATTGACTGATTTAGCCTATACGCGGCTAGACCCGCGCATCAAGCTTGCCGCATGAAATATTGGCCACAGAGCATTTTGCTATTTTGGGTCGTGCTTGCACTGGCCGCGCCATTGCTGGGCTTGCAGCCTGATACGATAGACCTTAACCGTATTCTGGCCGCACCCAATGGCCACACCTGGCTAGGTAATGACGATCTCGGGCGCGATGTGGTGGCGCGCCTGATGGAGGGTGCGCAAATCGCCTTGACTGTGGCCGTCGTTGTTACCAGCATTACCATGAGTTTCGGCATGGCGCTTGGTCTGGTGGCTGGTTATTTCGGCGGCTGGCTGGACCGCTTGCTCATGCATATCACCGATGTTTTTCTGGCCTTCCCCGGCATTCTGCTGGCGATTGCTTTTGCTGCGGTGTTGGGGCCTGGCCTCAATAACCTGTTACTGGCGCTGTGTCTGACATCATGGGTTGGCTACGCGCGGCTGACGCGGGCACAGGCGCTTTCGCTGCGCAACCGCCAGCATGTGCTGGCGGCAGAGTCGCTAGGGGCAAGCAGCATACGTATCATGCGGCGCCATATGCTGCCCTTGCTGGCTGCGCCGCTGGTGGTCGAGGCGACGTACAGCATCGCCGGCCTGGTGATTGCAGAGGCCAGCCTGTCCTTTCTTGGCTTGGGGATTCAAGCACCGCATGCCTCCTGGGGCGCCATGCTGCGCGATGGCGTGCGCTATTTGCTGGTGGCCCCGCATTATGTGCTGGCGGTGGGCGTGAGTTTGATGTCGCTGGTGCTGGCGGTGAATGTGCTGGGCGATAAACTGCGCGATGCCTGGGACGTAAAGCGGGCGTGAACCTGTTGATTCCAGGCATAAACGCTGTCGTGCTCCATCTTGATCGCTATACACGATGCACTTAACAGGGCAAAGCGCTAGCCTGTAAATATCACGCGGCATACCCCTGCCAACGCAAGCTTATCCACTTATGCCGGTGTATATTTCACATGTGCTATAGCAGCTATTTATCTATTACCTGGATTAGGAGAGATAAGACAATGGACGAGCAATTCAAACAAAATGGGGCGTTCAGTTGGTGTGAGTTGAAGACCACGGACGTGGATGCAGCGAAAGCCTTCTACACCAAGCTGTTCGGTTGGGACACTGAAGATATGTCTATGCCGGGGATGACCTACACGGTGGTCAAAGCGGGAGGTAAGGGCATAGGTGGAATTATGTCCATTCCGCAAGAAGCCCAGGGTATGCCACCAAGGTGGAGTACCTACGTCACCGTCGATGACGTTGACGAGACGGCGCGCACTGCGGAACAACTTGGCGCCAAGCTATGTATGCCGCCCCAGGACATTCCTGATGTGGGGCGATTTTGTGTGATTCAAGACCCACAAGGCGCCGTAATTTGCGCCATTTCATACATGAAAATGTAACAGGGGCGCAAGACCTGTGCGTGCGCAAAGCCCACTTGTTGCCTGACGCGGCGTGCGAGAGAAGCGCGCCAAAAATCGGCACGCCCCTCAACTTGAAGATGAGCCCTCTATATTTGGCGCGCGGCAGGTTGGGCTGAAGCTAATAAAGCCCAACTATCCACATTGAATATTTTGCGGCGCATGCCACCTGCGCATACGCTCGCCGCCAACCTGCAAACGTTAGCTGATATGGTGTTGGCGGTGAACGTACTAGACGATACACTCCGCAATTCTCTGGACGCATAAAAAGGTAAAAGTCATGTCTCTTGGCTCTGTAATGCTCGATGTGCTGGGCACTGAACTCGACGCAGACGATATCCGCCGTCTGCAACATCCTCTGGTCGGCGGCGTGATTCTGTTCGCGCGCAATTTCACTAGCTCCGCACAACTGAAGGCGCTGACAGCCTCTATTCATGCGGTACGGCAACCGCCGCTGTTGATTGCCGTGGATCACGAAGGCGGGCGAGTACAGCGGTTTCGTGAAGGCTTTACGCGACTTCCAGCCATGCGTGAACTAGGCCGTATTTGGGATAGCAATCCCAAGCAGGCCAAATACCTGGCACAGCAAACCGGCTGGATACTGGCAGCCGAGCTGCGTGCACACGGCGTGGATTTCAGCTTTACGCCGGTGCTGGATGTTGATTACGGTCACAGCAGCGTTATCGGCAATCGTGCGTTCCATCGTGATACACAGGCGATAATCGAATTGGCGCAATCGCTCATGCTGGGCCTCAAGCATGGCGGTATGGCAGTTGTGGGCAAGCATTTTCCCGGACATGGCTTTGTCGCGGCTGACTCGCATACGGAGATTCCCATCGATGAGCGCAGTTTTGCCGAAATCGAGCGTATTGATATCGAGCCATTCCGCCGCATGATCGACATGGGTATGCAGGCTATCATGCCCGCACATGTCATTTATCCCAAGGTTGATGATAAACCTGCGGGTTTTTCCAAAGTCTGGCTGCAGCAGGTGCTGCGCAGGCATCTGGGCTTTAACGGCGTGATTTTCAGCGATGATCTGTCGATGGAGGGTGCTGTAGTAGCGGGGACTGTTACGCAAAGAGCCATGGCAGCGCTGGGCGCTGGTTGTGATATGGTGCTGGTGTGTAACCGGCCGGATCTGGCTGATGAATTGCTGGATACGCTGGAAGGCACTATGCCTGCAGTTGGCCTGGCGCGGCTCGCCCGCATGCATGGGGGACACCACCCAGTGGGTATGACCGCGCTTCATGAAGATGCTGCATTCATACAGGCCGTGCATCAGGTGGCACAAATAGGCAAAACAGAAGGCAACTTGCCATTTACCGCCTAGCCATTTATAGCATAATGGCTAAATACCCATTAATTAATGGGTTGAAACTTTGTATGCGTTTAGATACTCTTATGTAAGAGTTTTTTGGCAATTTAGTTTTTCACCACAAAAGGATTATGAACAATGCGAACTGATTATCAGGTCACAAACAGCACGCAAACGCTGACGCTTGGCGCCCACAAAGTGCTGCGCAATACATACATGCTGCTGGGGCTGACCATGGTGCCAACAGTTATAGGCGCGGTAATGGGCATGAGCATGAATTTCGCTTGGGCTGCCCAACATCCCATCATGGCGGCGGTAGGCATGATGGCTGTCATGTTTGGCTTGTTCTTCGGTATTCAAGCCAATCGTAACAGTACGCTAGGCGTAGTGCTGTTGCTGGCGCTGACATTCTTCATGGGCATAATGCTCGGACCTATCCTGCAAATGGCGCTGCACCTGCGTAACGGCACGCAACTGGTTGGCTTGGCCGCTGGCGGCACCGGTATTATCTTCTTGACCTTGGCAGGTATTGCAACCACCTCTAAAAAGGACTTCAGCTTTCTAGGCAATTTCCTCATGGTCGGCATCATCCTGCTGATCGTTGCCTCGCTTGCCAACATGTTCTTCCAGATCCCAGCTATGCAGCTGGCCTTGTCCGGCGTGGCCGTGCTGCTGTTCTCGGGCTTCATTTTGTATGACGTAAGCCGCATTGTGAATGGTGGCGAAACCAACTATGTAATGGCTACCCTGGCTCTTTACCTTGATATCTACAACCTGTTCGTCAATCTGCTGCAATTGCTGATGGCGCTGATGGGTGAACGTGATTAACTTTTAAGAACGCTAGTCAGCGGACTTGACCGGCCTTTATGGCCGGTTTTTTATTTGGTATTCCCAATGAATGAGCTTGTGATGGAACCCGGATTCCAGCGCCAGAGTCCAATGAACTGGAGGACATGATTATGCGTGTGCCCTATATTTTTGTACTGACGGCCCTGATTGCTGGCTGCGCTACTACGACTGCCGAACGCGCTGCCCAGGTTGAACGCGAAGTCGACCAGATGATGCAAGTGTATGGCCCAGCCTGCGATAAACTGGGATACAAGCAAGAATCCGATCCATGGCGGGACTGCGTTTTAAACTTGGCCACCCAGGAGAACCAGAGGCGATACTACCAGTTCTACAGCTACCCAGTGACCACGCAGTGTTTCGGCCATCACGGATTTTTCAATTGCACAACGTTCTGAAGAGTGTCAAAGCGTACCGTGCCTTTGATGACGCTGCTCATCCCGTCACCTAAACCAAGCAGGAGATGAAAATGAAATTGACCCATCTTGTTTCAGTATTTCTTGTTGTCATTCTGGTTGCGCTGTCAGGTGGGTGTTCAACCATGAGCCCGGATGACGCCAAGCCCAGTAGCTCAGGCGGCAGATACTAAGCATCCTGCTCACGTTCTGAGTTAGCTGGTGAGGACTTGTTTTTTCGGCGCTGAGCGAAAAAGTTCGACAGGACAGCGCCGCATTCCTCAGCCATCACGCCGCTGCTGACTTCCGTATGATGGTTAAGCCGAGGTTCCGCCATCAGGTTGATGACGCTGCCGCAAGCGCCTGTTTTAGGGTCGCTGGCACCGTAGACCAGACGCGCAATGCGTGCATGCTGCATGGCGCCGCTACACATGGCGCAAGGCTCCAGCGTGACATATAAGCTACAGCCCACGAGGCGATAATTGCCCAAAGTGTTGGCCGCATCGCGCATCGCTTGTATCTCGGCGTGGGCACTCGGGTCATGCTGCGAAATCGGGGCGTTGTAACCACGGCCGACAATCATGCCGTCCTTCACCACTATGGCACCTACCGGTACCTCGCCCGCAAGGGCTGCTTGCTCGGCGAGGTGCAGCGCAGTTTGCATATGGGCTTGATCTAAATCGTCCTGAGCGGTCATCAATTTTTGAATGCTTTTACCTGATGTTTGAAAGTCTCCAGCGCTTGCGGATTATAGACGCTGCGGTAGCGCAAGTGGGTATATGACGCCGTAATCTGCTGGATGGCGCTGGCTTGTGCCGGCAATCGCCGGCATGCGCGTATGCTGAAATCCAGCGGCCCTTCATGACTATAGCGTTTAAGTCCGGCGCGCTCCAGTTTACGTAAGAACTCGGCATAAAGCCGTTGTACCGGGTCTATCCGCAGCCGTTTGCCGCGCAACAGAAAATAGCTGATTACCAGTACCACGCTGCCAACGCAGGCGATAAGCGCCACGGCTAAATCCTGCCAGGATAACTGGCTGCCGGCGAGGCGCTGCAGCAGTTCCATTTGACGTTTCTGGTCATAGCCCAGCACCCATTGATTCCAGCCGTTATTCAGGGCATCCCAATTGAGGTAGAGCTTGCGTAACAGCGAGAAATCCTTGCGCGCCAGCATGGGCAGGGCATCGCTTTCCGGCAGCGCGGAGAAAATGCCGGACTCTATGCGCTGTGGTGCTACGGCGACGGTAGGGTCCACACGCACCCAGCCCCGGCCTTTGAACCAAACTTCAGCCCAGGCATGCGCATCCGATTGGCGAACGATTAAATAATTACCCACCGGATTGATTTCACCACCCTGGTAGCCCGTGACCACACGTGCCGGAACGCCCGCCGCTCGCATCAAATAG
>JBDTOX010000063.1:0-8240 GCA_039933015.1 Methylophilaceae bacterium
CCACTACTTTGGCACTCAGATGCCGTTAGGGAAAGTGGGCGTCCATTCCATTACACTTACACCCTCAATCGCGGGGCGATGCACTCCCTAATTCTGCGTCGACGGATGCCATCTGCACGGAGCATACCGCCTTGACCTGCTTTTCGTATTGCGCCCCCTGTGTGCCGATGTCCTCTTTTAAAAGTTCCGGCGGGAACATGCAGGTTTTTAATGCAGCCATGTTGCCTTCGTCCCATAAACGCGAGAGATCCGGAGCGGTGACGGGCACTTCGAGCAACTGCCAAGCAGGTGTCCAGAAATGATGCATGCCGACGGAGAGCGCAATGGCATCGGATTGTTGTGTTACATACAGGTGCTTTAGTTTCTCCAGAATGTGCTCCACCATCTGTGAGTAGAACTGCACCGTATAAGGGTCGGGCGGGCTGGGTTCGGCTTGAAAACGATATGCATGGAATGCTGCGCGACGATAGCTATCGGCGGCGCGCTCTATGTCTTTTAACGACAGAAAAATATCGCCTCGGACGCGGTGGGCATGGGCGATGACTTCCGGATCCCTTTCCGATATCCCCAATGTCAACGACTGATGCAATTGATCCAAAGCAGTGTCGGCCTTGCCGCGCTCGAAATTCATTTCGGCAAAGTGGTACAGGACCCACGCCATATCCCAGTGGTCGCCGTTTTTTTCGAAAAGATCGGATGCCTCCTGGTACCATTTTGCAGCCATATCCAGCTCGTTGCGCCCGAACCGGTAAACTTCGGCTCGAAAAATATTGGTAAGCCCGCGCACGTGCCGGCGCTCCTCATTCGGCCACTGAGAGGGGTCGCCATCCAGTCCCGCAAGCTGCAGCAACTGCACCAGCGCCGCCTCGGCCTCGGGCCAGGTCGTTGCGTGTCGATCTTCGGTTTCCTTGGGATAGGCATTCTGGAATTTCCGCACCAGCGTCAGGATATCTCTGTCACGTTCGGAGGACTCTCTTTGCTGCCATTCCTTGATAAGTTGGTCGCAATAAGCGAAATCCAAGTAACAGCCCCACCACCAAAAGGCATCGAAGTAAGCGCGGAGAAATGCCAAGGCCGTGGCCGACTCATCGCCGGTATGGCTTAGGTAATAGAGCCAATTGTTTTTTGCGGCCTGCCATTCCTTGCTCTCGTAGCGGTACCACCCCGCGTAATCACCGTCTGTTTTCAAGCTTTCTTCGATAGCCATCATTTGTTTGCGGAAATAGTCGACGGCGCGTTGATAACGCGCCTTTAGTTCTTCCGCCGACAGTTTGCCACGTATATATTCGGCTATAGTGCGTTGCATCGTGTAGCGGTTTTCCGGGATGCATTCGATCAATCCCACATCATCGAGCTTATACAGCATTTGCTTGTCGACGCCGGCAACTTCCAAGACGAGATCCTTGGAGAGTGCGTGCGGTTTGGGGCGCATAATTGATAAGGCCTGCAAGGCGCGGCGTTCCTCGTCACCCAATGATTCATGCGAGAAGCTCAGTTCGATGGCGGCGGCGAGCGCAGTGGGCGGGTTGTCGATGCCTTCCGGCGTCTCATAAGCTTCTTGCCGCTTCTTCTCGATGTGTAATGCTTTGAGCGCATCTCTGATGCGCTCCGAGTCGCCGGCGTACGATGCCAATTTCAGCCGACTGCCAAGCAGCGTGAGCGCCAAAGGCAGCCCGCCAGTTGCCTCGGCCAGTTCCAATGCCGCCTGGGGTTCCGCCTTGACGACCTCGGGTATGAATTGGCTCAGCAGGCTCACCCCTTCTTCGCTGGTCAGTTCTCGCACCTTGGTGGGCTTGCCGGCGGTGAATTGAATTGCGATTTCCGGAATTCGTGAAATGATCAGATGCCCGCAATGGCTGCCCAAGTCCTTGAAGGCTTTTGCCGCATCGTATTGCCATACATCATCCACCACCAGCAGCATGCGGCGCCGTCCGATTGCGGATGCGACGATGTCGCTCACTTGTTTTACGCATTGAGCTTGCGCCAACTTTTCATTATCCACATCGAGCGCCCAGGCCCACCTTTTCAATTCCCCCAAAATATCCGGATGGTGCCCTAAACTTGCCCACAGTACCCCGTCCGGAAAATGTTCCAGTACTTCCTTGTCGTTTGCCGCTTCGATGGCAAGCGTCGTCTTGCCGACGCCGGGGAGCACGACCAGCGACTGGCTTTTTCCGGTAAACAGCGCGGCCTTGAGTTCGCTCAGTAGTTGCTCATGACCAACGATGGAGTGGTCCGACGGGAGGCACGGCACAAGGTAAGGTACGGTGCGTTCTTTCCCGTCGACATGAATGATCATGGTGCGGTTGTCGAAGTAATTATCGACTTTGTTGTTATCGCCTATTGTGGGTCCCTGGACGGGCCCTTCGAAAGCGATTGGTTTACTTTGAGGGGTATCCAAGGCCATGGTGGTGTCACGATTGCTTGGGAGTATCACCGAAGTTATTGGTGACTTCGTTCTTGTCGCCTATCGTCGCGCCATAGACAGGGCCGGCGAATTGCACGTTGTACTTGCCTTGGGCTTGGCCTTGCGGGTCCGCTTTCGCCAATAGTGCCTGGGCGGCTTTGATGATCGTGTCGTCCTTATCGGCGGCGGTTTCCGTCAATGCGTCCTTGACCGGTTCTTTCCATACCTCCGGCTTCTTCTCGTACCCGCTGAGCACCGATTCAGCATCCGGTCTGCCGGAAAATTTGCTTTGGATGAGTGCCTTTAGACCGTGATAGGCGTCCTTGACGGCTTCAGTGGCGGTTTCTTTTGCGGCGGCAGTCGCGCCGGCCACCAGCGCGGAAAGTATAAGCGTAATGGGGTCCATTATTCCTGCTCCTATGTCGGTTAGGAAGCTTCAGCCATCAATTTAGATCATATGCTAGCGTGAAAGTAATACTATGGGACACCCATTAGCCGGCCCGTGTCAAGCGAGCCATGGACCTCACCGCTATCGTGTCCATTTCTTCCTCCTGCGACCCAAGGCCATGGAGGTCTTGCAGGTTACCTAACGTCCAAGATCAGCGGCGGCGCGTCTGTTCGCACCGTCCGCTGATCCGAAAAATCAGGCGTATAGCGTGTGCTGACTCTTGAATCCTGCCCGGTTACAGAATCTGCTCTGCAACCTCTACCTTCAGCAGGGAGCGCACGTTCTCAATCTGGTTGGCAATCATCGACGTAGAGGAGCCAGCGAACAGCAACCCTACAGCGACGTTATCCAGCGTCAATACCAAGGAGCCGGAATCGCCGCCTGCAGACATATTCGTCGTCACAATCTGATCTTTGAGGCGGGCCACCTTGCCGCCGCCGTAGTTGACATCAATCGTCGCGTTAACCGCAGTGATTCTGCCTGTAGTGAAGTTGGTGGTACGCCCGGTCTTTTTCACCAGCATCCCCACGGTCACGTCGGCTTTGCGTCGCCAGCCTCGCACGTGACCGTTCCAATAGACCAGCCGGTTGAGATCATGGAACTGACCTTCGGCGATGGCGCAATCGACCAAATTGTTTTGGCTCGCCAATGGGGTTGGCGGATTAAAGGTAATGGGAACAAACCGGGTTAAATTGGCGATGCGATCCGCCGGGTCAGTTCCGCCGTCGTAAGGTCCTGGCTGTAGCACGGCATCGCCGAGGGAAGCGGCGTTGCTGTTAGCCAGTACATGGTTATTGCTAAGGATGTAGTATTTGGAAGGAATTCCCACGCCATGCACGGGTGGGCTGACTGAGCCGCCGGGCAGGATGTCATAGACGCAAGTGGCGATAGTGCCCGCAGTGATATCCTTGTGTCCCACACTGTAGCCGCCTTGCGCCGGGCGGACGCGTTGGCCTAGCGTCTGAACCCCGGCTCCCGAGTACTCCGCATCGCCACCCGCGAACAGAAAGCCGACGTCGAGGACATCGGTTTGCATATCACCCAGACTCGGCGGCACCAAGTCTTGTGATCCTAGCTGGCCCGCTTCCAGTTTGTGGGTGACCAGCACCAGGAGCGCCGGTTCGCCGGTGGGTTTGCCGTTCTTCCATTTGATGCCTTCCGCCAAGCCGACCACATTAGCCATCGGCTTCTCCAGGAACTCCTCGACACAGGCGCTATGCGCCTTGCACGTCTCTTGCCTGGCTTTAACGGATAAGGCCATTTTGCCTTCATCTTGTTTTGAGCTCATCGCAGATCTCCTTTACAGGCTTTTATAACTCCTGGGCCGTTACGACGCCGATCTCTTCGACATCGGTCTGGTATTCATCCAGCGTTTTCGGAATGATTTCATGGGGTTGCAGCGCTGATTCTGGCAGCTTCCGCGTCACGAATATCTTGATCACATCCTTCCCCGCCCTCTGTCCTATGCCGATACCAGTGACATTGGGCAGTTGCAACATCTGATCTTCATACTTCCTTCTGCTTGACTCGATATTCACTCTTCACCTCCTGGGGTTAAGATAGAACAGTCTTCTAGAAGCCGTAGTAGGGCGCCTAACTTTTGAGCCAAGGGCAATCGCCAGCTTGCCGGTGACTGTCTGCTTGAGTGTAGGGTTAGACCCCGGTCTGCCGTCTGGCAAGAACATCTTTCATCGCCTTGTCGAGCTTTATATTAAAGCCGAAGAATCCAGGCTCCATCTTCAAGTGCTTGGCGAGCCGACCCCATCCTTTCTCAAGCTTGCTACTGTCGAGCGATTCGAGCGCTGCAAGTGCATCTTCGCGACCGAGGGCTTCAACAAGTTCCGACAGGAAGCCAGCGAGGCTCTTGTGTTCGGCATAGATCTCGCGGAGGTTGAAAATCATGACTTTGCCGTTGTCCAGATTTTCAGCACGCGCCAAGGCGTCAGATGGTGGGGTGTTACACACGATTAGTGCTGGAAACTTTGCGCGTGCCCGCCACTTATCGTCGGAGAAGGCGGGCGCCTCAAAGACTGAGTTACGAAAAGCAGCCCCTTCATAGCCTCGGATAACCAAGGCGTCTTTGCCGGCCTCCTGTCCCAAGCGGTGAAAGTGGGTATCGATTTCTTTTTGCACCTCGTCGACGAAAGGGCACTCAATAAAGATGAGGTACCAGCGGAAACCCGACGACGGTACTGTGGCTAGATGGCTTGCGATGTAGCTCATGAGTGGCCTCCTCAGAGAGAGCTAACGTGTCGGCGAATTGAGCGTTACCAAGAGTAAATTGATATACGCATAGTGTATATCAATTTGTGAGTGGGCGCAGCCGCGTAGCGGTATATATACACAAATTAGACAACATCAGCGAACACTGATTTAAGGGCTATTTCAACGTTGCCTGCATGGCAAGCAATATAAGTGAGAGTGACCACTCTGCTCTTCAAAAACGTACAAACCTGGCTAGCTTTACCGTGCCTGGCCCCACCAGGCACTGCCATGCGAGGCAATATCCATGCGCCTTTCAGGGCAGTGCTTTTAATGAGACCTAACGGTCATGCTGACCGGCACGCGGTTTTATCGCGCACGCCTAAGATCGAAATGTGCGTACGCGGCGCAGCAGGTCCAAGACAAATCCGATAAACGTTGCTGACCATGCCACAAGCACGATGTACAGAAAGACTGGCGGCAGGAATCTGAGGAAGTCGAAGTCCATCGCCTCGATCATCTGGTTGGTGCTGGCCGCATACATGCCGAGGGGGAAAACCGCGCCCCAGTAAAGCGGGTCGTACCTCAGCGGGAAGCGCTTGTACACGTGGCGCCATAGGGCGAGTATCACCAGCATAGGAATCCACCAGGTGCCCGTCGCCCAATAAAAGACCGTAAACCCCTTGATAAACGGCAGTAGCGAGATCATAAAGGGCGCGTCGGGCGCGTTGATAATAAGCAGCGACCCTGCCAAGGTCGAAATCGCCATTGCGCCCATGTTGATCCAGTACGGTGGTGTTAGATCGTCGGGAGCAAGCCGGAAAAAGGTATAGCGGTAAAAGATGAGTGACATCATCCAGATATACAGCATGCCGCCCCACAGCCACATCGAAAGCGCGAGGAAGTTCATTTCCAGCTTTCCAGGCTGATCGATGTGGGCAGCGAGTAGCGCGCTGAGCGCCGCTATCGATTGTGTTGCCACGACTGCAAGCAGCCAGGCACCATTGATCCCCTTGTCGAGGGTCGGTTTATGTTCCTTGACGGTGAAGCCCGCAAATATCGTGTAGGTCAGTCCAATCCAGAGCATGATCGCCACCCCCCAGAGCACAGTGCCTGTGGGGTAGTCAGCCGCGAGCAACACGAACTGGCTCCCGAGGACGCCGGTCGCGGCCACGGTGGTGAAGAATCCGGGGCCGCGCAGATGATCGATCATGTCGCCGAAGAACAGGCGAGTGTGGCAAACCATGCGTAGCACAGTCAGAAAGCACAGCGCGGCGTAGACAACAATATTAAGTTGAAACAACGCTTGTGCTATGCCTGGCATAAGCAGCAGATGAGCGGCGAGCGAGACGATACCCGTTGCCATGACCATGCCGAAATACGCGGGCGACATGCCGGCCAGCTCTGCAAGCACGCGCTCGCCTGGTGTCTCACGCCGTGCTGACGTGCCACGTTCGTCGGGGCTTATCTTCATGATGCGCAGATTGGCATCAGTGAAGAGCAAGTCACGTATAACGTTTGAATTAAGGGGCGGTTACCCATGCGGGCATTCTGACGCTTCCTGCACGCTCCTGCAATGGTTGTAACGTCCTCTTGAACGTTGCTGTCAGGCTTGCGGCCTTACCTTGCTTCACTATTGTTGCATCGAAATGACAGACGTCCTGCCAATGGATTACGAGCGTGCTCACGGGCTCCACGAACTTTAATTTGGTATGCAGGCGGGGCAGGTCACCGCGACCGGGGCCGGAAGGATTCCCAGGTGGTTTTCCTCAATTAAGAAAATTTACGATAGACCTGGGGGAGCCTAACGTGCCACATCACCGGGCTGCCGTGAAACGCTGAAGGTATGATAAGCGGCCAATTTCGGCAGCTCCGATGCATGTGATTGTTAGGCAGCGGTCAGATACTGGACACACCCTAATCGGCTAGACTATGGGACAACCAAGCTTTCGTGACCTTTGCCGCAATTGTCCGAGCGTTTGCAGAATTTTTTTCCGCTCGTTGATATCGGAAGCACTCTTCAATTCTTCTAGTAGCGATTGAATTTGTTCGGCAATCTTGGCGCATTGATCGGGAACTACGACGGGACCGTCCAAATTGATAAACATCGCTGTGATTTCCCAATCACCGTTGCCGTCGCTCTCGTCGTCTTTCCAGCGGCGCACGAAGGTTTTGAAATTAACTTCGGTAAAATCGTCTTGATTTACCGTCCATGCCTCGGTTCCAATTTTATCGTCGTTGTTGCCGACGGTCCCGTACCAGGCGGTTTGGGCGCCACTCATGTACTCGAGAATTGCACCCGTTACCATCTTGGCTGCCATGGTTTTGACCGCCTCTATTTGCGCGTCGATTTGCTCCTTGGTTGGTGGCGAAGTGGCGTGTTGAAAACTCGCCGCTGCCTTTGCCACCCCGAGCCGAACCGCTTCGACCAATGCGTTGTAACCAGTGGTAGCGATATTGTTCGGCCAGCTGTCTTGTTCCATCAGGACGACGACTGCTCCAGCGATCCCTGGCAAATCGTCGCCGATTACCATTCGGAGAGTTGGATCGTTCACAGGAATAGGTTTGAGTAGCGTAGTCTGCGTGCCGAGCGCTTCCGGAATCACGACCCGGTCGCCCTGGTCCACATCCGTATCGCCGAGATTACCGTGGTTACCGTTGGTGGCGATGATCGTCGGGAAACCAATTAAACCCACTGCATCCACTGCGAAACTATCGCCGTCTATCTTAAAGAATACTGGCCACAAATATGGTTCCGCGTTGCCGATTCCGTCCGCCTCGTCGCGACACAATATATCGACCAGCTGGGTTTTGAGATGAATCGCTGTCCTTGCCATGTCGTTCTCCTTTGCTTTAGTTGTTGGTACTTACTGACGCCTGACGTTCCGCATGACCGGCAGACCGGAGCGGGGTTTGACTTGTGCAATGATGAGCGGTCGCGAATGCACAATTTAAACTCCGCGAAGGGCTGTCCGAGTTGATGCAGGAGTTAGATATTATTGGCATATGAATACGCTGACGTAGCCTGGAGTGGGGTACGCAATCTCTTGGAACTGCACTTTCACACCGTTGGTTGCGAGCATCTTCGCCAAGGCGCTTGCAATTGGTCGTTCCTCAGGCGGTGTAAAGCGAACTATGTTTGTATTGATACTGTAGCCCGGTTTTTGATTGATGCTTTCAGGT
>JBDTOX010000064.1:0-21540 GCA_039933015.1 Methylophilaceae bacterium
GTGGGCACCTGGGATAATCCCGTGGAAGTAAAAACAGAAAACCAGCCGACCTCGCCAAGTTCCACACCACTAGGTAAATGAAGCGGGGCAAATAAGGTATTATTTAGGCTACAAATCAAAAAGAAAGTCGTACGGAACCAGAAAAATGCCTATCAAATCACGCGACAAACTTGCCAAGAGCGGTCTCGTTAAAACCCCAAAATCCACGACCACAGGGATTGTAAAAATTGCAGGTATCCAGATGGCTTCTGGCCCTCATGTATCGGCAAACCTGAGCGAAGCCGAGCGCCTGATAGAAATTGCCGTTAACCAGGGCGCTAAATTGGTCGCGCTGCCTGAGTATTTCGCCATCATGGGTTTCAAAGATGCCGACAAGGTAGCCGTACGGGAAAAGGAAGGTAGTGGGCCGATTCAGCGCTTTCTTTCAAAAACCGCCAAAAAACATCAAATCTGGCTGATTGGCGGTTCAGTGCCGCTGGAAGCCAGCACGCCGGGCAAAGTACGTAACGCCTGCCTCGTTTATGACGACAAAGGCAAGCAAGTGGCACGTTATGACAAAATCCACTTATTTGGCCTGAATCTGGGCAACGAGAACTATCGTGAGGAAAACACGATAGAGTCCGGGGATAAAGTTGTCGTTGTGGACACCCCGTTCGGCAAGATAGGTTTGTCCATTTGTTATGATTTGCGCTTCCCGGAACTGTACCGTGCCATGGGCGAAGTGGACATTATCGTTGTGCCCTCGGCTTTCACCGAAACCACCGGCAAGGCTCATTGGGAAAGCCTGATCCGCGCACGTGCGATTGAGAATCTGAGCTATGTGCTGGCACCGGCGCAAGGCGGTTATCACCTTTCCGGACGTGAAACCCATGGCAACAGCATGATCGTGGACCCCTGGGGCGTAGTGCTTGATCGCTTGCCTCGGGGCTCCGGTGTAGTAGTAGCCACGATTAATTCCGGCTATCAGAGCAGCCTGCGCAACAGTTTGCCGGCGCTGAAGCACCGCACGATCTTTAAGTGCTAATAACAGTCTTAAAATTTGTGCGGCTTTTATCAATAACTTCATAACCTTTCAAATTAATTACTGTCAGACCATTAATTCTAATTGCAGAATTTACGTGGCGAGGCTCAGCCTCGTTGCTGCTATATTTGCAGCACCCCTATTTGTAATAACCATAGATATCGAAAGCAGTGAGCGATGAAGCCAGAATCTTTACCTACAAGTTCCAGCCCGGAAGCGGGTTCGCACTTCAGCACAGCGACCGAGACACTGCTTGCGCCATCGGCGCTTGACCTGCCCGCTTTACAAGGCGTGCTGGGCAGCATCATGTCGCACAAGGTGGATTATGCCGATCTCTATTTTCAATATAGCCGCTCCGAAAGCTGGGGCCTGGAAGAAGGCCAGGTCAAATCCGGCAATTTCAGTATAGACCAAGGCGTAGGCGTGCGTGCCGTCAGCGGCGAGAAAACTGCATTCGCCTACTCTGACGATATCCATTTGCCAGCCCTGCAGCAAGCGGCCAGTGTTACACGCGCCATTGCGTCTCAGGGCAGCGAACAGACTGCGCAGGCCGTTACACGCCAGCACGTGCCACAACTCTATATTCCGCATGACCCAATTGCCTCATTGAGCGCCGACGCAAAAGTCAGGCTCTTGGAAAAACTGGAGGCTTACGCACGCAAGGCCGACCAGCGTATCACTCAGGTGATGGCATCCATCGCCGGTGAATACGAAGTAGTCATGGTGGCACGTCATGATGGTGTCATGGCTGCCGACGTCCGCCCCTTGGTCAGACTCTCGATCCAGGTGATTGCCGAGTACGACGGACGTCGCGAGCAAGGCTCAGCCGGTGGCGGTGGTCGCTTCGATTACAGCTATTTTACTGATGAAGTTTTAGAGGACTATGCCCGCAAAGCTGTACATCAGGCCCTCACCAACCTTGACGCCAAGCCAGCCCCTGCGGGCAGCATGACGGTGGTACTGGGCGCCGGCTGGCCCGGCATTTTGCTGCATGAAGCGATTGGCCACGGCCTTGAAGGCGATTTCAACCGCAAAGGCAGTTCCGCCTTCACTGGCAAAATTGGGCAGCGCGTGGCGTCCCCCGGCGTGACAGTAGTTGATGATGGCACCCTTGTAGATCGTCGCGGCTCGCTCAATGTGGATGACGAAGGCAACCCGACCCAGCGCACGGTACTCATTGAAGATGGCATCTTGCGCGGCTATATGCAGGACAGCCTTAATGCGCGTCTGATGGGCATGCCGCTTACCGGCAATGCACGCCGGGAATCCTATGCGCATATCCCGATGCCGCGTATGACCAACACCTACATGCTCAATGGCAATATGCCGCCCGAAGAAATCATACGCTCAGTGAAAAAGGGTCTGTATGCCGCCAATTTTGGTGGTGGTCAGGTAGATATCACCAGTGGCAAGTTTGTCTTTTCAGCAGCAGAAGCCTGGATGATAGAAGACGGCAAGCTTACCTATCCGGTTAAGGGTGCAACCTTGATAGGCAATGGTCCAGACGTGCTTACACGCGTTTCCATGATAGGTAATGACATGACGCTGGATCCCGGTGTCGGCACCTGCGGCAAGGAAGGCCAGAGTGTTCCGGTCGGGGTTGGTCAACCAACTTTACGCATTGATGGCTTGACGGTAGGTGGAACGGTTTAATATCATGACACCGGGGTTACCATCCCGCCTCGAAGCATTGAAGTCCATCAAACGAAAGGATCGGCAATGACCGCAACGAAGAGCAAGTCCGAGAACACACCTGCAACTCCTAAAGCCGCAGCTGAAAAAGCGGCATCCGTCACACAAGCCTCAGTAGCCGTCAAAGTACCCGCCAAGAAACCGGCTGCAGCAAAAAAAACCGCCGCCCCTGAACATAAAATCAGCCCGGAAGAGCGCTATCGCATGGTAGAAGTTGCCGCCTATTTTCTGGCCGAAAGTAACGACTTCGGTGGTAACCCTGTGGAATACTGGACAGCAGCAGAAGCGCAAATCGCAAAACTACTAAAAAAGTAGTCTCTTAGCAGGATAGCTATCCGGCAGGTAACCGTCGGCACATTTGCCGAGTGGTTACTGTTGGTGGTGCATCAATTCGCCCGGCTTCATTTTGGGCATCACGCATAGTCGTCAGCATTAGGCAGCGGCTATAATACGTTGTTTACTCATTCTTCCCGACGGCAACAATTCATGCAGTTTTTCCTGCCTATTCCGGCACCCGGCCAATCTGAACGCGTTAACCCGCAACCCTCCGGCACGGACAGCCTGGCCTTGGCACAGCTTGCACTGCGCCTGGCTGAACAGAAAAACAAACCTGGCAGGACGCCTTTAGTCGTCATTACCGCCAACGCTTTTGAAGCACAACGCTTGCTGGAAGAGATTCCCTGGTTCGCGCCTACTTTATGCGTGAATTTGCTGCCAGACTGGGAAACGCTACCTTACGATCATTTTTCTCCACACCCGGATTTGATCTCGGAACGGCTGGCTACGCTTTACCAAATCAGCCAGAACGCCTGCGACATTATCATTGTGCCTGCGGGTACCGCCTTGTTGCGCCTGCCTGCACAAGCCTATTTGGCTGCGCATACCTTCATGCTGAAAAAAGGCCAGCGGCTGGATCTGGAAGCGCTGCGCACGCAATGCGCCGAGGCTGGCTATCATCATGTCAGCCAGGTCATGAGTCCAGGCGAATTCAGCGTACGTGGCGGACTGATAGACCTGTTTCCCATGGGCAGTACGCTGCCCTACCGCCTCGACCTGTTTGACGACGAAATTGAAACGATTCGCACTTTTGATGTGGACACGCAGCGCAGCCTTTACCCCGTAAACGAGATTCGCCTGTTGCCCGCGCGCGAATTCCCGCTTGATGACAATGGCATTGCCCGCTTCCGTCAGAATTTCCGCGAGACGTTTGAAGGTGATCCTTCGCGCAGCCGCATTTATAAGGATGTAAGCAAAGGTATCGCCAGCGGCGGTATCGAATGGTATCTGCCACTGTTTTTCGAGCACACTGCGACGCTACTGGATTATCTGCCGGACAATGCCCTGCTCTGCCTGCATGGCAACCTGGACCAGGCCGCACAAAGCTTTTGGCATGAGGCTCAATCACGCTATCGCCTGCTAGCGCATGATACTGAACGTCCGATTCTCAAACCTGAACTGCTGCTGATAAAAGCCGAAGATTTTTTCAGTCAAACGCACCACTATGCGCGGCTGCAACTCAGCACAGAAAACGTCCCCACAGGCCTGCCAGCGCTTGACATTGAGCGCCGCGCCGAACATCCATTACATAAGCTGCAAGCCTACATAGCACAAACCCCAGGCCGGGTGCTCATTACCGCAGAAAGCTTGGGGCGACGCGAAACCATGCTGCAATTGATGACTGAACAAGGGTTGCGCCCCACAACCTGCGAAACCTGGGAAGAGTTTCAGGCATCCAGCGAACACCTGATGCTGGGTATCTCATCGCTGCATGGCGGGTTTGTAGCGGACACGAGCCTTGCGCTTGCAGATTTCGCTCTGGTTACAGAAGCCGAACTTTATGCCGCCACGGTGCGCCAGCAACGCCGTCGTGACAAGGATAGAGCGCGCAGCACCGAGGGCATGCTCAAGGATCTTTCCGAGCTGCGCGAAAACGACCCGGTTGTGCATGAACAGCATGGTGTAGGACGTTACCGTGGCCTGGTCAATCTGGATTTCGGCGAAGGCGAAACCGAGTTCCTGCTGCTGGAATACGCAGGCGACGACAAGCTCTACGTGCCAGTTTCCCAGCTATTCATGATCTCGCGTTACTCCGGCGGCCCTCCGGAATCAGCGCCCCTGCATCGTCTGGGCAGCGGTCATTGGGAAAAAGCCAAGAAAAAAGCGCTCAAGCAAATCCGCGATACCGCCGCCGAATTGCTCAACCTCTATGCTCAGCGCGCTGCACGTCGCGGCCATGCGTTCACACTCAGCCTGCATGATTATGAAACCTTTGCTGAAGGGTTCCCGTTTGAAGAAACGCCCGATCAGCTATCCGCCATTGAAGCCGTCATCAGTGACATGCAGTCTGGCAGACCCATGGACAGGCTGGTCTGCGGCGATGTCGGCTTCGGCAAGACTGAAGTCGCCCTGCGCGCAGCTTTCGTTGCCGTAATGGGCGGCAGGCAAGTCGCGGTTCTGGTACCCACCACGCTGCTGGCTGAACAGCACTTCAACAACTTTAGCGACCGCTTTGCCGAATGGCCGATCAAGATCGCCGAAATCTCGCGTTTCCGCACCGCCAAAGAACAGGCTGAGGCCCTTAAAGGCCTGGCAGACGGCAGCATCGACATCATCATCGGCACGCACCGGCTCATACAGAAAGACGTCAAGTTCAAGAATCTGGGCCTGGTGATCCTGGACGAAGAGCATAGGTTCGGCGTACGCCAGAAAGAACAGCTCAAAGCCATGCGCGCCGAGGTCGATGTGCTCACGCTCACCGCCACGCCGATTCCGCGTACACTGTCGATGGCGATGGAGGGCCTGCGCGAGTTCTCCGTGATTACTACGCCGCCGCAGAAACGACTCTCCATCAAGACCTTTGCCACCGACTATTCGGAAGGCATCATCCGCGAAGCCGCCATGCGTGAATTCAAGCGCGGCGGGCAGATGTACTTCCTGCATAACGAGGTTGACACCATCTTCGTCATGCGCGAGAAGCTGGAGCGCATACTGCCGGAAGCCCGCATTGGCATTGCCCACGGCCAGCTGCGCGAGCGCGAGCTGGAACACGTGATGCGTGACTTTTACCAGCAGCGCTTCAATCTGCTGCTGTGTACCACGATTATCGAAACCGGCATTGACGTACCGACCGCCAATACCATAATCATGAATAAGGCCGACAAATTCGGCCTGGCCCAGCTGCACCAACTGCGTGGCCGTGTCGGCCGCTCGCACCATCAGGCTTACGCTTACCTACTGACCGAGCCAGACAGAAAAATTACGCCGCAGGCGCAAAAGCGGCTGGATGCCATTCAGTTGCTGGAGGATCTGGGCGCGGGCTTCCACCTCGCCATGCACGATCTGGAAATCCGCGGCGCGGGCGAGCTGCTGGGCGATTCGCAAAGCGGTGAAATGCAGGAAATCGGCTTCAGCCTTTACTCCGACATGCTGGCCCACGCCGTCAAAAGGCTCAAGGAAGGCAAGGAGCCGGACCTCTCAGCGCCATTAGGGGTGACTACAGAAATCAATCTGCATACCCCGGCCCTGCTGACCAACGACTATTGCCCGGACGTACACGAGCGACTGGTACTCTACAAGCGCCTCGCCAATTGCGCGAATGACGACGAACTCGACACCATGCAGGAGGAACTCATAGACCGCTTTGGCCTGTTGCCGCAACAAGGCGAAGCACTGCTTGCCTGTCACAGATTACGCGTGTCCGCCAAGCCGCTGGGCATCGTCAAAATTGATGCCAGCAGCGATGCCATTCAGTTACAGTTCAGCCAGCACAGCGAACTCGACCCGACCAAGCTGGTTGCCATGCTGCAACGTGACCGCCGCTGTCGCATGAATGGGCCGGACAAACTGCGTGTAACACTACAATTGCCAGACATTCTTGACCGCTCTGACTTCATTAAAATACTGCTTAAGGAATTAGTCTGATGCCTAAGGATCTAATCACATGCTAGAAAAATTCATTGCCCTGCTTGCCACCTGGATCATCAGCGTTATTTCCACCCTGGGTTATAGCGGCATTGTGTTGCTGATGGCGATCGAGTCAGCCTGTATTCCGCTGCCCTCGGAAATCATCATGCCATTTTCCGGCTACCTCGTGTTCAAGGGTGAAATGACGTTATGGGGCGTGGCGCTGGCAGGTGCGCTGGGCTGTGTGCTGGGCTCGATCCCGGCTTATTACCTGGGCATGTACGGCGGCCGGCCGCTGGTGGAAAAATACGGCAAGTGGGTGCTGATTTCGCAACACGACCTGCATTTGGCTGACCGGGCATTCGAAAAATATGGTGACATTATCATCTTCATTGGCCGCATGTTGCCCGCAGTGCGCACCTTTATCGCCTTCCCCGCTGGTATCGCCCGCATGCACATGGGCAAGTTCATCGCCTATACCTTCGTTGGCTCACTCATCTGGTGCTGGGTGCTGGCGTACGCTGGCATGAAGTTTGGCGAGCACTGGGATGAGCTTAAAGTGTATTTTCACCAGTTCCACTACGTCATCGTAATCGCAGCGGTGATTTTCGTAGTGTGGTATGTGCGGCGGCATCTCAAGGCGATTCGCCGCTCACCTCATCACCGCTAGTCCAGTCTTGACTGGCATTGGATGATGAATCCGCATCGGCGTCATCCTGTTGTCCGGCCTCGCCTTCCACCTGCCCGAATGGATTGTCTGGATCGTTGATGAAGCCGTTGCTATCATCGCCAGACCTGACCAGATCGGCACTGCCATCCAAGGGTTGGTAAATAAATTTCCAGTCGGAATAATGCAAGGCAGGGTGCTCATCTATGGCTTTCATGAGGTCTTCATCCAGATTGGTGCGTATGGGGGGCAAGCTGGATCTACTATATATACCCACTATGCCGCCTTGCGAGTTGCGCACCAGTTGCCAATCTGCCCTGTTGTCCCTGGCATCAGCGCGCACAATTCCGGTACGCATAGGATCGGCATAAATACGCCGCAGGTGCCGTACTGGCTTGGGAAAGCGATTATCCTGCAATAATTCCTCGAGCTTGCGTGGGTATTGCTTGGCGCCGGGCGATTTTTCGTAATAGCTGGCAATGGCCTGGCGGAATTGGTTTCCCACAAACAGCAACTGTTCCTCGCGGTCACGCTGCGCGGCGTGCTCGATCTGCTCGGTGGTAATACCCAGCATCAGCACGATGCCAGCGAGCACGCACAGCAGAGCCACATAGGCGAATCCCTGCTCATGCCCATTCCCACGATTACCAGGAAGCGAAAGGAGTGCCATCTCTGGCCGTTTCCTGTGAACCGCTACGCAGATCATAAACGCCAGGGGCATTATCGGGCAGGGGCACCAGCTCCCATGTTTCTTTGCTGTTGGTAATGGGATCCTCGGGAATGAAGCGCAGGTAGCGCTGCTCCACCAGCACCTCCAGACTGGGCGGATAGCCACCCTTGTCCGCGTGGTAGTGACCAATGGCATCGCGCATGGTGGCGAGGTCTTCGCGCAGAACCGCCTCCTTGCTGCGTTGCAAGCCATCGAAATAGCGTGGCAAGGCTATGGTCAGCAACATTGCAATGATCGCCATCACCACCATCAGTTCGACGAAGGTGAATCCGCGCCTAGAGGAATTCAATAAAGACGCCCGGCTACCATTGCTTGTAGGGAACACCGTCCAGACCTTTCTGCTCACTCATCGAATACACATCAAATACATCCGCGCCTTCTTGTGGCTGATCCGCTGGGCTGTCATAGCTGCGCAAGCCCCAGGTTTGCGCGGCAGGTACATCGGCGACGAGGAACATTGGATCCCTGGGCACGCGGCGCAGTAAATAGAACTTGCGCTTGGCCGGATCCTTCGCATCCACACCCCCATTCACCAGGTCTTCCAAATGCTTGGGATAGCCGGATTCATCAATACGCTTGGGGATGCGCCCCTCATCTGTAGCTTTTTTGTAAGCATCGATGGCTTCACGGATCGTACGCAGGTTCCGACGCAATTCAGCCTCTTTCTGGCGTGTCACCACCAAATCCAGGTAAGGCACGGCAGCCGTCGCCATCAAGGCGAGAATGACCACTGTGGCAAGAATTTCTATAAAGGAGAACCCGCCTAAACGCCGCCTATTGAAAGGCACGGCCACATCTTTTGCAGAATCAGTCACCCGGTTCAGGACTCGATTCAAGGCTGGGTTCCGGCCCACTTTCCAGCGGTGTATTCATGCCGGGCGGCAAGAATGGTATGTTGAGCCCCTGTGGCTTGGCATTCTGTGGGGGTACCGCTGTAGGCGGCGGTCTGATCGGGGTACCAGCAAAATACGGAATCCCCGACACCGGGTTAGGTGACGTGAAATTACGCCCGGGCTGACCCTCGCTACCTGACCAATACTCGGAAGTATCGGCCTGTGGGGAGCGGCGCTCGCGGATGATATGCGGTGTTACAGAAAGCACAATTTCTGTCTTGGCTTTGCTATCACCGTGATTGGAAAACAGACGACCGATCAAGGGAATGTCTCCAAGACCAGGCAATTTACCCACGCTCTTACGATCTTCGTCGCTGATCAGGCCAGCCATCACCTGCGTTTCACCATCCCGCAAACGCAGTTGGGTGCTGGTGCGGCGTGTGCCGATCTGGTAAACCACCGCGCCATTTTTAGTCGTGAATTGTGTGCCCAGCGACCCCACATCCAGATTGAGTTTGAGGGTGACATCGCCGCCCAGGCTGATGAGGGGTTCGGCCTCAAGCTTGAGGCCGACATCGATATATTGCACGTTTTCCGTACTGACACCGGTAGAAGAAACATTCGAGGTAATCACGGGGATTCTGTCGCCAATATGAATGCTCGCCTTCTCCTTGTTCTTGATACGCACCCGCGGATTAGCCAGCAGATTGGCATCCGAATCCGCACCGCTGAACACAATCGAGGGATTGGGACTGACCGAGATTCCGGAGGAATTGAGGTTGCGCAATTGTTTCAGCGTAAGCTGGGACGCGCTATCCGTGCCGGTAGAACTGCCGATGACAGTGAGCTGGTTGGGCCAGGTAACACCAGTATTAAGGCTATTGGAACGTTTAATCTCCAACACCTCAAACTCAAGCATCACTTCCGGATCCGGCACATCCTGCGAGGCGATAAGCTTCTCAACCAGCGTCATTATTTCCGGTGCATCCTTAATCATGATCATGGGCAAGCGATCATCCGTCTGCACCTGCTTGACGCCCAGCATGGACTTGAGCAACCCGCTAACGGTTTTGGGGTCAGCATATTCCAGATAAAAACTGCGGATCACCAGATCCTGATACTCGCGCAGCTTGAGCACCGTGTTGGGATAGAGAATGACCGACTTCTCGTTGAGCACCTTCTTCTGCAGCTGGTTAGTTTGTGCCAGCAGGTCTATGGCGTCTTCCAGCGATACGTTCTTCACAAACAGGGTGGCCTTCTGCGCGCTGGGCACATCCTTGTCCACGATGATATTGATGCCCGTGCCCTTGGCCAGGGCCTCGATGATGGTCTTAATCGGCACATCGCGGAATTCCAGCGTCACCGGATTGGCGTATGCCAGCTTCTTGCGCATGGCTTCAGCACGTTTGGCGGCATGTTGCTCAGTCAGGTTGCGATAAAGTGTGCGCGCTTCATCGTTATCTGGATTTTCCACAAGCACATCACGCAACAAGGCTGCGGCTCGATCATCATCGGCATCGGACTTGCCTACAAGACTCCTGGCTTCTTCCAGCAAAGCCGGATGACGGCGCCTGGCTTCGATGCGTCGCAGGCCCTCGGCTACGCGCAGGTTACCCGGATCGAACTTATCAAGCGACTGGTAGGCTTGTTCCGCACCGTCAAGGTCACCAGCGTTGAATGCCGTTTCTGCCATCCCCTGCAGTTTCTGCACCTCCAGCCCATGTGCGCGTACAGCTTCCATCTTGGCAGGCACCTCGGTGCTGTTCTTGATGACAGTAGTATGCTGCATGTCTTTTTTCAGGAAAGTATCCATGGTGTCACAAGCTGCCAGCGGCGAAACAGCCATCATTAGCAGGATTTTCCAGCGCAAGCTGGATAGATTCATCTGGTTCAAGGCGTCTCCCCATAAGGCATGGTCTGGGTGATATTCAGCGGCAGATAAAGCAGGCTTATTTTCCCGCCCTCCGCCCCCACTAACTTATATTGCTGGGCAAATATATCGCCTACTTTGACCGAATACAGCACATCATTATTAGCCTGCAAAAAAACCTTGATGCCATCCCCTTCGATAATCCTGCCTACCAAAGTAAAGGGCAATGCCGGCGCTTGCGGCGGTAACTCCACCGTTTCAGCCACCTCTGGCGGGCGTTCTACAACCGCTGGGGCAAACAAGTCCACCACTTCGCCCCCCACTGCTTCACGCGGCGTGAAACGGAAATCCCACTCTTGCCGGGCAGGCTGGCTCGCCATCCTCAGGCCAGATACTGCGGCGGTAGCACGGGTTGGATTTACCGTCGCCATGGACTGTGTTTCCGGCTCCGGGCTGCTCCACGCCAGATACAGGGTCAGGCCAAGCAAGCCCCCCAATACCAGCCAACGCTTCAGTGCAGTGTTATGCATTATCGCACCAGAAACAGGGTCAATCGGACATGCGCACGCACATGACCGCTTTGCACATTGTCCCGCACCAGGGAAAGCTGATCCAGAGCTATCGACGGGCTGCTTGCCAGCACATCCCCAAGAAAAGTGCGGGTATCGGGATATGGCGCTTCTAGCGCAAAATCTACCAGGTAACGCTCCAGCCGCTCATCCGGTTTGCGCAACTTGCGGTAGGCAACCTCATCCAAAGCGAGGCCGTACTTTTCTGCCGTGTCGAAAATGGCCTGCAATTGCTGCGGCAGGGTTTCCGGCCGTGGAAACTTGCCGAGAAATGCACTTGCAGGCGACTCTGCCGATCCGCTGCTGGGTGTGTCCGGCTTCATGGAGGCTGCTGCTTCTGCTGCCGCAAGACGCTGTTGCGCCGGCCAGCGCGACAGGGGGAAAAACAACAGCAGTCCAAGCACAAGCACCAGCGAAAACAATCCTGGCAAACCCAGGGCATCGGCAAAACGCGCAAATATCCATTTCAGCTGCTGCATCATGTCTTCCATTGCGCCAACAAGGTAAAAGCCAAGCGCCCCTGGCTCGTGGTCTCCGGCGCGAGGCGCTGGTTGACCAGCACCACATCGTAAAACTGCGGCTGTGCACGCAAGGCCTTCACATAATTCATCAGTATTGAGAAATTCTCGGCCTCGCCGCCCAGCACTACTTCACCTTTAGCCGGGTTGGGCTGCACGGACAGCAGATGCACCCCAGAACTGGCAGACTGTACTCGCTCAAGCGCGCCAAGCAAAGCGTTCCAAGGCAGGTCAAGTGCATGCTGCGCTTCCCTGCTCTGCTTTTCCTCAGGAAGCATCAAAGGATCGCGCTTGGCATGGGAGCCCATACGCTTCCAGGGTTGTTGCTGTTGCACGGCATACCGAGTAATGCGCTGATCCAGATTACGCTGGCTTGCCAGGAGCGCGAGGCCTGCCAGCAGACATACAGTAAGGGCCGCGCCGCCTATGACATTGCGCAGACGGGCACGATGAGGTGAAAAATCCAGTTGCAGGCGTTTCATGCGATCCCCGCCAGCATGTCAAGGCTGCTCATGCACACTGCTGCTGCCGGATGCGGCAAACGCAGCATTGGCATATGCTCGGGAAGACTATCTGGTAGCAGCGCAGCAGGGCCGAAACAGGCAATGGCTGAGGGACGCGTGTCGCCTTGAAGGCGAAGTACACGCTCGACCATGCGCATGCCGGCTATAGGCTCTTCTCCCGCAAGCGGGGAATCGACATGGAAATGCTGCCAGGCGCCGTTGCTAATTTGCCCAAGCAGGAGGCGCTGCGGCTCCGCCAGCAGCAGCCAATGCCCGGACTTTGCAAGATGGGCGCGATGCCGGTTGAACACCGACATCAAGGCTGGTTCTATCCCCTGCACGCTCCAATTAACCTTGGCGGACAAGGCTAACAGGCGTTCTGACAGAGTACGGTCTAGCGCACATGCCACTGCTGGCGCCCCATGACCTTGCAAGGCAACGCGAATCTCCCAGTTTTCGGCCATGGCACCGAACTGCTTGCGGAACTGGTGGGTAGCCAGCGCCAGCCAATCCTGCATGGCATATATGCTGGGTTGCCAGGGCAATACCGCATAGCGTGCAAACTGGTTGGAGAGGATGAAACGGACACGCCACAATCCAAGTTTATCAGCCTGCGCTTCCAGCTCGTCCAGCAGCCGCTCATAGGAGTAGTGCTCACTACCACTGGAGCTCATACCACAGATCATGCGTATATCATCGGCACTGGCGCCAGATGGACGCAATGCGATACCTTCCGCACCTAAAGCGAGCACGGCGGGGCTTTTAAACCATTGCCGTAACACGGTTCACCTCCTCTACCGTAGTATCGCCGCGCCAAGCCATATCCAAAGCCGCATGCCGCAGCGAACGCGTACCCATTTTATATGCGTATTCCTTGATTTCGCGGGTGGATGCGCGTGCTGCAATCATTTCACGCAGGGTATCATCCATGCACAGCACCTCCGCTACCGCCCTCCGGCCCTTGTAACCGGTTCCGCGGCAGGCACCGCAGCCTTTTCCCAGCACCGGTCGGGCATCGGGGGGCGGGGCTACACCAGCCAGTTCCGGCGCAATGGTGACCGGTTCGGCACACTGCTTGCACACCGTGCGTAGCAAGCGTTGCGCAATAATAATATTCAGCGCGGAGACAAAGCTGTAGGCGTCCACCCCCATGCTCAGCAAACGTCCGATTACGTCAAACACGTTATTCGCATGTACGGTAGTGAACACCAAATGCCCGGTGAGCGCCGATTGCACGGCAATCTGGGCGGTTTCCGCATCACGGATTTCACCCACCATGATCTTGTCCGGATCATGTCGCAGAATGGAGCGCAGGCCGCGCGCAAAGGTGAGGCCTTTTTTTTCATTGACAGGGATTTGTAGCACGCCGTTGAGCTGGTATTCCACTGGATCTTCGATGGTGATGATCGTGTCCAGTCCGTGGTTGATTTCACTGATTGCCGCATATAGCGTGGTGGTCTTGCCGCTACCAGTCGGCCCGGTAACCAGCACCATGCCGTAAGGACTGAGGAAATGGCGGCGCATCACGGCCATCACGTTGTCGTCAAAGCCAAGATAATCCAGCCGCAGCCCTTTCACATGGTCAGCCAGGGCCTGCTTGTCCAGCACGCGGATCACGACATCCTCGCCGTGAATACTGGGCATCACGGAAACCCGGAAATCCACCTCACGTCCCCGATACAGGGCCCGGAAGCGGCCATCCTGTGGCACGCGCTGCTCGGTGATATCCAGTTCCGCCATCACCTTGATACGCGAAATTGCCTGCTCCGCCATCGCCTGTTCGCTGACGGCACCCACCTGGCTCATGACACCATCCAGACGGTACTTGATCACCAGCCCACCCGGTACGGTTTGCAGGTGAATATCGCTGGCATCGGTCTTCAATGCATCATACAAAGTGGAATGCACCAGCTTGACCACCGGGCTGGCATCGCCTTCGATGGTGGAAATAGACAGTTCTTCGGACTGGCTGGCAGCGTTACCATCGCCACTGGCCGAGCCGAGCGCAGACTCCACCGCGCGCATCGAATCTTCCTGACGCGCCAGATAGGCGGCAATATCGGATTGATGCGCCAAACGCATTTTGAAAGGTGCTCCCAAGCGTTCAGAAGCCCAGGCTGGCAAATTGAGATTGTAAATATCGGCATACACCAGCAGCAGGTGGTCATCGCCTAGCCCATTCTTTTCACGCAGTGCAACGCAATCATGCTGCAATGCCTCAGAATAAGATAAGCGATCAAAAGCCGGTGCGCAGGCCAGCATGGCATCCAGCGCAATCATCTCACAGGCCAGCACCTCCGCCAGTGCCGCCGTCAATGCTTGCGGCGCGAGTCCGGCACTTTCCTCCAGCAACTCTATCGCGCGACGACCCTGCGCTTGTGCAGCTAGCCGCGCGGCATCAATCTGTTCCCGTAGCAAAGACGATATCATTGCAGTCCGCTCGCAAGTTCAAAAATGGGGAGATACATCATTAACACAATCAGGCCAATCAGAATGCCAATGGCGGCCATCAACAAAGGTTCAAACAGTTTGGTGAAGGCATCTACCCAGCGCAGCATTTCCTCCTCATGAAAGCTGGCCGTACGTTCCATCATCAGTTCCAGCCGGCCGGATTTTTCGCCGGCGCGAAACAATTGCAATGCGACAGGCGTGGTGAGACTACACTCGTCCATGGCCTCGGAAAAAAGACGCCCTTCGCCAATCAGCCTGCGGGCCTGTGCCACTTGCAATTGCAATGTGTGTCCCAACAAATCATTCACCATACCTAAAGCCGACAGCACAGGCATACCGCTGCGCAGCAGCATGCCCAGCGTGCGGTAAAGCCGGCTCAGGTGATACATGCGGAAGCGGGCACCAATTTGCGGCAGGCGTATGATGGCGTGACCGATACCTGCACGCACAGCAGGCTGCATCAGGGCAAAGATGATCGCACCGATAACGGCCACTGCACCCAGCAGAATCAGCAGTCCATGATGCTCAACCAACTGCCCTGTCCACAGCAGCCATTCCGACGCCGTTGAAAGATGCATATTGCGCCCTTCATAAATGCGGCTGAAGCGCGGCACCACGAAACCCAGCAAAAATGCCAGCACCAGCACGCCAAAACTGAGCACCAGCGCGGGATAGATAGAGGCGCTGATGATGCGCTTGCGCAGCACGTCCACCTGCTCGAGGTACAGGCTGAAGCGCATCAGGCCTTCGGCAAGACTCCCCGTGGTCTCGCAAGCACGCACGCTGGCTACGAACAGGCTGGGGAAATGCTGCGGCATTTTCGCCAGCGCATCCGATAGCGCCAGCCCTTCACGCAACGATACAAGCAGCGCATCCAGCGTTGACCGTGCCTCAGACCTGGTCTCTTTCCTGACCAGGGTTGCGATGCATTCAGGCAGGGTCAGCCCTGCTTCCAGCAACACGCGCAATTCCTGGCAGAACAACAACAAGGGGAACTTACTCGCGCGTTTTGACAACAGTCCCGCCCGCGCCCGTACCCGCAGCACGGCATAGCCCTGCTGCTCGGCAATCCGGCACGCCTCCGCGTCAGATCCAGCCTCTAGCCGCATGCTCACAGGGGCAAGTCCCGCACGTGTGACTTTTAATTGAAACTGCATGGCTTATGGGAGAGAAAGCGCGCTGTGTTGACCATCAAGCCAGCCTAATTCGTAATGTCGGCATTTTCATCCGCCCCGCCAGGCTTGCCATCCTTGCCTAGCGAAATGAGGTCGTATTCACGCTGCTCTCCGGGAATACGGTAAATATAGGGGTTGCCCCAAGCATCCAGCGGTACGGTTTTATCCAGGTAAGGCCCTTGCCATTTGGGCTCATTGGCAGGTGCCACTGTCAGTGCTTGCAGGCCAACATCCTCCGCCGGGTAATGCCCGGTATCAAGACGATAGACATCCAGCGCCTTGGCAAGGGCAGCGATCTGCGCGCGCGTCGCCTTAACCTCTGACTTGCCTAATTGCGCAAAATACCGTGGTGCCACATAGCTCGCCAGCAGGCCGATGATGACCATGACAACCAGAAGTTCAAGTAGTGTAAACCCGCGTTGAGAAACCCTCATGCTAGCACCATCTACTTTTTGTATTGGACTTGATAAATTATGGCAGAAAAAAAGCCCCGGCAACTCGCTGGGGCTTAATAAATAGTACTTTATATTAATTACTGATTCCAAATGTCGCGCCACCTCCATTTGCCGCCAATGGATCATTAACGCCACACAACGGCTGCTGAAACAGGGCGGTAGGTGTTGCAACCAGGGCAAGGGCATCACTATTGGGCGTGCCATCCAGGCCAAGCGCAACACGCATACGCCAGGCAAAGGTATGGTCGCGGCAGGATGTGTCACCAGACGCACCTATAGCACCAACTTTGACACCTCCACTATACAACGCCACCCCACCGCCAAACACGTTAACGCCACCAATGCGCTTGTTCTTGAGGAAATCAGCATTGGTTCCAACAGTGACAGGACTACCACCGTAGGCTACGCTGGCATCTACCGGATTACTATGTTGCAAGCCATAGAGGCTGCCGCCAGGCAGAACTGCCACATAAAGTGCACCAGTCGAAATCGTCAAATTATCCAGACTAAAGGCATTTGCAGTGTTGGCTTTTTGTGCCGAAATAAGACGACTGCCCAGCCAAGCCTTATTACCAGCGGCCGCACCGGTGTTTGCCGCACCACTGTCAGTGGAGTAAACATGGCAAACCTTACCGGACACGTCTACCATGCTAGCCCACATAGGCAGGCCAAAACCAAAGCCATCGGTTTCCGTTGCAGCGCTATTGGCTGCAGCTTCAAACTGGGCTCGGGTTACAAGGCGGCAGCCAGCATTGCCATCACGACCATCACGACCATCATTGTCTGCGGTTGCCACGGTTGACGCCATCATCGTAGCACCGGTCACTACTCCCCAAATCGCCAAATAAAGTATCTTGTTCATTTTGTTACCTCTTCTTTCACATAGTTAAGGAACACAAGTCACTCAATAACAACAAAAATTCGGCATTAATGCCGATGTTAATGCTACTTCTGCGATTTCCGGACCACAATACCTTGTTCAGGGTAGCCAGGGATGCACATTGTTTGCGTTATCCCTCATGGCTTAAAAAGCATAAGTAACTGATAGATAAAACAATAAAATACGTATTGGCAGAATTGCAGATTCTAAAATTTATCCTTATTATTTGTATCAATACACTGCTTTTAGCCCATAATCTGATCAACGATTACGCGTATCGAATCGATTACTTTCATTGATTGGTCAAGTCTGGAAAGTACACCATGCCAATAGAAATGCTGAGGCAAGTGCTGAATCAACTGGGGCAAGCTACAGTAGTGGTGTCACACGATCTTGACGTGGTGTTTCTGTCCACATCCGCGCAAAACATACTCGACCAGGCGGACGGCTTGCTGGTCACCAGCAACCGGCTACAGACCAGCATGGCATTCGAGAACCGCCGCCTCAAGCAACTGCTGGATGAGGCCATACATAGTTGCGCAAAAAATGGCGGGCGCAGTCCCGATGAAATAGATGTCGAAATGTACATCTCACGTCCATCCATGAAGCAGCCCTTGCATCTGCGCATGATGCCGGTCGTTCCCGCACATCCTGGATCTGCTGGATCCGGACAGGTCATTATTCTGATCCGCGACCTGGACGCAAATTGCAACGGTTTGAACAAGCGTCTGCAGGATAACTTTCATTTAACCCCGCGCGAATGCGAATGCGCTGTCATGCTCGCAGAAGGCCTGCCCTTATGCAAAATCGCGACACAAATGGCTATCAGCGAGCAAACCATCCGCCTGCATCTCAAGCACATGTTCATCAAAATGAACGTCAGCAAACAGCATGAACTAGTCGCCAAATTGCTGCACTTGCAGCGCATGCGTTAAATGCGCCGGCCCAACCCGCTAACTCAGCTCGGAGAGTTTCCCCAGCACCAGAAAAAACACGGCTTTGCGGACCGGCAAGCCCTCGTCCTTGAATAGCGCGGCATAGCGCTCCAGTTGCGGCCGGTAGCGCTCAGCTTGTTGCTGCAAGACTGCCTCGGCGACACCTTCTCCGAGCCGTGCTGACTTGTAATCAATCACCCAGCGCGTGCCATTTTCCACAAACGTCCGGTCCACCACGTGCTGTGTAATGTGCCTGCCGCTAACGGAGGCCAGCGCCAGTTCGCTTGCGGCCAACTCCCGGCTGCGCAGAATCCACTGACCGTCCGGGCTCTGTAGCGTCACCTGTAACGCGGTCAATACGCGTTGTGCGCCCTCGCTGGCTTCATCAGCATGATGGCCCTGCTGCTGCAGCCAATGCTTCATCGCTGGCTGCAAGCTGCTAATACGCGCTAAAGACCAGGATTCAACCCCGCTGCTCGCCATCATTTCCAGATACAAGTGGGCGAGCGTCCCGCAACTGGCGGCAAGACTGTCGGCCCCTGTTGCTAAAGTTGCGCTATCGTCATAAGACAGTGCCTGCGCATTTGAGGACACAACATTCAACAGCTCGGGCATAGCCGGTTGGGGCAGGCGTACAAGCTGGGGAACAAACCTTGCCTCATCGGCAGCATCGCTGATGACCGCTTGCGGCATAGGCTCGGCACTGAGGTATGCATGGCCCACGCTATGCCACAGCAACTCCAGGAATGTATTGCCGGGGGCTTTGCGTTCACCCTTGCTATCGGGCTTGATAGCGCCTACCAGATGCAGGCGGCGTTCGGCACGGGTGGCCGCCACATACAACAGCCGGGCGGCTTCATTGGCGCCACGCTCCTGCTCCAGCCCCTGCAGATAATCATAGACACTGGGCAGACCGTCGCGCTTGTGCCTGGGCCGCCATGGTGCGGCAATGAGCTGGCTATCGGCGCCTTCCACCAACACTTCTTCCCATAGCAATAACGGTGCATCCTTGTTGCGCGGCGCGCGATGCAGGCCTGGCAGGATTACGGTATCGAATTCCAGCCCTTTTGATTTATGGATAGTCATGAATTGCAAGCTGTCATCAGCCTGCACGTCGGGCTCGGCATAGAGTTCGGCCATGGCGAGTTCCAGCTTCACCGGGTCAAAACTGCCTGCCGCGTCTATCTTTTCAACCAGGTCAAAAAATGCCTGTATATCGCGCACATCGCCTGCATCCCACAAACAATGCGGGCCGCCCAATTGCAGCCAGACCGATTCAATCCAGCGCCTGGTCGTCTGCCTTCCCTGATGGGCGTAGGCTTCGGCAAGTATGCCGCGCACATGCAGCAGGCGTTGGCGACCATCTGCACTCATGCGTGCCAGCCGCGTGTCATCCTGCAGCAAATGCCAGATGGTCGCATAGTGATCATCCGCGGCCAGCACGTGCATATCGGCCAGCGTCAGACCGCACCATGGTGCGCGCAACATCGCCAGCCAATGCACACGGTCAGCGCGATGATGCAACGCCTTGGTAAGCGCCAGTATGTCTTGCACGGTTTGCCGCCCAGCCAGGGTTTCTATTTCTACCGCCTGGAATGTCATATGCGGGCGGTGACGGCGAATTTCGGCTACCAGTGCATGCAAGTGGCTACGAGCGCGCACCAGCACGGCAATCTTGCGCGGGGAATGATCAGGATGCGCCTGCACCCTTTCCTGCTCTATCAGGTCGGCGACATGGCGTGCTTCAAGCAGGGCAACATCATTACTACTGGCCTCACGCTCCACCACCAAGGGATGTATCACGACGCCTTCTGCCGGCATGGCCGCACGCGTGGCAGCAAAGCGGCGATAGCTGATGGCGCCGTGCGTTTCGCTATCCTGCGACGGAAATACCTGTTGAAACGCGGCATTTACCCACTTCACCACTGCCGGGCTGGAACGATTGTTACGTGTGAGCTTTAACCGCTCCAGCTGGAGCTGCCCGATACCGTAGCGCGCAGCCTGCAGGAATAGCCCGACATCGGCCTTGCGGAAGCGGTAAATGGATTGCATGGGATCGCCCACACAAAAAAGTGTGCGGCCATCGCCGATTTCCCAGCCCTGGATCAAACGGCGCAGCAAACCGACCTGCGTCGGACTGGTGTCCTGAAACTCGTCCACCAGCAGATGCTGAATGCGGTAATCCAGTCGCAACGCCAGATCCGTCGGGCCGGCCTCGTCTTCCAGCGCCTGCTGTGCACGATGCGCGACTTCAACAAAATCGACCTCGCCTGCCTCCTGAAATACCGTCCATAAATGCGCCGCCGCCAGTTGCAGCAATTGCGCCAACGCCGCTACAATCTGCCAGGTATCTTCGTCACGACGCACCTCCGGCAATGTACCCAAGTGGGCTAATGGCTGGGCTGCCGGGATGGCGGCAATAATTTCCGCCAGTGCCTGTTTGTATGGCTTGGAGGCGTCCGTGGCGGGGAAACCAATTTTAACATTGACGCCCTTTTCCTTGCGCAACTCGCCAGCCTTGGTAAGCAGCAATTCGCAGACGCCACGCCACATCGGCAGCGCTTCCGGCGTTGCCGGGATAGGGGTTTCCCAATCCAGCAACAAAGCCACAGGATGGTCACACGGCAAATTGGAGGCCGCGTAACGCGCCACGGGCATGAGACGAGATTGCAGGCCGACATTCAGCACGGCCGCGGCCTGTTCCATATCGTGTTGCACGAGGTGGCGCAAGGCGGTTTCCGCTTCATCCTGCGGGGAATGTTGTCCGGCATGGTGCAGCCACTGATCGCGCCGCGCCAGCATGGCAGCCAGCAAGTCCGTCAGGCGCATCACATCGTTATCCAGATAGCGCAGCGCTGTTGTTACTGGCCCAGCACCTGACTCACCTACATCATCCTCATCCTGCAACATGGCCAGCGCGCGGCGGGCTGCTTCGCGGTAATGCAGGCTGGCATCAGCGCTCACGCCTGGCTGGGCGCCGAACCGGCTCATCAGCGGCATCTGGCGCGCCAGGTAACTGGACAGGGAGTCGATGGTATTGATGCGCAGACGGGCGGGCTGGGCAAGCAGGTTCCAGCCCAACTGCTCGGCGCGGGCCAGTGCCGGCAAGGCCAGATCATAGGTGACGCGCTTGTGAGGGCGGTCGGGGATTTCGCCTCTGGCCGCATTCTCCAGGCTATTCAGGATACGACTGCGCATTTCCGCGGCGGCCTTATTCGTGAAAGTAATAGCCACGATTTCCTCTGGCTCATCCACCACAGATAGCAGCTTCAGGTAACGCTGCGTCAGCAGCTCGGTTTTGCCTGCGCCGGCCGGCGCTTCAATAATGAAAGATTCCA
>JBDTOX010000065.1:0-1662 GCA_039933015.1 Methylophilaceae bacterium
AAGTTATCGCACAAGATATCCGCGCCCTGCAGGATGCACTGCATGCCAATACCGCCAATACCTCAAACGGCGTAATTGCCAGCCAGATAGCTTCTATCTTTACGCTATCAGCCGAGCAATCGCTATTATTACTGTCCAATCTCAAGATAGGCATCAAGGCTTTGCTATTAATATTGCAAGACCCGCTGCTGACACAGCTTGATGTTGCAGGTAATCTTATCGACATTATCCCTGTGAATGGCACTGACATCTACAACACGTTCCGCCTGGTACATAAAGTAACACTGGTCATTTTGCGCTTCAAAATGAATGCCAAGGATACGGCCTGGATGTTAGCTAATGCGGACAAGTTTGGTTTACTCAGCTTTGCCTCCTTGCCCGTACTCGGCGCGCCAGGAGCACCATTATTTCCCGCATGGCTCAGCCTCTCCAAATGGGTATATTTTGAGGGGCTATACCCAGAACCAGAAGGCATGTCTTTACGTCAGGTATTTGATGAAGTAGCTATGCCTGTAGCCAGCCCGGCTGATATTGCTGCGGCAGTACTTAAAATCAATAAAGCCCTGACTACGCTGACGCAATGGCAAGCGCCAGAATTGAGCGATCTGGAGGCAGCGCTGCAATTACAACATGCCAGCGTTAAATCTGATTACGCAGACATCAATAATTATCTACGTATGGATAAATGCATGAGCTCCGCCAGGCGTATCGGCCAGCCCGTAGTGCGTCTGAGTGCCTGGACGATGCGTGATAATGAAACCGGTGATGCGCAAAAAGTCACCGCGCAACAGGTCTGGAATGCGTGCAAAGCCAAGTACGACACCGAAGTATGGCTAGAAAAAGTCACGCCACTTGAAGATACTCTGCGTGAGAAAAAACGCGATGCCTTGATAAGTTACCTAATCGCCAACTCTCAATTCAGTGAAAGCATGGAAATCACCGTAGGCGGTAAAAAATACCCTAATCCCAAGTACTGGCGTGATGCGGATGATTTACTCAAATACTTTTTGATTGATATCGAGATGTGTTCATGCCAACTCACCTCGCGCATCAAACAGGCCATCAGCTCTATGCAGATGTTTGTGCAACGCTGCTTGCTAGGGCTGGAGCAGCCGCGAGTTGAGGTATCACGCGCTGAGCAACAGGATACTGTCTCTGACAATAGCTGGAATCAGTGGAAATGGATGAAGAGCTACCGTATTTGGGAGGCCAATCGCAAAATATTCCTCTATCCGGAAAATTGGATAGAGCCAGAGCTGCGCGATGATAAATCGCCTTTCTTTAAAGAGCTTGAGAGCGAAATCCTGCAAGCGGATATTACGGATGAAAACGCCGAAGCCGCATTTTTAAACTATGTGCACAAAGTGCACGAGGTTGCTCGTCTTGATATCGTGGGGACTTATTACGAGATAGATGATACCAACCCCTATGACAACCTGCCGCCAGATATTAATCAATTGCATGTGATAGGCCGCACCAAGGCGCAACCAGCTGTTTATTACTACCGCAAGTTTGATTTAAATTATGGAGAGTGGTCAGCCTGGGAGAAGATAGACCTCGATATACAAAGCGATCAGGTAATCCCCGTGGTATATAACCGCCGCCTGCATTTGTTCTGGCTCAGCTTCATCTTGCCTTCGCAGGAGGTGATTTCCAGCTTGA
>JBDTOX010000066.1:0-4241 GCA_039933015.1 Methylophilaceae bacterium
GGTAGCTGATCGGTTTGACTTGAGATGAGTAGCGCATGGCTGTGCTCCTGATTTTAGTAGAGACTGAATATAGTCTTTTTATGGTCTTATAGCAAGATGCCTGAATTGACGCCAGTGCTGCGGTAAAGGAGATGCTGCAGGCGACTGCCCAGCCAGTAGAAGCCAATGTGTTCCTGCTCCAAACGCAGCCCCGCGCGGATGCGGTTGTCGCGCAGGTCGTCGTAGTGGTTCGTGTTGATATCAACTGCGTAATACGGACACCTAAAACTATAACTATGCAACGTCAATTATTGATATGGCTCATCATGTCCGCAGCGATCCATAGTAGGCTAGCATGCCCACCCAGCTGTAGCCTACAGCCGCTCGACTGTGCAGATGAAGAAACCCCAACCTGCAAATAACTGACTACGATTGAGTCAGTCGTTAACTTCATGACTGCACTTGGCTGGTTGCCTTTCACACCGGTGCCATTCGACCCGAGCCTATAACTACGACATTCTGGAAACCGGAAACGATTCCTTCCACTTTAAACAGCGCAAAAAGTCGGGATGAGGCCTACCCATTTACCTTTTTACCTTGGTCAGAATTGGACGCTGACGAGCGGTCAAATTTAGATGCTGGTTGACAAATCGAACAGTACATCGAGGTTACCCGCCCCGATGGGGCTCGCAACCTGGAATTCATAGTATCATCAGTACTCGGCAGGCTCCGCAGGAGAAAGCATGAATTCGTTTAACCGACGTGTCGGTATTCGGATAGCGGCAGTCAGTACGCTGCTCGCAGCTGTGGCCAGTCCTCTTGCCTGGCTCGTCGCACATGAAAGTGCTGAGACAAATACCGTGTCGATGGCGGTGGAGGAGTCACAGCGACTGTCGCGTCATTTCGATGCAACTGCACTGAGCGGGCCGAACGCCAGGGAGTACGCTCAAAGGGCTGCGGACACGATCGTTGGTGGACAGTTCGACATCGCCGAAATTTATGACCATGAGGGCAACAAGCTTGCGGCCTCGATGACAAGTGAGGGCGCCGAGGTCGAAAAACTGCTGCCCGCGCACCGTCGCCCGAATTACAGCGTTGCTACGCACAAGGACTTGGGATTCACGGGTGAGCGCTGGGTGATCCGTGTCTTTGTACCCCTGAAAAAAGCAGATAGTGCTCGCTCCGACGAAATTGCCGGATATTTCGAGGGTGTTCGTGTAGTTCCGGATTGGCAACTTGAGCAGATATTCCAGCGTGGGTTGAGTGCAGCCTTGATGGTAGGTCTCGCCTCGCTCCTGTGTGGCGCTGCGATCTACCCGGTTGTTGTCCGGCTAGCGGCTGACAACGAACGCAAGGCCCATGAAGTCCTCGAGTCCCACCTCTCGTTGATGGAGGCTCTCGGCCAGGCGATCGCAAAGCGCGATTCCGATACCGGTGCGCACAATTACCGCGTTGCCTGGATTGCTGCACGCATTGCCGAGCGCATGGGGTTGCACGGTAACGCCATGCAATCCTTGATCGTTGGCAGTTTTCTTCATGACATAGGGAAAATCGGTATCCCGGATGCTATCTTGCTCAAACCAACCGCGCTGGATACGGATGAATTGAAGATAATGCGCACCCACGTTCAGCAGGGCGAAGAAATTGTCAACGGTATCCGCTGGCTTGATGAAGCCCATGTCATCGTCTCCAGCCACCATGAAAAGTGGGATGGCACAGGTTACCCACGTCAGCTTTCGGGAGAGGATATCCCTCTTGCAGCACGTGTGTTCGCGGTTGCTGACGTTTTCGATGCCCTCTGTTCCAGACGACCCTACAAGGATAAGATCGGCTTCGATGCAGCTATGGAGGTTCTGGAAATGGGCTCAGGGAGCCATTTCGACCCAGAAGTGATCTCTGCCTTCCGCCCTATCGCGAGGGATGTGTTCGATAAGCTCACCAAGAGCAGCGAAGTGGATGTCCGTAGATTGCTGGAAGAACGTATTCGGCTGTATTTCGGGATCTAGGCGAGCGTACGATATTCGCCAGGATGCAATGCCCGTTTCAGCACAGTTCTATTTTGGCTCAGCGAAGGTTCAGGACGACTTCCCAACGAAGTGCTCCATACCAAACTGGCATGAGTAATCAAACCAAGGAGGCCGCCATAACCCCGCCATCTCGTGATTGCCGTTTCAGCCCTGCCGATCGGCACATTGACTTTTGTCGGCACCCAATGCACCACCGCATTGCAGCCAATCTAGATTGCCTCAGGTTGATATGCTACAAAAGCTCGTCAATACTTGCTTCAGCATTGAGCGTTTTCTCGTGATCGAGGACAATTGCTACGAAATGTAAGGTTGGGATTACGTAGCGTTGAAAGCCAACTACCTGGCAATACTAGGCTGGTATTTGGCTATCCCGGTGACCTCCTTAGGGTGACATACGATTCCACCCTTGCCTTGCTTAGACAGATTGCGGTCATCTCAGAATTCCGAAAATAAAGCACGTTAAGCCGGTGTCAGCGACCACAACGGCCTGAGCTTGGAGTCTGGGTGGCAATAGAACGGTGAACCTGCTTACGGATTTACAGTCGCTGGACTTCAACGCACATTTAGTGAACGATTTTTTCGCCTTCGAGCCCCCTCCACAACAAATCAAAGATTAATTGCAAATAAGACTTATTCGCAATACAATTGTGTCAGCGAGTTATATTCGCTGCGGAGTGTCGTCTCCGCATACCGGACTCAGGCAACTTAATTGCCGCAGATTCAGCGCTAGCAGGCTAGCTTGAATCCGGCGTTAACTATTTTGGATCTTGCTCATGTTTGCAACCTTAATGATTTCATTTCGAGAAGGGCTTGAAGCCTTTCTCATCGTTGCCATCGTTCTGACCTATTTACGGCAGACAAATGGCCATGCACTCATCGCTTCTGTCCACCGCGGTATCATTGTCTCGGTCATCGGGTGCGCTGTTCTTGGCGTAGTGATGGCGCGGATCGGTGCGCTGGCACCATTGTGGGAGGGTGTGCTGGCTCTTATCGCTGCGATTCTTGTGATTACCTGTACAGCTCACATGCTGCGCATGGGAAAACATATGAAGCGCGAGATTACTGCGGCCCTGGATCGCGCAGTACTTAAGCCAGGCTACGGTGCCAAGCTCGCAGTGTTTGGCTTTGTCGTCCTCATGATCGGGCGCGAGGGTCTTGAGGCGGCAACCATGATTGCCTCGCTCGCACAGAGCAATGACATGCAGCACCTTGCTGTGGGCGGCGTACTTGGCCTGTTGATTGCTGGCGCTGTTGCTTGGGCATGGACGCGGTATGGAAAACGCGTCAATCTTTCGCGATTTTTCCAAATCACGGCAGCGTTTATGGTGATGTTTTCAATTCAACTTGTGATCTATGCCTTTCACGAGTTCACCGAGTCTGCTGAAATCGCGCGCCTCGGGGTTATTGATACGACGTATTGGCATATCCTGACTGAGCCGTACGGTCCGCAGGGAAAAATAGGCGCATGGCTTTCCTATAGTCTTGTTTTGGTACCAATAGCCTTCCTTCTTTATGGCACTTTCCAAGACAAAAAAGCGGCGATTTCCTGATAAATATGCGCTATGGCGTTTAACGGTGATGTCGTACACGCAAACCATCTCAACCAAGCAAGGGGCGTCGCAGAAAACAGAAAATGTACGCCCACGGAAATGAGTTTGTGCTTGCATCGGTAGGTCCCGTTGCTTTTGTGAAAGTCAGCCTATCTGCGCTCTATCCGAAGTGGGTGCGTGGCAAGAACAATCCACAAGGCTTTGCAGGGTGCCACACGATCCCGTTGGTCTCGTCCCAGCGCATTTCTGGCGCAACTCGACTAAGTGGCATTACAGTTGCAATAGTTCTACGACGCAGATTCCCACCCGTTGGATGTGTTCGCCCAACAGCGTATTGATCTCGCCGCAATCTACTTCTGTCTGGGGTGTCTCGGTATCTCAGCAAGGCCCACACTTCATTGAGTACCATGTCGAGAGAACGGCAATGCCGGCGGCTGGCACTGGCCTGCCTTCAACGTAGCAGACGTCGGAATCAGCCTTGGAGTTGCGCTGCTTCTTTTGGCATCAGTCTCGAATGGCAATCGGACGTCTTGAGGTCTGCTCACGAAACGGAAAAAATCGTACATTAAGCCCAAGCGCCCGTTGATTACCCTGCGTCGGTAGCGCGAAGCGCTTTCTCCCCTTGCAGCGACGCGATCAGCGGGCAGGAGACGTTCCCCTTCGTCGCATGGCAGGCACATACCAG
>JBDTOX010000067.1:0-9754 GCA_039933015.1 Methylophilaceae bacterium
CTAGGGCATTCCTGCGACATGTCTGAACAGCAAGCATTACTCAAACGTCTTGAGCGTCTCAATGCCATTGGTGTTGCACTCTCGGCCGAGCGTGACAATAATCAGTTGCTGGAGATAATACTGCTCGGCGCAAAAGAGATTACCAATGCCGATGGCGGAACGCTTTACACCATTACTGAAGACCAACACCTCAAATTTGAAATCATGCGCACCCAGACTTTGGCTATCGCCATGGGCGGCACTACAGGTAAAGACATCCCCTTCGCACCTTTACCCCTCTATCTCGAAGACGGTACCCCCAACCTGAACATGGTGGCAGCTTACGCCGTGCTGAATGAGCGCACAGTGAATATTGAAGACGCCTATCAGGCCGATGGTTTTGATTTTTCTGGTACACGCAAATTTGATCAGAGCACCAATTATCGTTCCAAATCGTTTCTGACGATTCCGATGAAAAACCACGAAAATGAAATCATCGGGGTACTGCAACTGATTAATGCAATCGATCCGGAAACGCATGAAATAGTGGCTTTCTCCCCAGCTAATCAGCGACTGGTTGAATCATTGGCATCGCAGGCGGCAGTGGCATTGACTAATCATAATCTGATAGAAGGTTTGAAAAGTCTGTTCGAGGCGTTTATCGAATTGATTGCCGATGCAATTGATGAGAAGTCACCATATACCGGCGGTCATTGCCAGCGTGTACCTGAACTCACCATGATGCTGGCAGATGCGGCCAGTCGGACACAGGTCGGCCCGCTCAAAGATTTCTCCATGAGCGAAAAAGAAGTCTATGAGCTGCGTATAGCAGCCTGGCTGCATGATTGCGGCAAGGTGACCACACCAGAATATGTGATGGATAAACCCACCAAACTAGCCACCATCTTCGATCGGATTCTACTGGTGGATCAACGTTTCGAATTGCTCAAGCAGCAGACTGAATGTGAAATGTTGCGCAAGCAGCTTGAGATTGCAAAGACTGGGCAGATTCCCGATATTGCCAAATTGGAGATTCAGCTCAATGCCGTCAAGCGGCAGCTTGATGATGACCGAGATTTTTTGCGCTCCGCCAATATTGGCGGTGAATTCATGACCTCTGAGCATCAACAGCGCGTACGCGATATTGCGGCATACTCCCTCCTCGATGCGGAGGGAAAAACAAGCAGTTTTCTCAGCGAGAATGAAGTCTACAACCTGAATATTGAGCGCGGTACGCTCACAGCAGAAGAGCGTCGTATCATCAACAATCATATTGTCGTGACCATCAACATGCTTGAATCCTTGCCTTACCCCAAAGATCTGAAGCGCGTGCCGGAATACGCTGGAGGCCATCATGAGCGCATGGATGGTAAAGGTTATCCCCGTGGTTTAACCCGCCAGCAAATGTCGGTGCCGGCACGTGTCATGGGCATTGCCGATATTTTCGAGGCATTAACTGCGCGTGATCGCCCCTATAAAAAAGCCAAGACGCTTTCCGAATCTTTGCATATCCTCGGAAAAATGAAGCTGGATAACCATATCGATCCGGATTTGTTCGATATTTTCATACGGGAAAAAATCTATTTACGCTATGCAGAGCTGTTTCTGGAGCCGGAACAGGTCGACCATGTAGATGAATCCTTGATTCCCGGGTATAGCGTCGACATGCCTATCCCACTAGCGCATGAAAGTTGTGGGTAAGCTATAAAAGCCATGCTGGTAGAGCACAGGGCTCAATTTGGCTAATGTTGTTGGTATTTAGAGTAAATAAATGTGGCAGTCATCAGCGCCAAACAGTTCATTGCCTGAATGGCCAGAACGCAGGGCGGGCAGGATGATAATGCGGAATTGTAAAACTGCCAAGTAAAGCAGACTGCTATGTTAGTAGTGAGAGAATTGTTCGATTTCCACCATCAGGGCAGGTATGTCCTGTTTGGTAAGCCCATTGAAAAATTGACCGTCCGGCGCCAGCCGAACATTAGGCCCATGCGCGCATTGCCCGAGGCAATTAAAGCGTACTACACATACAGCCAGATTGCGTTTGGTCACTTCGGCTTCTATGCATTGGGCAATCTCTTCACTTCCTCTTGCGGCACATGAAGGCTGATTGGGGTTGGCTCGATAATTAACGCAGACAATGACTTTTTTCATGTAAGGCTGTCGCCACTCGCTACAGGTCGCTAAAGAGAATGACTGCTGCAACCGCAAGCATCGTAGCGCAGGCAGCTGCCTTGTTCATACCAGTCTCCGAGCACCCATCTTTCACAACGATGTCCATCCAGTTCCAGCATATGCCTGGCTGGTCTGTGCGTATGCCCATGAATCAATATGTCAGGATAGTCGTAGTCCCGCAGCATTGCAGCTACGGCTTCAGCGTTAACATCCATGATGCTTTCGGTCTTACGGTATTTTTCCTGCTCACTACGCAACCGTAGCGCTTCTATCTGGGTTTTGCGTACGGCCAACGGCTGCTGCAGAAAAGATTTTTGCCAGGCTGGTTCGCGCACTTGCCGACGAAATGCCTGATAAGCCACATCATCGGTACATAATGTATCGCCATGGCTTAGTAACACGCGTTTTCCATAAAGCGTTAGCAGAATGGGGTCATTTAATAGCGTAATCTCAGCGGCTTGGGCGAATTCTTGCGCTAGCAGAAAGTCGCGGTTGCCGTGTATGAAGAATATGCTGGTGCCGGTTGAGGCCAGCTTGTTTAGCGCAGCAATTATGCCTTGGTGATGCTCGTCATGCAGGTTGTCATCCCCGGCCCAATACTCAAACAAATCCCCCAGAATATAGAGGGCCTCGGCCTTTGGTGCGGACATTTGTAAAAAACCGATAAATTGTTCGGTAGTTGCAGGGCGAGAGCTGCATAAATGTAAATCGGAAATGAACAGGCTGTGACGGGGTTCATTTCCGATAGATGACATTGTTGCTTTGATGGTCAGCAGGTAAGACTAAACAAGCTCTGCGCGTTCGATCACTACATTGTCCACAGGCACGTCTTGATGACCACTGCGGCTGCCGGTTTTGACTTGCCGGATCTTGTCCACGACTTCAGTGCCAGCCGTTACTTTGCCAAATACGCAATAGCCCCAACCTTGCGCAGTGGGTGAGGTGAAGTTGAGGAAATCATTATCGGCAATGTTGATGAAGAATTGGCTGCTGGCTGAATCCGGGTTTGGTGTACGTGCCATGGCGATAGTATATATCTTGTTCTTGAGGCCATTGTCAGCTTCATTTTTAATGGTGGCATTGGTTGGCTTTTGCGATATGTCAAGCTCAAAGCCGCCGCCTTGAATCATGAAACCATCAATCACACGATGAAAAATGGTGTTGTTATAAAACCCACTTTCAACATATTGCAAAAAATTTGTGACGGTAATTGGCGCTTTCTCGGCATCCAGCTCGATGTTGATTTCGCCAAAATTAGTGTGCAGTTTAACCACGTTTTTTTCCTTTACTTGCAGGTTTTGAAGATTTACTTTTATTTGGTGAGTCTGACTCTATGCTCGTCTCAATAGGCTTTTCCAGAAGCGCTACTTTTTCAATAATGACGGCTTGCTGAGGCACGTTTGTAAACTGCCCCACAGATTTTTTAGGCAGCTGGCTTATATTCTCGACCACGTCCATGCCGCGAATAACCCTGCCAAACACGCAATAGCCTATGTAGTGCGGGTCAGGTTTGTAATAATTAAGGAACTTATTGTCCTCGAGATTGATGAAAAACTGGGAAGTAGCTGAATCGGGCTCAAACGTCCGTGCCATGGCCAGGGTGCCACGCTCGTTTTTAAGCCCGTTATTCGATTCGTTGGGAATAGGTGGCAAGACCAGGTTTTCTTTCTGAGTTGCCGTCAACGCCGTTTTGATGGTTGGAACCATGCTGGTTTTTTCTTTCAATTCCGCAGTAAGCCCGCCGCCTTGAATCATGAAGTGGTTTATCGTGCGGTGAAATATCGTGCCAGGGTAGAAATTATTCGTCACATATTCCAGAAAGTTAGTCACCGTTTTGGGTGCTTTTTCGGGATACAGTTCCACCACAAAGCTGCCATGGTTGGTCTGGATTTCCACTTGGGGATGGGCTGGGGATGACTCTGCTGCATAAGCGGGTGCGCAGCACAATAGCCCGAGAATCATTATAAATCTTTTGAATTGCATGAATTATCTCCTTCACGAAGACCGCAGAGGTTATGCCGGGCCTTCGTACATTATTTTCCAGTGTTGGTTTTCAAGTGCCCAGTACTGGCGTTTGCGTATGCGGCTATCAAGATTATCACTTTTGTAATCCTGCTCAAAACTCACGACGGCCATCTGTAACTGATTGTCAGGATAACGGAACATGCTGACGTTGGATAGTTTGATCTCAACCTTGGGTTTATTGGTTTGAATGCGGCGTTTTTCCTTTGACCAGCGATCGAAATCGGTACCCTGGCTAAAGAACTGCTGCGAATAGTGCGCCAGGTAACTCTCCGTGTCCTGGGCTTCCCAGTCCTTGCGCCAAGCTTCCAGTGCCTTAACCAGTTCTGCTTTTTGCATGGGAGATTGATTGGCCGCCAGCCACTGCAGATTGTTGGAGATAATCACGGGCGTTTTGCCATTTTGCAGGATGGGCGCCAACGATTTCAGATCTGGATTAGTCATTACCACGCAACCGTCACTTGCACGTGGTGGTCGGCTATAGGTACCGCTGGGCGTGCCATGCAGCCAGATGCCGTGTCCCTTTTTGCCTTGGTGCCTATCCCATTCGTTAGGATAGCTCAGTGGATAGGCGGCATCGCCATAAAGATCCGGCAACTTTTTCGATAATTTGGTGCTGGCGAAATAGACGCCTAGCGGCGTGCGCTTGTCTCCTTCAGACTGCTTCTCGCTGCCATTCTTGCCTAGAGTTACATAGTAATCGGCGATATAGCGTGGCTTGTCGCCTTCATTGCGATAAACATAAAGACGGGATTTATCCGTATCCACCACAATCACGTGTTGCATGCTGGAATCGAGTTTCCACAGCGGTTCTGGCAAGCTGTCGGGGGTTTGCTGCGAAAGATAGTGCCCAATACGCATGCGCGCTTCATCACGGAAATCTGCAATCTGCGTCTGCGAATTTTCTTCTTGCGAACTTGACGAGGCATTGCCAAAAGTCTGAAGTTGCTGAGCGCGTGCCATGAGTAAATCACCGCGCACCAGATAGGCCAATTTGAAATTGGGCGTGGCTTTTAATAGTTGGTCTATGGTGTCCAGTGCCTGCTGTGATTGACCCCGGGTAACTTCGAGCAGGCTCTTGACCAGCAGGCCTTCTGTATAATTGGCACTGAATTTACTGCTGCCGGGCAGGCCGAGGTAGTCTGCACGATCAATGGCCGTTGCATTCCATGGCAACAGCGTACTGGCGAACAATGTAGTAGTGAGTAAAGCGTGGAGTATACGCATGAGCTATTATTTTACTCCGGCGCTCAGCGGTCGGTAAGTTCCTGTTCGATGAGCCACTTTCCGCCGGTCTTTTTCAGACTCAGAATTTTTGCTGTGCGCTTGGCTACGCTACCGGCACGGTAGCTTTGTCTGAAGGTGGCCCGGGCATGATTGCTATCTTCCATTTTTATGTGCAAACGGGTAATTTCCACATGGATGCTTGCCGGCGCGGTAATGCGCTGCCGCCGGCCTTCTTCCCACTGCTTGCGACTTTCACCTGCTGGCGTCTGGAAGTTATCCGCATAGCTGGCAAGGTACTTGCCCACATTCTTCGATGACCAAGCTTCAGCCCAGGCATTTACGCTCGCTGCTATATCCTTATCATCGCTGTTCGCATTAGCGGGTTTAGCCAAATCTGCTTTATCCGTTTTGGAATCCACCAGCTTGTGTGCTTCAGCCAATTTGACAGGCTCACTGGCCTTGGGCTTAGCCGGTTGGCTGGGTTCCGCAGCTTTTGCTTCTGATGGTTTGGTTGGCTCCGCAGATTTAATTGGTTCTGCAGGCCGGACAGGTAATGCCGGAGGCAATGCTGCCGGTTTGGGTTTGTCTTTGCTGATGTCTGGCGATTTGCTGACTTCGGAAGACTTGTTGGCAAGCTGGACCGGCTTGCCGCTAGGGGAAAACAAGTCCTTGATTAGCGACAATTTACCCTGTGTGCGGGTATTGCCATTATCCAGTTGCAATGCCTTGCCATAAGCTTCGGATGCCATTCTGGCGTAAATGTCACCCAGATTCTCGTGCGCAGTGGCATAGCTGGGATGCGTCTTGATTGCGGTTTCCAGTGCCTTGCGGGCTTTGTCGTATTGACCCTGATCCGCATACAGTACCGCCAGATTGTTGTATGGCTCCGGCAAGTTGGGATATTTTTCGGTGATTTCGCTGAATGCCTTGATCGCTTCATCGCGACGGCTCTGCTCCGCCAGTATCACTCCCCGGATAAACATGGCTTGCACGTCTTTGGGATTGGCGCTGAGGTATGCATTGATGCGGTTCAGCGCGATGGCCTGTTGGCCTTGGCTGGCTTGCTGTGCGATATCCTTGAGGTCATCGGCCTGCACGTTGCCTGACATGTAGAGCGAGACGAGGAACAGAAGAGCGGCGGGTAAAGCGCGATAACCGAGCATTATGATATAATTTTTCGCGAGTGACTTAGGCTCCAATTCTATCAATAAGCCCATTCAACCTCCAATAGCTCATTGTGTTTTCACGGTATTTATTTGGCCGCATGGTTTTCTTATGATGCTGTTTTCTAAATGTGTAAAGCGTCACGGTAAATTACTTGCGGCAACGAGCTGACATTCAGGCTGAACATTCTGAACCTAAATATGCTAAAAATTTATAATTCCCTCGCCCGTGAAAAGCAGGAATTCATCCCCATCGTGGCTGGCAAGGTCAGCATGTATGTCTGTGGCATGACAGTTTATGACTTCTGTCATTTGGGCCATGCCCGGGTGATGGTCGTGTTTGATATGGTGAATCGCTGGTTGCGCGCCTCCGGCTTTGATGTGACTTACGTGCGCAACATTACCGACATAGACGACAAAATTATTAAGCGTGCCCAAGAGAATAATGAGTCGATAGCCGCGCTTACGGCACGCTACATAAGTGCCATGGATGAGGATGCGGCTCGGTTGGGGGTGTTGCGGCCGGATATCGAACCGCGCGCAACCACCCATATCGAAGATATGGTGCATATGATCAGCACCCTGATCAATAAAGGCCATGCCTATCCCGCAGATAACGGTGACGTATTTTATGCGGTGAATAGCTTCGCCAATTACGGCAGGCTTTCAGGTAAATCCCTGGAGGATTTACGTGCCGGTGAACGTGTGGATGTGGATACACACAAGCGCGACCCTATGGATTTTGTGCTGTGGAAAGCGGCTAAACCTGACGAGCCTAGCTGGGATTCGCCATGGGGCAAGGGCCGTCCCGGCTGGCATATTGAATGCTCGGTGATGGGCGAATGCCATCTGGGCAAGCATTTTGATATTCACGGCGGCGGCCAGGATTTGCAGTTTCCGCATCATGAAAACGAGATCGCCCAGTCTGAAGCCGCGCATGACTGCAAGTTCGTCAACTACTGGATACACAATGGTTTTGTACGCATTGACGATGAAAAAATGTCCAAATCCCTGGGTAATTTTTTCACCATTCGTGAAGTGCTGAAAAAGTACGATGCGGAAGTCGTGCGCTTTTTTATCCTGCGCGCCCATTACCGCAGTCCGCTGAATTATTCTGACCATCATCTGAACGATGCGAAGCAGGCCTTATCCAGACTCTATACGGCATTGCGTGGGTTGCCGGTAACGCATCCGGAGAGTACCGTTGACTGGCAGCAGCCCATTGCTGCGCGCTTCAAAGCCGCCATGGAGGATGACTTCAATACGCCGGAAGCCGTTGCCATACTGTTTGAATTAGCCAATGAGGTGAATAAAACGCGTGCGCCTGAACCTGCAGCGCTGCTGAAGAATCTGGCAGGCTTGCTGGGGCTATTGCAGCGCGAAGCGGAAACTTTTCTGCAAAGTGATGTGTCTGCTGATGGCTATGCACCGGGAGAAATTGAACAATTGATCGCGCAACGGCTGGATGCCCGCCGCAACAAAAACTTTGCTGAAGCGGATCGCGTACGGCAGCAATTGCTGAATAATGGTATTGTGCTGGAAGATAGCCCGCAAGGGACTATCTGGCGTCGCGCATAACTTTCTGGCCACACTTAATTACATGTCTGCTACTAAATCCTTCATGGTCCTGCTGAGCCTGGTGCTCTGTTTTTGCCTGCTTTCCCAGCAGGCAAGTCAGGGCTATGCCATGGATTTCGATTTGCCAACTATGGTTGACGTGCCTCATGTTGAGGACGCTCAACATGACCTTAACGACCCGGTATTGATATCCCGATGCCCTCCTGCAAGGGTAACCCCGCCGCATGTGGTGTTGACCTCACTTGGCGAATTCTATCGCCAACCCGCAATTCCCCTCTTCTTAAGACCTCCCGCCGCCTAAATCTCCGTTCCGGGCTTGGCTCGCTACATGCTGGATAGCTAGTGGCGGGTCGGACTCTTTGCCAGATTTCATTAATGCAATTCCTGCCGGTTCACGCTACTACGTGGCTTGCGTGACGGCTATGGTTTAACGAAGAACTTAAAAAAACATGTATATACAAGCTTTGTATCAAAGGCACGGCAGTACTGTGCCTGCTGCTTTTTGGCGCCCTGCGCTCGCGCTCATCCTGATGGTCAATACGTCGCAGTTATACGCGACACCTGCGTTCACATTGCCGGATGTGATGGAAAATGCGCTACGGCAAAACCCAATTATTGATATCGCCCGGGCACAGGAAGAGGCTGCACAAGCGGCAGTGACTACCGCCAAGTCCTATCTTAATCCTGAGGTGGAAGCCGGGGTTGGTCCCACCAGATATCGTAGCGGCACCCATGCCGTCGATAAAAACTGGGGTGTAGCGCTTTCCCAGCCGCTGGAGTTTCCTGGCGTGCGCAGGGCCCGTCAGAACGTTGCCGAATCCAACGTCAAGGTTGCCGGAGTGGGGCGGGAATTGACCCGTGTCGAGCTGCGCGCCCGCGTCAAAGATGCTTTTTACGATGTGCTGCAGCGACAGGCCGTACTGAAACTGGTCGAGGATGACCGCAATCTGCTGCAACAGATACACGAACGCGTGAAATTGCGCGTGGATGTGGGCGAGTCGCCACGCTATGAATTGATCAAGGCCGATACCGAATTGCTGGCAGCCGAACGTGACTACCAGGCGGCATTGGCGCGCATCACTGAAGGCAAAGCCTATCTGCGCGGCCTGATCGGCGCTGCCATGCCTACGGATTATGAGCTTAGTGGCGAATTGCCGCTGGCTAGCAGCCTGCCCTCGCTGGCGTCGCTACGCGACCAGGTTGAGCACAGTCCGCAATTGCTGCAAATCAAGGCTGCCAGTGAGACCGCTGCGGCCAGGCTGCGTCTGGAAGAGCGTTTACGTAATCCCGGCCTGACCTTGAAAGCAGGTGTTGAGCAGGATCCGGATCTGACCAGTTTACGTTTGGGTCTGGCGATTCCTCTGCCATTGTGGAATCAGCGTCAGGGTCAGATTGCAGAGGCTGCAGCAGGTGTCAGGCAAGTACAGGCCATGTTGAGTGATCGTGAACTGACATTGCGGCGCGATCTGGATGCTTTATATCAGCGCTATTTGATTGCAAGCCAGCAGGTTTCTTCTTTTGAAAACGGTTTGCTCAACCAATCCGAAGCCGTGTTGAAAACGGCTGAGGCCGCTTATCGTTTTGGTGAGCGCGGCATACTCGAATACCTGGAT
>JBDTOX010000068.1:0-5452 GCA_039933015.1 Methylophilaceae bacterium
ATGTCGGCTATTACTTGATAGATGACGGGCGGCAGATGCTGGAGCGTGCGGTCGGCTGCCGGTTGTCGTGGAAATTGCGGGTCAACCGGGCGTGCCGGCATTATCGCCTGCCCCTGTACCTTGGCCCTGTCCTGCTGTTTACGCTACTGGCAGCCTGGGCCGTGCTTTTCTCTTTCGACGCAGAGCGCGTATGCGCCTGGCAATACTGGCTTTTTGCGATCCCCCTCGCCATCGCTCTCTCGGCGCTGGCTGTCTCGCTAGTGAACTTGGTGGTTACGCTATTCTTACCGCCCCGCGCATTACCACGATTGGATTTTTCACACGGTATTCCAGATATGCACCGCACTATGGTGATAGTCCCTACCTTGCTGAGCAGTATGCAAGAGATTGATGATCTGCTCGAAGCCCAGGAGATTCGCTATCTCGGTAACCGCGATCCTAATCTGTTCTTTGCCTTGCTGACGGATTTTCGCGACGCGCCTGAGCGCACGTTGCCAGAGGATGATGCCTTGCTCGCCCACGCCCGCGCATCTGTCCAGGCACTCAACAAGACCTACGCAGATGACCGCCCGTGCATCTTTTATCTGTTTCACCGGCCTCGGGTATGGAATCCATACGAATGCGTGTGGATGGGGTATGAGCGCAAGCGCGGCAAGCTGGAGCAGTTCAATGCCCGGCTCAGGGGAGGGGGGAAAGCCGCGTTCTCGCATATTGTCGGTGATACGTCCATGCTCGGTACGGTCAAGTACGTCATCACCTTGGATACGGATACGCAACTGCCTCGCGATTCTGCACGCACCCTGATAGGAAACATGGCGCATCCTCTCAATCGGCCGGTGTACGATGCCGACAAAGGGCGTATAGACGCGGGCTATGCGATCCTGCAGCCACGCGCCTCCATCAGCCTGATCAGTGCTGGCCAGTCGCGCTTTACCAAACTGTTCGCGGGGGAGTCAGGCATCGATCCGTACACACGTGAAGTGTCGGATGTCTACCAGGATATTTTCGGGGAGGGATCATTTATCGGCAAGGGCATCTACGACGTTGATGCTTTTCGCCAGGCCGTCGATGGACGCTTCCCGGAGAATCTCATTCTCAGTCACGACTTGCTGGAAAGCGGATATGCACGTTCGGCGCTGGTAACCGATGTCGATCTCATTGAAGAGCATCCGCTCAGTTACACCATAGAGGCCAGTCGGCGGCACCGGTGGATACGGGGCGACTGGCAGATTGCCGGCTGGCTGCTGCCGCGCGTACCCGGCTCGGAATTAAATGGATCTCCAGGATCAAATGAATTGTCCGGCTCAAGTGGATCGAAGGCGAGACGGCAACCGAACCCGCTCACTGCCTTGTCGGTGTGGAAAATTTTCGACAACCTCAGACGCAGCCTCGTGTCGCCAGCGCTGCTTGTCTTGCTGGCGGGAGGTTGGCTATTTGGTCCGGGACCGGCGTGGGTCTGGACACTTCTGGTTGCGGGTGTGGTGTTCATACCTGCATTGCTGGGGGCTGTGATCGAGCTTATCCGTAAGCCAGAAGAACGTGATTGGCTAGTACACGTGGTGCTGACAAGCAAATCCGCGGGCCGCCCGATAGTGCTCGCCATGCTGACCTTGATCCTGTTGCCCTACGACACACTGATTAGCCTGGATGCCATCTTGCACTCGGGTGTGCGGATGCTGTTTACACGACGCGGATTGCTGCTTTGGCATATACCGGCGTATTCCAAGCGTAACGCGCGCAGCACGCTAACCGATTTTTTTATGGAGATGTGGATCGCCCCGGCATTAGCTTTGTTAATAGGCTTGGCTTTAGCCTGGTCCTGGACTTTGGGGAGCAGCCAGCCTGCGGAGTTGCTTGTCTGTCTGCCCGTTTTGCTGCTCTGGATGTTGTCGCCAGCCGTGGGCTGGTGGATCAGCATTCCGCTTGTATCTCCTTTACCGGACTTGACCGCGGACCAACGGTTATTCCTGCGGGCTTCGGCCCGGAGAACCTGGCGCTTTTTTGCGGAGTTCGTCGGTCCACAGGACAATTGGCTGCCACCTGATAACTTCCAGGAATATCCGGCGCCCATCATTGCCTCGCGCACTTCGCCCACGAACATAGGCATGTCGCTGCTGGCGAACCTGGCAGCATATGATTTTGGTTACATTCCTGCGGGAGAGTTCCTGCGCTTGACTTCGAACACTCTGGCTACGATGGAAAAGCTGGAGCGCTACCGCGGCCATTTTTACAATTGGTACGACACGCGCACACTGCAGCCGCTTCGTCCGCAATACGTCTCTTCGGTGGACAGCGGTAACCTGGCCGGCAGCCTGCTCACCTTACAAGCCGGGCTGGCTGAGCTGAAGGACCAGCCGGTGCTGTCATCAAACGCGTTAATGGGGCTGCAGGATACCTTGCAGGTGCTTGCCAAACACGTGCCTTCATCACTAGCGCCGGACCTGGCGAAAAAGATCAAGTCTCTGCAGGGTAAGCTGCACACACTCACGCTGCCTCTGCTCACGCCTAACGCACAGCCGCAACCGCTGGCCGCCGCAGAGAACTTGCTGGAGGAGATTCACTGTGCCAGCGGGGAGTTGGTTGCATGGCTGCCAGCGGATGTTGATATTGATGGCGAACTGTATTACTGGGCGCAGGCATTTAACCGGCAATCCCACGCACTGCGAGAGGATATTGGCTTGCTGATGCCCGAGCCGCGGCACTATAACAATATCCCCACACTGGCAGAACTGGCCGGCGCGCAGGCCGTTGGCACCGAATCTCTGTCTTCAGGCCGCGCAGCCGCGGCTGCGCGACTCAGAATGATAGATGGTTTGGTGGATCGTTGCCGCGCACTGGCGGTGATGGATTTTGAATTTCTTTACGATACGTCGTGCGACTTGCTGAGCATAGGTTACGACGTGGGCGAACGGCACCGCGATCCCGCCTGTTACGATCTGCTGGCATCAGAAGCGCGCCTGGCCAGTTTCCTGCTCATCGCGCAGGGGCAGGTACCGCAGAAGCATTGGTTTTCACTCGGTCGCCTGCTGACCAGTCATGGCGGTGATGTGAGCCTGATTTCGTGGAGCGGCTCGATGTTTGAGTACCTCATGCCACGGCTGATCATGTCGGGTTTTGAAAATACCTTGCTGGAGCATACATGCAAGACCGTGGTGTCGCGCCAGATTGAATATGGCCGGCAACGCGCTGTGCCATGGGGCATTTCCGAGTCCTGCTACAACGCCACCGACATGCAACAAGTATATCAGTATCGGGCTTTCGGCGTGCCCGGGCTGGGCTTCAAGCGCGGGCTGGGAGACGACCTGGTCATCGCTCCCTATGCTAGCGCACTAGCACTGACGGTGATGCCTCGGGAAGCTTGCCGCAATTTGCAGGCACTAGCCGCTAATGGTTTCCTCGGTATCTATGGGTTCTATGAGGCCATCGATTACACGCCTGCGCGTGTGCCCAGGGGGAAGAATCACGCCGTCGTGCGTACGTTCATGGCGCATCACCAGGGTATGAGCCTGCTGGCTTTTGAGCATGTGCTGCTCAACCAGCCGATGCAGCGCCGATTCATGTCCGCACCCGTAGTAAAGGCCACTGAGCTGCTGCTGCAAGAGCGTGTGCCGAAGAAGGGGGCTACCTTGCACCCGCACGCTGCTGAAGTGAGCGCCGTCGCGCGACCGCCCGTCGCGGAAGCAGACGCGGTCATGCGCGTGTTTACCAACCCGAACTCGCAGATACCAGAAGTTCACTTGTTGTCCAACGGCAGCTACCACGTTATGGCGACCAATGCTGGTGGCGGTTACAGTCGCTGGCGCGACATGGCCGTTACCCGTTGGCGTGAGGATGCCACAGCCGATTGCTGGGGCACATTCATTTACTTGCGTGACCGCGACACGGGGCGCTATTGGTCAACCGCGTATCAACCAACGTTGCGCCAGGCAGACCACTACGAAGCTATTTTCGTACAGGCGCGTGCTGAATACCGGCGGCGCGATCAGGCGATCGAAGCGCACACCGAGATCAGCGTTTCACCTGAAGACGACGTCGAGATCCGTCGTGTCAAGCTGACCAACCTGTCGTCCCGTGCCCGTCATATTGAGGTGACGAGTTACGCGGAGGTCGTATTAGCGTCGTTGAGTGCCGACTTGGCACATCGTGCTTTCAGTAATTTATTCGTGCAGACTGAAATCCTGCCCGACCGGCAGGCGATTCTCTGCACGCGGCGGCGCCGCACGCCGGGAGAGCAGGTGCCGTGGATGTTTCATCTGATGGCAGCACCTGGTGCTAATGTCGGTGAGCCATCTTACGAGACTGACCGCTCTAAATTTATCGGGCGCGGCCGAACGGCAGTCAACCCCGTGGTACTGGATAGCAGTGACAGCCCATTGACGCTGTCGAACACGGAGGGTTCGGTGCTCGATCCCATCGTGGCGATCCGCCGCACCATCCTCTTGTCACCCGACGCATCGGCGACCGTGCAGATCATCTCCGGTGTCGCGGACTCGCGCGAGGCGGCGTTGGCTTTGCTTGACAAGTATTGTGACCGGCACTTCGTTGAGCGTGCCTTTGAAATGGCATGGTTCCAGAGCCAGGAGGTGCTGCGCCACCTCAACATAGCGGAAGCCGATGCACAGGTCTACGGCCGGCTGGCCACCTCCGTCATTTATGCCAATGCCTTACGCCGCGCCGCGCCCAGCGTCACTGCTCGTAACCAGCTTGGTCAGTCCGGGCTGTGGCGCTTTGCCGTCTCGGGTGATCTGCCGATCATCCTGCTACGAATTGGCGACCTGAACCGCATCGACCTGGTAAAACAGGTACTGCAAGCCCATGCTTATTGGCGGAAGAAGGGCTTGACTGTGGACCTGGTGATCGTGAACGAGGATTTCTCGGGCTACCGGGCGGTGCTGCAAGACCTGATCATGGGGCTGATCAACACGGGCCCCGAAGTGCAAATGATCGACAAACCGGGTGGAGTCTTCGTGCGGCGTGCCGAAGACATGTCCGAAGATGAACGGGTATTGTTCCAGACGGTCGCCCGCATCGTGTTCACCGATACCACTGAGACATTGGTCGCGCAGGTGGAACGCCGCGTGTCGGCAGAACGTGTGTCGGAGCGTCTGGAGCCATTGCTGCGCCCAGGTGCTGGGCATGCCCAGCCGTTGCCAGCGCAGGAACGCATTTTCTACAATGGCCTGGGGGGCTTCACGCCGGACGGGCGCGAATACGTTATCACCCTTGAACCTGGGCAGAGCACGCCGGCACCGTGGGTCAATGTCATAGCCAGCCCGCACATAGGCACGGTCGTCAGCGAGAGCGGGAGCGCGTATACCTGGGTGGAGAATGCACACGAATTCCGGCTGACCACCTGGCACAATGATCCGATCAGCGATAGCAGCGGCGAGGCGCACTACATACGCGACGAGGAAACAGGTGCGTTCTGGTCGCCGACGCCGTTGCCCGCCCG
>JBDTOX010000069.1:0-4915 GCA_039933015.1 Methylophilaceae bacterium
AATGGCCGGTCACGATAGACCAGAATCGGCGGTCACGTTGGACCAGAATACCCAGCAAACCAGCGGTAGCCGCGCGATCAGGCAAATATAACCAGTAACGCATGCGCCTTGCAGGCAACTTACCGTTAGCGGTAACCGAGGTGTAATAGGACGAAAGCCATTTCCTTGGAAGTTGATGATTGAGCTCGCCCATAGAGGACTGAGGACGTGCTGACGGCGGCTTTAGGGGTTTGGGTGGTCGGGGCTTGGCAAGCGCTGTTTTTAAATGGAGGCGCTTGGACGATGGCGGCAGTGCTGCCATACTTTTTAGCGGCTTTTTGGTTTGGCTTTTTGAGCTTTGCCATTCCGTTTAACGCCTTGCATCCAGAGACGGCGGGGGATTTTTAACCTAGCGACACCCTATCGCATAGAGGTTGGGCGCATCGTTTTGTCACGGACGATGCTATGACATCCGGAGTATTTGCAATGAAGAAATCAGGTGTGAGGTAGTACTTCCGTATAAGGGCTTCCAATATAGAAAGTTTTGGATGGGTTGAAGTTACATTACCCGATTATCGTGGACTAACGATCTGACTGATTGGTCGATACCAACGTGATACCGAAGGGGTGCCAGATTGAAGACATATCCCCTTATCACTGCTTTCACTAGCCAGCAACAATCTTTTTTTATTTGGTTTTTTATTTTCATTTTTACGCCCATTATATTTTCAATGTGCGCAGGCGCACAGACGTAACCTCGGCATCCTCCCATTGTTGTGCTAGCGACTGCCATACATCTGGCACAACGCTCCGATTCATTACCATTTTAACTCTCAGGAGATAGACATGAACAAGGATCAAGTCAAAGGCCGCGTTAAAGAAGCAGTGGGGAAGGTGAAGGAAGTAACTGGTAAGGTTGTTGACAATAAAAATTTGGAACAAAAGGGCGCCCTCCAAAAGCATGGAGGCAAGGATCAAGCCGATGATGGTGATCGGAAGCATGACCTGAAAAAAGGCCATTAGCCGGCCTAATAGATTGTCAGGAATAGACATTAATCCCATTTTATTTTGGAGCTGAATATGAACCCGAACTACGAAGAACGTGATACCTATGGCATATACAAGAGCAATACCGGGGCTGGCCCCGGCCCAAACCTGATGGGTGCCAATACGCTTCTCGGCAACGATGTTTACAATCACAATAATGAGGATCTGGGTGATATCAAAGAAATCATGCTTGACACGCACAATGGCAGAGTTTGTTATGCCGTCTTGTCTTTCGGCGGATTCTTGGGCATGGGAGAGAAGCTGTTTGCCGTGCCATGGAGCGCATTGACACTCGATATCACGAACAAGCGCTTCGTGCTAAACGTTGACAAGGATCGTCTCAAAACTGCGCCTGGATTCGATAAGGATCACTGGCCCAATATGGCAGATCGTACTTGGTCGGAGGAAATCCATTCTTACTATGGCACTAAGCCATATTCCGACGACTTGAGTGAATAAATTATTCATGCCTCTCCAGTCAACGTGCATTCCCACCGTAGATTAGCCCTTCTAAGACAAGGGCTTTTTTTGTCGAACGCTCTTTCAACTACCTCGTCCACTACGAAATCCTTTTTTAGCAGCGCGATGGGCTGCCTCGGCATAGGTAAAAGCTGTTCGCGATTTCGTGGAATGCATTGACGCTCGTAAAGAAGACCAAGCGCTTCCTGCTACGCGTGGAGAAAGATCGCGTTGTCCATGAACGGAGACAATAAAGAAAAGTGGTCCGACATGACAGACCAGGTTAGGGTGACGGAAATCCATGCTTATTAGGAGACGAAACAGCATTCGGAGAAGCGATGATATGCCAGCGCTTCTCAGCAGAGCAACTTGCTTCTGATTGCCTGCATTGATGTCTCCCTATTGTTTGATGCCGCGTCTAACCGTCAGATTGACCATGGGTGCGGAGGGAGTGGACAGGCTTGCCTTGGGGAACGTCCGGGATCAGGCGATCGAATTCCGTTTTGACCACGTGGTAGCACTCGCAGACACGTGTTTCCAATCCCGGCCGATCCAGCACCTTAATGTGCCCGCGGTGGTAATTAATCAAGCCTGCGCGCTGCAATTTGCCTGCGGCCACGGTGACGCCTTCGCGGCGCACGCCGAGCATATTGGCGATCAATTCCTGGGTCATGATCAATTCATCGCTGGACAAGCGGTCCAGGCTCCATAACAGCCAGCGGCATAGTTGCTGCTCCACAGAATGGTGGCGGTTGCAGACCGCGGTCTGTGACATCTGCGTGATCAGCGCCTGAGTGTAGCGCAGCAGCAGGCGCTGCATCGGCCCCGCACGATGGAATTCGTGCTTCAGCAGCTGCGCCTGCAGCCGGTAACCATGACCCTCACTCTGCACTACGGCCCGGCTCGGCGTGGTGTTGCCGCCCATAAACAGCGAGATGCCAAGGATGCCCTCATTGCCGACCACAGCGATTTCGGCCGATGCGCCGTCTTCCATGACATAAAGCAGGGACACGATGGAGGAGGTGGGGAAATAGACCTGCTGCAGGCGCTCGCCAGACTCGTACAGGACTTGGCCCAGCGGCATAGTGACCAGTTCCAGATGGGGAGCCAGGCGTTCGTACTCTGCCGCGGGCAGTGCGGCGAGCAGGTGGTTTTGCATTGGGCTATTAAGGATGGACATTACCAAGCTCCTGAGTTTCGGTCCCGACTGCGGGAGTGTCTAGATTTTGCTAACGGGACCCTACACAGAAAGTGTATCACGCGAAAAAGCCATTTTGTGCATTGTCTGTGCGCTGACGCGCGCACAGGACAGGACTTTGTGCCTGAACAGGTGCGATGATGCAATCGCGAGGGGAAACCGCATTTAGCGGACGACCGTTCCTGCCTGTTGGTGCGCTAACGTACCGACGATCCAGGCAGTGATGCGTACTTTGGTCACATTGACGCTTAGTGCGAAGGGAAAACCCTTAATTTGGCCAGAGTCGCTTAGCAAGGGTATCCGTTCCGTAAACCTATATATCACCAGGAGATGGCACGGCTCCACAAAATATCTGCCGATACCATCAAGACATGAGTCGCATCTTGAGTCCGAAAAACGTGAGCCTGTGCGCCATCATGCCCAGCTACAAGGTAGGCATCCAAGTGATGCCATGAATGAAATTTTCTGGCTTGTAATCTGCTTTTTTTGTACTGTCCTTGGCCGGATGTTTTATGCTTTTTATCACAGAAGGTGCTCAGCAAGGCTATGACGCTGCGCGGAACGATGATTCGCAACACAAGGCCATCTCAGGCGACCCTGTTGCCCAGTATAAATTGGCCAACAATTATTGCTGCAAAAGCGCCGGGCCTTTGAAAGAAGCCTCTATCTACGACAACAAAAAAGCCAGCTACTGGTACTGTAAGTCTGCAAAGCAAGGATATGCACCTGCTCAGCTACAGCTTGGAAGAATTTATTCACGAGACCCCCTACGCGGTATTCATGTCCTCTTAAGAGCCAGCGATCTTGCAGGCTCCCATCCAGTAAACCTTGCGGTTGCGCAAATGTGGGCAGAGCTTGCGGCATAAAACGGAGATGAAGACGCTATCAAATTGGTCGATGAGATCAAGCGGAAAGCTACTAAAGAAGATCAACAGCCCGCTGCCGCTTATCGCAAAAACTGGCGAAAAGCGCCGTGCACCTGGTCAGAAGTGTTGCCAAAGCATTTTTGATTCATAAGGGTTTGCCCTTAGGTGTTTGCGCGGATTTTGGCACCAAGGATATTACTGTAACTTGCATACTCCGGCGGCACGCTCCAAGTAATTCCACATGGCGAATATCTCCTTCCTCCCCGCTGCCGCCGACTTTTTTACCCTTTTGGAAACCGGAGGCAAACATGAAATCAAGTGAAGCGCCGCGCCAGCTAACCAGCAATTCGGCATCCCGCACAGTATCCCAATCAGCATCTGGCAAGGGCAGCAGTGCGCTTGAGTCTATTATCGCGGTAGCCACCTATTACAGGGCGGAAGCGCAAGGTTTTGCCCCAGGGGATGAACTTGATGATTGGCTGAAGGCTGAGGTGAGGTCATGAGCGCCGTTCTGAGTGTACTCGAGTCAAAGGTAGGGTCGTCGGCCCAGGTCAGTGCTTTTGAAGATACGATGCATCTGACACTTAACGAATAAGGCAAGATCTGCGACTGCGAGATGAGCCGCGTGGATCAGCTCGGTTATCGCCACTACGATTTGGCATGGCAGCACATTTCTTTACTGCTACCTGAATTGGCGCGAATCAAGCTGATGATCGGCGAGAAGATCAATCACCATTTGCTTTTCCTGTCTCACATCGGCTATGGGTTCAGAATGCTAGGCCAAAGTGGCAAGAATTTCGAAGGAAAGCTTTTCATTCGTCACATGGAGAGTCTGGACAAGCATTACTCATAGGGTATGATTTTTCCGATGGTAGAAAGACAGGATGTTGATGGTATGGCTGTAGCTTAAATGAATTGTAAAACAATTAGACCCTTAATTTTTTAGGAAAATACAATGGCAACAGGTATTGTCAAGTGGTTCAACGACGCTAAAGGCTTCGGGTTTATTACCCCGGATGCTGGTGGCGAGGATCTTTTTGAACACTTATCGGCTATCAAGTCTGATGGCTTTAAGTCACTGCGTGAAAATCAGCGCGTTACTTATGATGTGGCTACTGGCCCAAAGGGCAAGCAAGCGGCAAATATCTTCTCGGAGTAATAGCAGGATTGAAATTAAAGACTTGGTCTTGCTGGGTTTTTTTGTGTTGGTAGATTGTGCTTTGGGTACAAGAGTTGAGGGTCAGGCTATTCACCTAACCCTCATTGTTAACAACTAAAGTAATTATTACCAATTGCACTATAGTAGTTACGTAGTATTATTTATGGCCTATCGTCATGTTGTTTTTAACCGATTTAACACCTTTTA
>JBDTOX010000070.1:0-12096 GCA_039933015.1 Methylophilaceae bacterium
TTACCCGCTACCTGTGTTTTGCTGACCCTGAGATGTTGCGCGCCTTGAGCGGCGACTTGCGGCAGGTGCGTAATCACCAGCACCTGACGTTTTAACCCCAACCGCTTGAGTAATTGTCCGACAATTTCCGCCACCCCACCGCCGATGCCAACATCCACCTCGTCGAAAATCATGGTCGGGATATCGCCCTGCTGCGCAGTGACGACGCGAATAGCCAGACTGATTCTGGACAGCTCGCCACCTGAAGCGACTTTGGCCAATGGGCGCGGAGCCACACCGGCGTGGCCGGAGACAAGAAACTCAACTTGCTCCAGCCCCGTTGCCGCAGGTTCCTGAGTAGCCAAGGCCACAGAAAAACTGCCCCCGGAAAGCGCAAGGCGCTGCATTTCCATACTGATTTTTCCTGACAGCTGCTGTGCGGCCTGCTGCCGCCCGCTGCTTAATTCTTCAGCGAGCCTGGTATAAACCTGTCTGGCCGAGGCTTCCTGACGGGCCAATTCAGCATCATTGCCAGTAGCCTCAAGCTCGGTCATACGTGCCTGCCATTGGGTGAGCAGATCTTCCAGCTCTTCAGGGCGCACACGATATTTTCGGGCGGCAGCATGCATGGACTGAATCCGCCCCTCCACTGCTGCCAGGCGCTCCGGGTCAAGTTCTGCACGTTGCAGGTAGCGATTTAGAAAGCGATCGGTTTCTTCAAGCTGGATCAATGCTGAATCCAGGGTGTCCAGCACTTCCTGCAAACCCGTATCATATTCAAGCAAGCTCTGCAGCTTGTGTTGCACGGTGCTGACCTGGCGCAGGACGGCCAGCTCACCTTCACTCAGCAATTCCCGGCATTCTTCGCCACCGGCGAGCAAACTCGCGCCGTGTGAGAGCCGACTATGCTCTTGCTGCAAAGGCTCCCATTCCTCACGAGACGGCGCCAACTGTATCAGCTCGCGTATCTGATCGCGCAAATTTGCCAGCTCATCGGCATAGGCTGCGGCATTGCGCTCCATATCCATACGGCGCCGATTCAAGTCATGCCATGTACGATATTGCGCAGCCACCTCAAGCGCCAAATCACTCAAACCCGCATATTCATCAAGTATCTGGCGCTGGCAGGTCTGTTTCAGCAGAGAATGATGGGCATGCTGGCTGTAAATATCGACCAGGAACTCCCCCGCTTCGCGCAGTTGCTGAATGGTCGCGGGCATCCCGTTAATAAAAGCACGTGAGCGTCCATCCGCATAAATTACCCGGCGCACCAGAAGTTGCTGATCTTCAATGGGCAACTCACTATCACGCAACCACGCCTGCAAATCAGCCAGGGTGGCGATATCAAAACTGGCACTGATTTCGGCACGCTCACAACCCGCACGGATGATGCCGCCTTCACCACGCGCGCCCAGTGCCAGAGATAGCGCATCCACCAGGATGGATTTGCCGGCGCCGGTTTCACCGGTAAGCACGGTAAAGCCACGGTCAAAATCAAGATTGAGCTGATCGACAATGACAAAATTACGTATGGATAAAGTTTGCAGCATATGGTTTAAGTCAGTCGGCTAACCCCAGTGGAGTTTCTCGCGCAGCATATCGTAGTGACTATGCCCCAGAGGGTGCAGCAGTGAAACCGTTTTTTCGGCGCGTTGCACCAGGACTTTGTCGTTCTGCTGCAATGACAATTGTAGTTGACCATCAAAATTCACGCGCGCGTCCTCCGCGTGTATGAGGGTTATTTCCACCTTGCTCGCGCTATTGATGGCAATCGGTCGATTGCTTAATGTATGTGGACAAATGGGCACCAAGGCGATGGCATCCAAGGTGGGATGCAGGATAGGGCCGCCCGCAGAAAGCGCATAAGCAGTGGTACCCGTGGGGGTTGACAGGATCAGACCATCGGAACGCTGCCTATGCACAAACTGGCCATCGATAGTGACTTCTAGCTCTATCAGGCGCGCCGCGCCACTCTTGTTCACCACCACATCGTTCAGGGCCTGGCCTTGGCCTATTACTTGGCCATCACGCAGAATAGAGGCCGAGAGCAAGATGCGCTCCTCAGTATTGAATTCGCCCACCAGAATCTTGCCCATGGCTTCCAGCATGGAGTCTGAGCTCAAGTCCGTGAGAAAACCAAACCTTCCGCGATTAACCCCTACCAGCGGGATGCGGTAATCCACCAGAGACCGGGCTGCAGCCAGCATTGTGCCATCGCCGCCCAGCACTACGGCCAAATCAGCATAAGCGCCAATGGCATTAATATGCACCGTGGTATAGCCCTTGATATCGGCCTGCTGCGCGGTCTTTTCTTCGATGAAAATGCCGATCTGCTGGTCGGCCAAAAATCGCGCGAGTGTCAGTATCTGCTCCCGAATTTCGGGATTCATGTATTTGCCTATCAGGGCAACAGTCTGAAATACGCTTTTCATGGCAGGCATTAAATCATAGAAGGCTGCCTCATAGAAGTCATAGCCATCAAAGTGCTGAAAAGTAAGCATGCTGTAAGGCTATAATCGCATAGTGTAGAATATGAGCTACTCCGCCTTACAAGCCATTAACTCAACAAAGCGACTTGCCTGATATGTCCCCCAGCTTAAGCATCAGCCATCAAAAACGGCTGCTGGCCCATTATTTCCTGCTCACTTATGTCCTCGTGCTCTTTATTTCGCGGGGTGCGATTGCCTTTAGTGAGGCATGGGCAAATGGTAGCGCCAGCTTCCTGTTTATGGTGGCGGCCTTTCTCTGCTACGGCGCCATCTACCTGCTGCCGGCGATATTAGTTACCTGGCTGGTGCAATGCATTAGTCATTGGCGGCAGAAAAATGACTCTATTGCGCGCAACATTCCGGTCTACATCACGGCCGTTCTGAGCACCGGTCTGACCACCCTGTTTTTTTACGCCAATGCCAAAATTTATGCCTTATATGGCATGTTTTTCAATGGCTTCATCATCAACCTGCTGGTTACGCCGGGCGGTATTGAGTCATTGGGTGGCAGCGGGGCTTCTGATATCGGCTTCGCACTTATTGCCGCCGGCTTTGTCGTGGCCCAGGCCGTCTTGTTATGGCTGGTATATGCAGCTTATAAGAGGTTGATATCCAGGCAAGTGCTGCCGCAGCGCTTTTACCGCGTACTGTCGATTGCACTGGTGGCGCTAGCGGTGGGAGTGCATGTCGATTACGCTATTGACAACTTTACCAGCAACAAGCTGGGAGTCCTCGCAGAAACTGTGCCATTCTTTCAGCCCGTCTCGTCACAGAGTCTGTTTAAAGCCATGGGATTTAAGGCCAATCGCGCAAAGAATCTGAGCGTGAAAGGCAAGCTGAATTACCCCGTTGCCCCGCTTAACGTTGCGCCTCCGGCCAAGCCTTATAACATTGTATGGCTGGCATCCGAATCTTGGCGGGCCGACATGCTGGACCCAGAAATCATGCCGAATACTTGGAAATTTGCCGCTGGTGCCAGCCGCTTTACCCACAACTACAGCGGCGGTAATGGCACACGCATGGGCGTGTTTACCATGTTCATGGGCATACCTGGCAACTACTGGTTCCCCTTCCTGCGCGAACAGCGCGGCGCTGCCATTATCGACGTGCTGCAGCAGCAAAATTACCAAATGAGCTTATACACCAGCGCCCGTTTTTCCTACCCTGAATTCGACAAGACTATCTTCAGCAAGGTACCTGCAGATCAGTTGCATTGGCTGGAAGGGGGGCAGGGCTGGGTCAAGGATAAGGACAATGTGACAAACCTGCTGAACTTTATCCACAAACGCGACACTGCTAAGCCATTTTTCACCTTCATGTTCTTTGAATCGCCGCATGCGCGCTACTATTTCCCGCCGGAAAGCGTCATTCGCCGCCCATACCGTGACGATATCAACTATGCCAGCTTAAGCAAGGATGAACTGGCCAAGGATATCGTCAATATCAAAAATCGCTATATCAACTCAGTGCACCATCTGGATAGCCAGTTTGGCAGGATTTTCGACTATCTGGCAGCACACAATCTAATGGATAACACTATAGTCATTCTGCTCGGCGACCACGGAGAAGAGTTTATGGAGCATGGCTTCTGGGGACATAACTCCACCTTCGTTGATGAACAGATACGCACTCCGCTCGTGATCTGGGCGCCGGGGATGAAGGCCCGCGTAAGCGATCAAATGACCAGCCATATGGATGTGGTGCCGACCCTGATGCCGCTGTTGGGCGTTCGCAATCCTGCTGCCGACTACTCCACTGGCTACAACCTGTTCTCCAGTGAAAAGCGCAGCCATACCTATGTTTCGGATTGGGACCGCATCACCTTTATTGATAATGAGATCAAAATTACGCAGCCAGTCAATATTAAAAGCTTCGGTGGCGCGCGGGCAACGCTGAGCAATGATCAGCCTTTACCTGCAGACCAGGCAAGCCAGTTATTGCAGAAGAAACAACCCGTCATGAGAGATGTCATATACGATCTGGGCAAATTCTTTACAAAAAAGAACAACCCCGCACCTGAACAGGCGAAGCACTAACCCGCCTTGCATATACCTTCAAATTCGCTGAATGCAGGTTGCGCTCCAGCAGCAGGTGCCGGATAATTTTCACATGGACAAACGCGCGCAAATCCTCCTTAAGACACTGGTTGAACATTACATAAGTGATGGCCAGCCGGTAGGCTCGCGCACACTTTCCAAGTGCTCAGGGCTGGATTTAAGCCCCGCAACCATTCGCAATGCTATGTCGGATCTCGAAGAACTAGGTTTTATTGCCAGCCCGCACACTTCGGCCGGACGCATACCTACGCAACGCGGCTATCGCTTTTTTGTTGACACGCTGCTGACTGTAAAGCCCCTGCAAACGCAGGAAATTCAGCGCCTGGAATACGAGCTGTCATCTCCCGATCCGCAAGAACTAATCTCTTCTGCCGCAGGCCTGCTTTCCAGCCTGACGCAATTCGCCGGTTTGGTGATGATTCCCAAACGCAAAAGCATCGCCTTCCGCCATCTGGAGTTTTTGCCGCTGTCGGAAAAGCGCATTTTGCTCATCATCGTGACTTCTGACGGCAATGTACAAAATCGTATCATCGTGGCAGATAAGCCATACTCATCCGCTGAACTGTCTCAAGCCACCAGCTTTTTCAATCAGAACTATGCTGGTAGCACATTTGAGCAGGTACAGAACAAGCTGCATGACGAGCTCAAGCAAGTGCAGTCAGACATGACGCGCCTCATGGCGGCAGCGCTGGAAGCTAGCAGTAAAGCACTTGATCAAGATAAGGATGGCGTAGTCATTTCCGGCGAACGTAACCTGTTGCAAGTGGATGATCTCTCAACCAATGTCACTTCCCTGCGCAAACTGTTTGAAATCTTCGAGCGCCGCACCACGCTCTTGCAATTACTCGACAATAGCCAACGCGCAGAAGGCATCCAGATTTTCATAGGTGGCGAATCCGGCTACCTGCCCCTCGATGAATGCAGCATGGTCACCGCGCCTTATGAGGCCAATGGCGAGGTGGTCGGCACGCTGGGCGTGATCGGCCCCACGCGCATGGCTTACGAGCGCGTGATCCCGATTGTCGATGTCACGGCAAAACTGCTCTCCAACGCCCTCTCTAATGGATAGTATCCTTGCAAAACATCCAAGCGTAGCCAGAACACGAAGCGCAGCCAGAATAAGGCGCGCATGCACGACAAAACCGGCGCTTACAAATAAGTAATTGAGGATTTTTGAGCGGATGAACAGCGCCGATATGGCAAACAAAATGTTTTGCAGAGATTACATAGGTTAATTCATGGCTTACTACAATACTGAACCGCCCCGCTCCCACGGCGATCAGCCCCGCGTCGGCATCCTGCTGGCGAACCTTGGCACACCGGATGCGCCAACTGCCCCAGCCCTCAGGCGCTATCTCAAGCAGTTCCTGAGCGACAGGCGTGTAGTTGAAATCCCGCGCGCCATTTGGTGGCTGATTCTGAACGGCATCATCCTGAACGTGCGTCCACGCAAGTCGGCTGAAAAATACGCGCGTATATGGACTAATGACGGCTCACCCCTGGTGGTGCATACCCAGCGCCAAGCCAAGCTGTTTCAGGGCTATCTCGGCACCCGCATTGCATCCCCATTCTGCGTTGAATTCGGCATGCGTTATGGCAACCCCTCGATTGCTTCGGCCATCGAAAAACTCAAAGCGCAAAACTGCAACCGCATCCTGGTTTTCCCGCTTTATCCGCAATATGCGGCTAGCAGCAGCGCCTCAGCCATGGATGCAGTCTGGGAGGTGTTGCAGCATAGCCGCAATGTGCCCGCCATGCGCAGCATCCGCAATTACCACGATCATCCGGCCTATATCGCCGCTTTGGCGCAAAGTGTGCGTCAGTACTGGGATATCAATGGCCGCCCGGAAAAACTTATCATCAGCTTTCACGGTGTGCCACGCTACACCCTCGACAAGGGCGACCCATACCACTGCGAATGCCACAAGACTGGCCGCCTGCTCGCTGAGGCGCTGGGGCTGGAAAAAAGCCAATACCTCATTTGCTTCCAGTCACGTTTTGGCAAAGCCGAGTGGCTCAAACCTTATCTGGCCACGACGCTGGAAGAGCTGGGCAAACAGAAACTCCAGCGCGTGGACGTCGTCTGCCCGGGCTTCGCCAGTGATTGCCTGGAAACTCTGGAAGAAATTGCCATAGAAGGCAAAACCACATTCATCGCCAAAGGCGGAGGTGAGTTTCATTACATTCCCGCGCTAAACGAGCGTGAAATTTGGATTGATGCCATGTGTGACATCGCCCTGGACAATCTGCAAGGCTGGGTAAGCCGCGAGTGGGACAGGGCGGCCGCGCAACAAGCATCTGAAATGACCAGTCTGCGGGCAAAGGCCTTGGGAGCCTAGCTTTGAAAACCGAAAAAGTGGACGCCTTTGCTATACTTGTGATTTAGCCAACTGGATTTAACCGAATGATCGTAATCACCGGCGGTGCCGGCATGATAGGCAGCATGATCGCCTGGCATCTCAACACGGTGCTGGGCCGGGATGATATCGTGATTGTCGATCACATCCATCATCCTGAACAGTGGCAGAATCTCTGCCACAGGCGCTATGCCAACTACCTGGATAAAGACGAACTGCTACCCTGGCTGCAGGATGCCAGTCATGTCGAGGCCGTGATCCACATGGGTGCCATCAGCGCCACCACTGAGCGTGACTTCAATAAATTAGTCCGCGACAACATTCGTTACAGCCAGCAGCTGTGGGCCTGGTGTGCCGAACGCAGCGTGCCGTTGCTCTACGCCAGCTCTGCAGCAACCTATGGCGATGGGGCGGTGGGTTATGACGACGATGAAAGCAAAATAGATCAATTACGCCCCCTCAATGGCTATGGCTATTCCAAACAGTTTTTTGATCAATGGGTGTTAAGGCAGGTAAAAGATAAATTGCCTACTCCTCCTCAATGGTGCGGCTTCAAGTTCTTCAATGTCTACGGCCCTAATGAATACCACAAGGAACGCATGGCCAGTGTGGCCCAGCATAGCTTCAAACAGGTCAACGAGCGTGACACCGTCAAGCTGTTCAAAAGCCACGTTGCGGGCTATGCAGATGGCATGCAACTACGTGATTTCGTCTATGTCAAAGATGCCGCTGCAGTAGTAGCCCACTTTCTGCAGCACCCTGATAAATCCGGGATTTACAATATAGGGACCGGCCAGGCGCGTGCATTTAAAGATTTAGCCACGGCGGTGATGACCAGCATGGGCCGTGAACCCTCGATTACTTATATCGACATGCCACAAGACTTACATGGCAAATATCAGTATTTTACCCAAGCCAACATGTCCAAGGTGCGCGCGGCAGGCTATACCCAACCATTTCATTCACTGGAGGACGGCGTGCGCGACTATGTACAAAATTACCTGATGCAGCCTGATCCTTATTGCTAAGACAAACTTATGAACAATATTGAAACATTACGTAGCGCGCTGGCCGAGCACCAGGCCGTTATGATGCAACTGGATTCGCTATTGCCACAGATCAGCGCGTTGGCGCAGCGCCTGCGCGACTGCCTGAAGCACGGCGGCAAGATCCTGCTCATGGGCAATGGCGGCAGCGCTGCCGACAGTCAGCACATTGCGGCGGAAATCGTCGGTCGCTATAAGCGCGAACGCCGCGGCCTGCCTGCGATTGCACTGACCACCGACACTTCCATCCTGACTTCGGTAGGCAATGATTACGGATTCGAGTTCATCTTCTCACGTCAGGTAGAAGCACTATGTGGCCCGCTGGATGTCGTGATAGGCATGTCTACCTCAGGCAACAGCGCCAATGTTGTGCGCGCCATGGAAACTGCCAAACAGATTGGCGCCACCACGGTTGCAATGACCGGTGCTTCCGGCGGAAAACTGGCGGACCTGTGTGATTTCAACCTCGCCATACCATCCAGCAATACGCCACGCATTCAGGAGGCTCACATTTTTATCGGCCATGTCGTATGCGAGCTAGTGGAGGCTGAATAATCTATGCAGCAGCGCCTGCTTGACACCGTTCGCAATGGCTTCAGCAAGAAAGATCAAACACGGTGGGCACTGGTTATCGGTGACCTGATGCTGGACCGTTACCTGATTGGCGAAGTTGAAAGAATTTCACCTGAAGCCCCAGTGCCGGTAGTTCTGCTTAAAAAGCAAAATGAACGCGCAGGCGGTGCTGCGAATGTAGCAGCCAATCTCTCTGAGCTAGGCATTGCCACGCGCATAGCCGGTTGCGTTGGTAACGATGCCGATGGCGCCACCCTGTTGCAAATGATTGCCGAGATCGGCATTGGTGCTCAGGGCATCCTGCAATCGGAACCGCGCCCCACCACCACAAAAACGCGGATTCTGGGCGGACATCAACAGATGATGCGGCTGGACCAGGAAAGCCGTGAAGCTTTTAGCGAAGCGGAAACCCGGCAACTGCAACAGTTGGTGACCAGCCAACTCCAAGAGCGTCCCGCTGTAGTGGTGCTGTCGGACTATGCAAAAGGCGTACTGAGCACCGCACTCTGCCAGGAAGTCATCAAGCAGGCCCGGCAGATGGGTATCCCTGTATTGGTTGATCCTAAGGGACGCAATTTCAATAAATACCATGGCGCCACCGCACTCACCCCCAATAAGCGGGAAACCGCGGAAGCATGCAGCGTAAGTGCATTAGACAGCGAGACATTACTGGCAGAAGCTGCAAAATTACGTGTGGCGCTAGGCCTTGAGTTTCTGGCTGTCACCCGCGGCGAGGAAGGCATTTCCTTAATCGAAGACCAGCAGATTTTACATATCCCTGCGACAGCCAAGCAGGTGTTCGATGTCTCTGGTGCCGGCGATACCGTCATCGCTACGCTGGCTGCCGGCATCATACATGGCCTTGACCATCAGGAGGCCTTGCATCTCGCCAATATCGCCGCTGGCGTCGTCGTGGGCAAGGTAGGCACGGTGCCGATTACCTGGGAAGACCTGCTGCATGAACTGGTTACGCAAAACTCGGTCGTACAAGCCGACAAGGTGTGCGACCTGGATAACTTAAAAGCCAAAGTCAGTCTTTGGCGCGCTCGCGGTGAACGTATCGTTTTTACCAATGGCTGTTTTGATTTATTGCACGCAGGACATGTCACCTATCTGGAAGCTGCACGCAAGACCGGCGACCGCCTGGTGTTGGGCCTTAATACTGACCGCTCGGTCAGCGCACTCAAAGGCCCTACCCGCCCAGTCATCCATGAGGCTGACCGTGCGCGCGTACTAGCGGCGCTGGAAGTCGTGGATGCGGTTATCCTGTTTGATGAAGATACCCCGCTCAAATTGATCCATGCACTCCGGCCCGATGTCATCGTCAAAGGTAGTGATTACACTGAAGACCAGGTCATTGGTGGCGTCGAGGTCAAATCCTGGGGCGGTCAGGTGGCTTTGATTCCTATCGTGCCCGGACGCAGCACCAGCGGCATTATTGAAAAACTTGCCAGCTAAAGTCTAATGTCTACACCCAAGATTCTGGTTCTCGGCCCGGCCTGGGTCGGCGACATGGTGCTAGCCCAAAGCCTGTTCAAAACACTCAAGGCGCAACAGCCAGATGCCATTGTTGATGTTGCAGCACCCACATGGACGTTACCGCTCTTGGAACGCATGCCGGAAGTGCATGAAGCTATCGCATTGCCGTTCAAACATGGGCAATTGGCACTGGGTGAGCGTATCCGCTTTGGCCGCAGCCTGAAAAACCGCGGCTACCAGCAAGCCATCCTGCTGACCAACTCGCTCAAATCAGCCGTACTGCCGTTTGCCGCAGGCATTCCACGCCGTACCGGCTTTCTCGGCGAATTCCGCTATGGCTTGCTCAACGACATTCGTCCCTTGGATAAAAATGTGCTGCCGCGTACCGTCGACCGCTTTGTGGTGCTGGGCCAGGAGCCCGACCAACCCTTGGCACAAAACCATCCTTTGCCACATCTCATTGCCAACACGGACAGTGCACTGCAGACATTACAGCGCCTGGGCCATGCAGTGACAAAAAAACCGGTGTTAGGGCTGTGCCCGGGCGCAGAATACGGCGAAGCCAAGCGCTGGCCGGCTGCCTATTATGCTGAGGTCGCAAGGGAGGCGCTCATTCAAGGCTGGGAAGTCTGGTTGTTTGGTTCGGATAAGGATGTACCAGTCACTGCGGAGATCAATGCACTTGCCGGGGGCAAATGCCTGGACCTCGGCGGCAAGACCAAGCTGGGCGAAGCGATTGATTTAATGTCGCTCACCAGCGCCGTGGTCAGCAACGATTCCGGCCTCATGCACGTCGCCGCTGCACTGGATAAAAAACTGGTCTCCATTTTTGGCTCGTCAGATCCCTACCATACGCCGCCTATGAGTGCGCAAGCGACTATCCTCTACCTCAATCTTGAATGCAGCCCATGCTTCAAGCGCGAATGCCCGCTGGGGCATTTGAAATGCCTCAAGGAAATAAAACCGGAAATGGTCTCTCAAGAACTATTGTCGGATTGAGCGTATTTAAATGCCAAAAACATCTCTGCAAAATACAAAAGAATTCTTGGCTAATGAATTTTTTTATAAAATATGCTGACAAGACTTTTCTCTAACACATTCAAAAACCCACCCAACACAAAATGCGTCATCTGGTTTGTGACGCTGGTCTCCGGGCTCGTCGCCTCATGGCTCATTCTCCTGGAAGGCGGCCGCATCGGCGATGACTCCGTACTTTATTTGGAAGTGGCGCGCCTGTTTTCCATCGGCGCCTGGAAAGATGGCATCGCGCTCTATCATTGGCCGTTGTATCCGGCCCTGATAACACTTGTACATCAACTGACCGGCCTGAATCTCCAATACTCAGCGCTACTGCTTTCCGTACCGCTTTACATGTTGGCCAGCTACGCCTTCTGCCGGCTCATCATCGAAGCAGGCGGCCACAGTAAAACGCTTTGGGCGGGCGCTCTGCTGCTGTTCAGTTGCACCTATATCACCCGTGACATCCTGCCCATGATTATGCGCGACCAAGGATTCTGGGCATTCTATTTATGTAGCCTGCTGTTCCTATTGCGATTTTACAAACAGAATCGCTGGCAGGACAGCCTGCTATGGCAAGTATGCACCATCGTTGCCGTGCTCTTTAGGGTTGAAGGGATCACTTATCTGATGCTACTGCCCTTCATTATGCTGACCCGCACAGAGTGCAGCTTGCGCGAGCGTGTCAAACACCTTGCCGCGGCCCAATCCCTGACTTTATTAGGGGCAGTTACGGTAATACTCGGCCTGCTGACGATCCCCAGCCTCAAATTTAGCGACCTCGGGCGACTGGATGAGTCATTCACCGTTTTACAACGTGCCTATCTGCAGTTATCACATGGCCTGATCGATAAGGCGCATATCATAGGGGATCAGGTGTTAGGCAGTTTCCTGTCGGATTACGGCATGCAGGGGCTGATCCTGACACTGATTGCCATCATTATCGGCAAGGTTGCGGGCGCCTCCGGTTGGCCATCATTGTTGTTGGCATGCATGCCGATTAAACCCGACAACCCAAGCCCAGGCACGGAAGTACGGCGATTCTTTTACTGGGTGATGGGTCTTGGCCTAGTCAATCTCTGCGTCATTCTTTTATCCA
>JBDTOX010000071.1:0-13362 GCA_039933015.1 Methylophilaceae bacterium
GTAATGCTGGCGCTGCTGGTGCCGCTGATGACGGCGGCGTCATTGGTGCCGGTGACCGTAACAGTTAAGGAAGTGCTGGCAGTGCCGCCATTACCATCGCTGGCCGTGTAGGTAAACACATCGGTTACGGTCTGCCCTGCTCCCAACGCCTGAACATTGGCAGCGGCATTATTGAGGGTATAAATGTAAGCGCCATTGGCTGCAATACTCACAGAACCATAAGTGCCAGTGACTGCGCTACCCACATTACCAGCAACACCATTTACTTGGCTGACGGTCAAGATGTCGTTATTTGGGTCATTATCATTGGCCAGCACGTTGCCGATCGCTGTAGTAGTGCCGTCTTCCTGCACGGCTGCCGTATCAGCAACAACGGTAGGCGCCTGATTCAACCCAGTGATGGTAACAGTGAGGTTTGTGCTGCTGGTGGCGCCGTTTGCATCTTGCACCGTGTAGGCGAACGTGTCTGTCAATGAGTCAGTAACGCCCATGGTTAGCACTGCTGGATTTAACGGATCAACGTTGTATACATAGGAACCATCGCCAGCAATCTGGATGGTTCCATAGGAACCATTAATGGTAGACCCGACATTGCCGCCAGCACCATTGACGGCACTGACAATCTTGGTGTCGCCGGTATCCACATCGGTATCATTGGTGAGCACATTGCCGTTCGCGCTCAGTGATGGTGAGCCTATGACTACAGAATCAGCCACTGCAACTGGCGCATCGTTTGTGCCAGTGACCGTAATTGTAAGATTTGCCGTACTGGTAGCGCCACTCGCATCTCGAACCGTATAGGTAAAGACATCGGTACCGGTCGCCCCTTGCGCCAGTGCATTGGTATCAGTGTCAGCGTTGTTAAGTGTATAAGTGTAAGTACCATCAGATGCAATGCTGAAAGTGCCATAGGTGCCAGCCAGCGTGACACCAACATTACCAGCTGCGCCATTGACGGCGCTTACGGTCTTGGTGTCGCCGATATCTACATCGGTATCGTTGGTGAGCACATTGCCAGTAGCGCTCGGGGTGCCTGCAAAACTAGTATTGCCTGGGTTAACGCCAGATTCTGTAACGCTGGCGGTATCGTCTATGGCGACAGGTGCATTGTCATAGCTGTGGCTAGCAGTGACGGTGCTGCTATTGCCAGCAGTGTCAGTCGTCGTGAGGCTGGCACTAACCAAACTGTGAGCTGCCAGCACGCTGCCAGGTACGCTCACACTAAAGCCACCGCCAATGCCTACACTGGCGGTATAAGTACCAGCGCCGATACTCAAGGTGACGCTATCGCCTACTGTGTATTCGCCACTGACACTACCACTGACCGTAATGCTGCCACCGGCTTCACTGGCGGTAATGATGTTATCAGCCGTGATCGCGGCAAGACTGAGTGTTGCGGCCGGTGGCGTGGTGTCGAGCGTAAAGCTGATGCTGCTGGCAGCGGAGACGTTGCCGGCAACATCGATCTGGCGTACCTGGACCGTGTTCGTACCTTCTGTGGCGGTAAAGCCGGGGCTCCAACTGGTACCGCCGTCTATGCTGTATTGCACGCTGGCGCCGGCTTCGATGCCGCTCACGCTGAGCGTGCCGACCTTGCTGATGCCGTCGCTGCTGGAGCTGCCGCTGTCGGTGGTGAGGGCGACGGTAGGAGCGCTGGCCACTGTGTCCACTGCATAGCTATGCGCTGTACTGGCCGTAGCCGTGATACCAGCTGCGTTGATAGTGGCAACGCTGACAACAAGGCCAGTACTAGCAGCAAGATCGCTACCAGCAACGGCTATGCTGTAGGTATTGCCAGCGGTCACGAGGCCGGTGTAGGTCTGGCCGTTAATACTTAAAGTGACGGTGTCGCCAACTTTGGCACCACCGCCGACCGTACCCGTGACATTGACTGAGCCACCCGCTTCGGCAGCGTTGACGATATTGTCGGCGGTGATGCTGTTAACCGTGATAGTTGGAGTAGCGCCCGGATTATTTGTGGTACTAACGCTAGAACTGGCTTCGAGTAAAGCAGTAGTGAATTGGCCACCCACCTCCGGCGCTTGCTGCGAATTTACCGAATTTTGGGAAACCCTATCGAATTCAAAATGAAATGCGTTTAATACCTCATCAATTCTCAGCAGATCAACGAAAGAAAAACCGTAACTATTACTATCGCCACCACCGTTTAGGCCCGCCGCAGTTTCTTCGATAACCTCATTGATATCCCGGCCTTCTTCAATAGCTTTGATAACGGTCTGGATGGTGGCCTGGTCAACAGCACTGTCACTCGAATCGGGTTGCATGAAATCCACCAACTCGTGCGTGAACTTGACTGTTTCGCTTGAAGATATCTCTATCGTTTTTCCATTAACAAGCCGGAGCTCGACGATGATTCCGGGGGGCGTGATGATGGTGTCGCCAAGCTGGACCGTGTCACCCAGCTGCAAGGTCTTCTTAACGCCGCTCTCATTGACGACGAACGCTTCGCCATTCTTTGCCACGACAGTTCCGACAGTTGCCATGCGACACCCCTAAATTCAGCTTTTGTTATGAAAATTACTGCTCTTGTGCGTATTAGATAAGATTTGAAAAGCTAAAGATATTGTCCTGAAGAACAATATAAACCGCTCGATTCAACGCGACGATTTATCGTTGAGTAGCAAAGCCAGCTGGAGCCTGTCTTTGACCCCCAGTCGCTCAAAACTGGAAGAGAGGTGCGCTTTGACTGTGCGCTCGGTAATGTCGAGTAACTTTGCGATTTCCTTGTTACTGCGTCCCTTCGCTGCCTCAACTGCAACTTCTTTTTCCCGTTGCGTCAAAAGCGCCAGGGACTCTGCCACCTGCCTGGATTTATTGCCCACCAGCCCCGTACTCACAGCGATCAGACGCTGCAGTAATTCACGTCCAAGCCATACACCACCGTGGCTGATGACCGTTCTCACTTCAACGAGAACCTCCGGCGGGCTATAAGCATGGCAATAGCCTACCGCTCCCTGGCTTAACGCAAGCAGCGCTTCGCTCTGGTCGGGGCTATTTGCCAACACCACTATTTTGGGGTTGTAGAAATCCCGGAGAATTTGCGAGATGGACGCGACAATCCATTGCTGGCTATCAATATCCGCATGGAGCCAGAACAGGTACTCGTCCTTTTTCGATGACAGAACCGCTGAAAGCGAGGGATAAACCACCGCATCGGAACAGGCACCAGACCAGTTGCCCAACAGGTTGTTACGCGGGCAAATAAATAAATTGCGCATTATCGTTCAGTAAAGGCGTAAGACCTGGCTTTAAGGACAGGCTTCAGCAAATAGGAAAGTACGGATTTTTTGCCCGTCATGATATCCACCTGGGCCACCATACCGGGAATAATTGGCAAATCCTTACCCAAACTGGAACGTAAAGTGCGCACCCGCACCACATAAAAGGCGTTGCCTTTTTCGTCCACGACCGAGTCTGCTGATATATTTTCCACAATGGCATCAAGCGTGCCGTAAATCGTATAGTCGTATGCGGTGAGCTTTACGGTAGCTTTTTGCAGCAACCGTATAAAGGCGATGTCCTTGGGCTGGATTTTGGTTTCCAGGACCAGCGCATCATCCGTAGGTACGACCTCCAACACGGGTTTCCCGGGCTCAATCACGCCGCCTACCGTATTAAAGTAAAGCCGGCTAACCGTGCCATTAACGGGGGATTTAAGCGTTGCCTGCTTGACCTTATCCTTCAACGCCACGCTGGTTTCCACCAAGCTATTCAGCTTGGCAGTATTTTCCGAGAGATCTTCACCCACCTTGTTATGGAAGTTTTGTTCAATTTCATTAATTTTGCGTTCGGCTTCGCTGATGGCTGATTGAATGCGCCCTATTTGAGCACGGGCCTGATCGCGTTCACCTCGCAATCTCGAAACATCACGCTCCAAACGTAACAAATCGACCTCGGATACTGCGCCACTACTCTCAAGCGGTTTGGTAACCGCCAGCTCCCGGCTGGTCAGTTCAAGACCTTTTTCAGCCTGCTCACTCTTGGCCCGGGCTTCTACCAGCTCTTTCTCTCGCTGCCTCACTTGATCCCGTGCAATCCCAATTTGAGAGGCAAGCTGCTCCTTGCTGGATAAATAAAACGCGCGCTCCTGTTCATAAATAGCAGGGTTTTCAGCCAGTACCTCCTGTGGCGGTTTGAAATCAGCGTTGTCTGCCAAAGCCTTCAGACGGGCCTGCTTGGTAACCAGAGATAAATATTGGCCACGATTCTCGCGTAGTGAGGAAATGGCTCGCGTTTCATCAATACGCACTAATGGGTCTCCAATTAAAACCGTTTGCCCTTCACGCACGAGGAGTTCAGTAACAATACCGCCATCCAGGGACTGAATCACTTGTACCTGCCGCGAAGGAGTAACCCTGCCCTCTCCCCTAGTCACCTCGTCCACCTTGGTAACACCCGCCCATAACAGAAGTACCACCAGAATGCCGGCAATCCAGTACAGCAATTTTTTGGCGCGCAAAGGAGCCTGTTCTATTATTGCCAAGTCAGCCTCCTCTCCCCATTCCAACTCTTCTTTGGTAGCGTGGGAAGCCCATTTATCCAGCAGTCGATGTAGCGGAGCGGTCAGCCAAGCGCGATTCTTGAAAAAATTATGTAGTTTGCCCAGAACATTAAAAAGTCCTTCACTCATTGCGATTTCCCTACCTTGCCAGTACGCAATGCTTCAATAACCTGCTCTTTGTTGCCATCTGCGACTATCTTGCCGCCATCAATCACGATAATTCGATCAACCAAATCAAACAAAGATGAACGATGGGTAATCACCATCAAGGTTTTACCCACAGCCAGCTCCATAAGCCGTTTTTTCACCAGCTCTTCACCAGAGTGGTCCATCGCGCTCGTAGGCTCATCCAGCAAAATAATGGAGGGGTTCGTGATGACTGCGCGCGCAATGCCCACACCCTGCTTCTGCCCGCCGGAAAGCGTTTCCCCACGCTCGCCCACGGACATATCAAAACCTTTGGGGTGGGTGTTAATAAAATCATCAATACCGCCAATGTGGGCTGCGGCCAGCACTTGCGCATCATCGGCATGTGGATAAGCAATGGCAATGTTCTCCCGCATGGAGCCAAAGAACAAATTGGTGTCTTGTTGTACATAGCCCACACTGCGCCTGAGCTCAGCGGGATCTATCTGGCGCGCGTCTATACCGTCAATCAGGATCGCCCCTGCGGTGGGCTGGTAAAGGCCCAGGATCAACTTGTGCAAGGTGGTTTTACCTGACCCCATGCGCCCCAGAATAGCCACATGCTCACCCGCACATATACGGAATGAAACATTCTTCAGCGCATTAACATCCGTACCGGGATAGCTAAAACTTACATCGCGAAATTCAATACCACCAGCGAAAGCCGGGCGCGATAAAAAGTTGGAATCCAGAGGACGCTCGACCGGTTTTTTCATCACCTCATCAAGCGAGGTAAGCGAGGTCGAAGCATTATGATATTGCGTCATTAATCCCGCTGCTTGCGAGACCGGCGCAAGCGCACGGGAAGAGAGCATGGTGCAGGCTATCAGGCCGCCCATGGTGAGATCGCCATTAATCACCAGATACACGCCCAGCAACACCAGCAGAACCGTTACCACCTGCTGAATACCCATCGCCCCATTATTAATCGAAGCTGCCAGCAATTTCAGCTTGCCGCTCACCTCGGTTAGAAAGTTAGCGCTTTTCTCCCACTTGCGCTGCATATAACCTTCGATACCTAGCGCCTTGACCGTTTCCAGAGCCACAAGACTTTCGATTAATGTGGCGTTTCTGATAGCACTGGCGCGATACATGGTTTCTGAAAGTTCGTGCATTTTGGTTTGTACGCTTAAAGCGTAGATCAGCATAATGACCGAGCCCGCCAAAACTGGAATTACCATGGACCAGGAAATCCAGGCCATGACCAGAATGAAAATCAGCGCGAAAGGAATATCGATCAGTGTCGTAATTGTGGCGGAAGTGATGAAATCACGAACAGTTTCAAACGATCGCAGATTGGAGGCAAACGAACCGACCGAATTGGGTCTCTGCTCAAGCCGCACACCTAATACCTGCTCCATAATGCGCGCTGAGAGTTTCACATCTATCCGATGGCTTGCCCAATCAAGAAAGTAGCCGCGCATGGTGCGCAACGTAAAATCAGCCCCAACCACCAGCATCACGCCGAGAACCATTACCCACAGGGTTTCCAGAGATCGGTTAGGAACAATACGATCATAAACATTCATTGTGAAAACAGGCATGGCCAGAGCAAACATGTTGATCAAAAAAGCCGCCAGCATGATGTCCCGATAGATACGGCTATTTTCTGCCAGGGTACCCCAGAACCAATGCTTCAGATGCACTTTACCCACAGATGGCGCGCGCTCATCAAATGTAAATTTTTGTTTGGCAACAATCGCATAGCCATCATATCTGGCAGCCAACTCTGCGATGGGCATGCGTATTTCCGCATCGCCCAATTCCGGGAATACCACGCGCGCATTCTTCTTATCAGCATCCCAACCGAGCAATAGACAAGCTTCCTCCTGCTCCAGCAGTAAAATTGCCGGCACGAATTCATTTCGAATAGCTTCCAGCGGTTTTTTGAGCACACTGCTGACCAGATTGGCGCGCGCAGCAGCGCGGCTAAACAAGGCGGGGGTGAGGCGCCCATCACGCAGCGGCAGACCTGCAGCCAGAGCCCCTCGAGTGATAGCGACACCATGAATGCGGCAAAGAATCAGTAAGCTTTCCAGCAGGCTGTCCACTACTTCGCTCTGGACTTTTTGGGACAGATTATCAGGGATCATATGTTTATTATCAGCAGACTAGAAAATCAGCAATCTTGTTATTATTTTGCGAGCTTGTTCATTTATTTTAACCTAATTCACACCAATCATAATTTACTGAAATGGCATGGGCAGCTTAATCACATATCCATTAACAAACCAGAATTTTTTAACGGCATCCAGCAAGTTATGGGCCAACCAAAATAACAACTAGTTGGATTGGATGCTATTCTGACTGAATCTTTAACATAGCCTCTGACAGAAACCCATCAGTAACTCAGTGCAGCAGCATACGCGATTAATATCCTATCGCCCTTTTAATAAGCGAGCCCATCATGAATACTGAAAACCAGCCCGCAGCAAGCCATCCCAATCTTCCAGTCGACATATCAGGCGCTACACTGCCGCCATCGCCATCAGGCTTGGCAGTAGAAGCGCGCGGTCTGGCGCTACGCATCATCGCCACAGTCGCATTGATATATGCATTGGATTGGGCACAGAGCTTTGTAATATCCCTGTTGCTGGGGATACTTCTGGCCTACACCCTCAACCCTCTTGTCGAGTGGCTGGTGAAAATTAGAATACCGCGCATGGTGGGGGCTACCATCGTCATGGCCATTGTCATATGGGCCATAGTGTTTGGCGCGTACTCCCTGCGCAACCAGATACAGTCCATCATCACCCAGTTACCCGAGGCAGCCAACAAGCTTTCTGCTGAGGTCTTGCGTATGCAGAAAGGTCCCCTGAGTAATATACAAAAAATGCAAAATGCGGCTACAACCGTGGAAAAGGCCACGAGCGCAGTGGCAGGCACTCCACCGGGCCAGCGCGCCACGCACGTTGTCATTGACTCCAGCCCTTTCAAAGTTGGCACTTTTCTCTGGTCGGGCTCCAGGGGGGTTTTGGTATTTGCCGGTCAGGCCATGATGGTGATTTTTCTGGCCTATTTTCTTTTGCTGTCGGGAGATATCTTTAAACGCAAGCTGGTAAGGCTTGCCGGACCATCGTTATCAAGGAAAAAAATTACTGTAAACATTCTCGATGACATCAATAATTCCATCCAGGACTACATGTTCATGCTGCTACTCACCAATGCGCTAGTAGGTGTACTCACCTGGGGTGTACTCAGCTGGCTTGGTCTGGAGAACGCGGGCGCATGGGCGGTCGCTGCCGCCCTGCTACATCTTATCCCCTACTTCGGCCCTTTGGTCACGGCAATGGCCACGGGAATGGCGGCTTTCCTGCAGTTCGATTCCTTACTCATGGCCGCGTCGGTAGGCGGCATATCGCTCGTGATTGCCACTTTCATCGGTATCTTTGTGACTACCTGGCTGACAGGCAGAATCGCCAAAATGAATGCAGCAGCAGTGTTTGTCTCGCTGCTGTTCTGGACATGGCTATGGGGAATATGGGGCATGCTGCTGAGCATCCCCATCATAGTCATCATCAAGGTGGTTTCACAGCACATCGAAGAGTTGCATCCGATAGCGGAATTGCTCGGCAATAATAAAAGTAGCCCGATCCAAATAACCGGCGATGACAGCGTTGGGAAGATAAGAGCCCCAAGTGCTGAGGTTGGCAATGAATACCCGAACGATTTTCAGCGTATCGATGAGGTAGCATGCAGGCGATTTAAGCCGGAGTAGCCAGGGCCGTAATCATCCAGTGCGAGACTGCAACCCGAGGCAATCAGTTTGTTCAAATCCAGAAGCGCTATTTCTGGACGTTCAATAATGGCTGTTTCCAACAGCTCCAAGTTTAGTTCTGCGGTTGGCAGATCATGACGGTCAACAATGAACTCTACTTTCTCCGCCTACATCTCGCTGCTTAATTGATCCGCAGTCAAATTAGCGCTGACAAAGGGCGCATCAAAACCCGTATATTTCCTTAAACATACATATTCCTGTATTGGATTAATTACAGATGCACCGTTCGTTGTATCTAACAGTTGGATAGCGACAGCAAAACCCGCGCCATATAAATTAACCCTCTGTATTACCTTACTCCCGCCTTAAAGTTTGGCACTTTAAAAAGCACCACTTTTAGAGTAGATTCATTTTTGTCCTGAGCAATTATATTTGGCGGCATACACTCAGCCCTGATTCATTTAAGCATTGGATAATACCGCCGGAAGCACGCATACCCGAGAAATTCCGAAAGAGGCTCAATATGGCAATGCATTCCGAACCTGATTTGACCATACTTACCACTTGCCCTCGCGATTGTTACGACAGCTGTGGCATTGTCGTCACCAAGAAACATGATGCCGTTATCAAGATCAAGGGGGATCCGAATCATCCAGTGAGCCGAGGGAAGCTTTGTAAAAAATGCTCTATCGCCTATAACCACGAATTGATAGATCACAACGTACGTGTTACTCAACCTTTGCGCAGAATTGGCCCTAAGGGTCAGGGACAGTTTGAACCAGTATCGTGGGAAGATGCATGTTTGGAAATAGCCACTCGATTAAATAACATTGCAGCATCAGTCGGTCCCCAAGCTATATTCAATGCCCACTACACCGGCACTATTTCATTGCTTGCCTTTCTATTTCCATTACGTTTCTTTAACAAACTTGGTGCCACTGAAGTCAATCCTGACACAATTTGCAACATGGCGGGCCATGTCGCGCTCAATTATGTTTATGGGGCATCATTGAATGGATTTGACCCGCGAACGGTCGATGCGACGCAATGTATTCTGGTGTGGGGGACAAACCCGTCAATATCTGGTCCGCATGTCGATGAGCATTGGTTGGGTAATGCTAAGGCCAAGGTGGTAGTGATAGATCCTGTGCGAACTGAAACAGCAGAAAAAGCAGATATTCATCTGCAACTGTTTCCAGGAAGTGACGCAGCACTAGCATATGCCATACTGCATGTCGTCCATCGTGAGGGCATGATAGCCCACGAATTTGTTACAGCCTACACCCTCGGGTGGGAAGAGATTGAGCCAGTCCTGGCAGATTGTACTCCGGCATGGGGTGAGTCTATGACCGGCGTACCTGCAGCCTTAATAGAAGAGGTGGCCGTGCTCTATGCTCAAGGGCCCTCTCTTTTGTGGCTTGGCCAGGCCCTGCAACGTCAACCTAGCGGAGGCAACATCATGCGTGCTTGCGCTCTGCTGCCTGCCTTGACAGGCAATCTAGCAAAAGCAGGTGCTGGTTTTCTTTATCTGAACTGGGATCTGCCACAACGGCATATAGACGATGCCTATCTGACGGCGCCTCATCTTTCCGCAGGAACGCCGCCGCGCATCAGCCACATGGACCTCGCGGCCAATCTTGAAGATGCGACAAAAAGCAGGGCGTTGCTGGCCTGGAATATCAACATTGCCGCATCCAGCCCAGAACAGGAACGGCTTAGAAATGCCTTGATGCGTGAAGATCTTTTGACTGTAGTAGCGGATTTGTTTCTAACTGATACTGCGGATTATGCAGACTTTGTACTGCCGGCCGCCAGTTTTTTAGAGTTTGATGACCTAGTGGCAGGATATTTTTACTTAACCCTGTCTGCGCAAGTTAAGGCGATGGAGCCGATTGGGCAGGCTTTGCCTAATCAGGAGATTTTCAGACGCCTGGCCAGAGCAATGGGCTACACAGAACCCGAGTTGTATGAAAGCGATGCAGATATCTTGGAATTTTTGATGCAAAAGGCTGATCTTGGCGAGACGTTCGGTTCACTGGCTGCCAAGGGCACTATACCTGTCCCTGCAGAGCCTTGCATACAATTCGCTAACCATGTTTTTAATACCCCATCCGGCCGCATAGAACTGGCATCTTCAGCCGCAGAGCAAAGTGGTTATCCGCGTATCCCCTTACCCCTTGCAGACGACAAAGCAAAAGATGGTTTGCTTCGTTTGCTGTCACCTGCATCCGCATGGACTTCAAACAGTGCCTTTGGCAATGTGTCAAAAATTCGGATGCATGCAGAAAATGCCATCATCCTTATGCATCCGGATGATGCTGCCGATCGTGCCTTAAACACAGGAGATCAGGTACGCGTAGCGAATCAGACAGGTCAATTAGTCGTAAATCTTGCAATATCTGATAGCCTTCCACGTGGTGTAGTCTTAATGCCCAAAGGCCGCTGGCCAAAATACGAACCTTCGCGGGCGAATATCAATGTTCTAAATCCAGGAATCAAGTCAGACATGGGCGAGAACAGCGCAGTCCATGGCATTGAGGTAGAGGTTCTTTTATACGAAAAAACAGAATAGTCTTTGATTTACTAGCAATAGGATGGGGAGGCGGTTCATGACGCTGCGCTGCCCAGTAAACGATCCTGGCTCGGATTAAACCGCGTTGCTTTAGCTAGCTATATGGCGGTGAAGGCCGCCATGATCTTAGTCCTTGCGATCTTAGCCGTCCCGCAAATACCCAGAGGACACAAAGGCCAGGATACGCACAATTCAAAATGCCTTTAGCCCCAATCCACCTGAACGTGGTGCTCCCGACGGTCGTCCACAAGGGAAATCATGCCTTGCGATCGTACTATCCCATCCACACCGGCTACATTTACCACGGCACCATTTATTTCGACACCGTTCACCATCACGCGGATCACATGCTCTGACTTTTCACCGATGCGCCTGACTGTGATGTGGTAGTAGGTCTCGCGATAGCGGTAACGGATTTTGTACGATTCCCAATGGGCCGGAATACACGGGACAATACGCAGACGGTCAACCTCCAGATGCAGGCCCAGTAGCGTTTCCACGGCCAGCCTGTACGCCCAGCCCGCTGCCCCGGTGTACCAAGTCCAGCCGCCGCGGCCAGTGTGTGGCGGCGCAACGTAAATATCCGCACACATAACGTACGGCTCAACCTTGTAGCGTTCCATCTCCTCCGGTCGACTAGCGTGATTGACGGGATTAAGCATGGCGAACAATTCCCACGTTCGCTCCCTGTCACCCAACATGGCAAACGCCATCGTGGTCCAAATCGCGGCATGGGTATATTGGCCACCATTCTCGCGAACACCTGGCACGTAGCCCTTGATATAGCCGGGCTCAAGGTCTGATTTATCGAATGGCGGGGCGAGCAATTGGATTAACTGCGCATCGCGGCGCACCAAGCGCTTGTCTACCGCCTCCATCGCCTGACGGGCTCGCATAGGATCGCCGCCGCCTGAAATAACCGCCCAACTCTGGCTGATCGAATCGATTTGGCATTCGTCATTGCTTGACGAGCCCAAGGGTGTGCCATCATCGAAATATGCGCGTCGATACCAACCGCCGTCCCAGGCATTGGCCTCAATGTTGTTGCGCAGCAGCACAGCCTGCCCCGTACAAACCTCGGCAAAGGTCTTGTCGTCCCGGCCACGAGCCAGGTCCGCAAACAGCTGGAGGTTATCGTACAGGAACCACGCCAGCCAAACGCTCTCGCCCTCACCATCACGGCCGACGAGATTCATGCCATCGTTCCAATCGCCGCAGCCGATCAGCGGTAATTGATGTTTGCCAAAGCGTAAACCATGTTTGATTGAACGCACGCAATGTTCATAGAGGCTTGCCACTGCAGCCGAGCGTTGCGGTTGGTCGTAGTAAGCCTCCTCTTCCGGATTCAATTCGCGACCCTCCAGGAAATGTACTGACTCGTCGAGCACTCCCGTATCTCCGGTCGCCAGCACATAACGACAGGTTGCATAAGGCAGCCACAGATAGTCATCGGAGAAATGTGTGCGCACGCCCTGCCCATTGGGCGGATGCCACCAATGCTGCACGTCACCCTGCGGGAACTGGCGCTCGGCGCAACGGATCAATTGCTCGCGGGCAAGCCACGGTGTCGCATGGATCAGCGCCATGGTGTCCTGCAATTGGTCGCGGAAACCATAGGCACCGCCAGACTGATAATAACCGCTACGCCCCCAGACCCTGCAGGACAGCGTCTGGTAGACCAGCCAGCCGTTAGCCAGTATGTCCAGCGCAGGATCCGGCGTCTCTACGTGCACCGCATCCAAGGTGCGGTTCCAGTGCTCCCACACCATTTCCAATGCCTCCCGTGCGCCAGCCGGTCCGCCGAAGCGCCGTATGAAATGTTGCGCTTCGGCAGTGTTACTGGCTGCGCCGAATACGAACACGATCTCGCGCTCCTGCCCTTCCGCCAGTTCGATCTTGGTCTGTATCGCGGCGCATGGGTCCAGACCCGCACCGGTCTTGCCGGATAACCGCTTATGGTGCATAGCCGCCGGGTTGGCCAGCGAGCCGTTGCGGCCAAGAAACTCTGTACGGTTTCCGCTCATCGTACGCTCTAGCTCGCTGACCTGCGCGAAGACGACGCGGTTGGCGCATCCGCGGCCATAGGCATTGCGGGCAAACAGCGACCCGCTATGCAGATCCGTTTCGGTAACGATGTGCATCTGATTGTAGTGTCGCCATTCACCGAGCACCAGTTCCCAATACCCCGTCAGCGACAATCGACGCGGACGCCCCGAATGGTTGCGCAGCTTCACCACTACGAACTTCACCGGAGCATCCATGGCGACGTAGGTGAACAGTTCCGAAGCAATACCGGCTTCATCATGCTCGAACACGCTGTAGCCAAAGCCGTGCCGGCACACATACCCGGACCGGCCGCGGGCG
>JBDTOX010000072.1:0-51991 GCA_039933015.1 Methylophilaceae bacterium
TATCCTGATTGCACTGAATCTTTGTGCTTGCTGGATTTGAGAAAATAAAGGGGTTTGAGGGCACGGTCGGATACATTGCGAGCCAGACAACTAAAGCTGCAAGATCAGGCGCGAAAGCGACTCAACTCATGGCGAATGGTCTTACATCAGGCAAAGGCTGCTCACCACAAATCAACGCGGCGACCATTTTGGAACTGCATGGCGCCATGGTCAGGCCATAGCGAAAATGGCCTGTATTCAGATAAAGATTTTCCACCATAGGATGCCCTGCAATTGTCGGCAGGTTTTCCGGTGTGCCTGGCCGCAGGCCGCTCCAGTGCTTGAGTATAGGCATATTTTTGAGCGCAGGTAGAATAGCCTCAGCTTTCGCACTCAAGTCATTTTTAACGCTTTCCGTGGTGGACGTATCAAAACCCACGTCTTCAAGCGTACTGCCTGCGAGCAGTAATCCACCTTTACGCGGCACCAGATAAAAACCTTCTCGATAAACCATGTGCTCCAGTGCCTGAGCCGGCTGCTGATAGAGCAAAATCTGACCGCGCATGGGTTTGATGTTGAGCTTCATGGCATTTGCACGCAGCAGTTCAAAACTCCACGCGCCTGAAGTGACCACAAACTTGTCTGCTTGCAGCTTTTCACCGTGCACCGTTTCCCACTCGTCCAGACGCTCTAGTTCTGGCAGCGGTTTCAATTGCGTGTGCTCGAGCAATTTAACGCCCTGTATTTCCAGCGCCTTACGCAAGGCCTGGAGCAGGTGCGGCGGGCGCACCTGGCCAACCGTGGGTAACCACAAGCCATCACCGGGACTCAAGGACTGCACAATGAGCTGCGAAGCAAGTGCAGGCTCGGCTGCAACATGATTAGCAGCACACCAGGCTTGCGCTGCTTCGCTATCAAATTTGGGCAGTATCAGCAGACCGCTTTGCTGATATTCCGGATCTATACCGGTGGCGCTATGCAAACGCTCACAAAGCGCTGGGTAAAGGCTGGCGCCGATCAAGACCAGCTTGTTTACCGCATCGGAGTATAGCCACGGCAGCAGCGGGAACAAAAGGCCCGCGCCAGCCCACGAGGCCTCGCCGGAATTCTGGCTGGCTATTTCCCCACGCTCCACCAGCGTCACGCGGCAGCCGCGATCGGCCAGCTCCAGAGCGGTAAGGCAGCCTACAATGCCGCCTCCGGCGACCAATACATGTGTGCTCATATTCATCGTCCAGTCAGCAATACTTTTTCAGCATCAATTAAATCCTGCGGCCGGCCTAGCAAGACCACGACATCGGTTGCTGCAAACACAGATTCGGGTTGAGCTTCGTAAGGCCTGAAACTGTTGCGACGTATGGTTTTCACTTCTACCTGATAGCCTTCCAGGCCCATATCTATGACACGTTTGCCTACGCAGTAAGCCAATGGTGGAATGACCACGGAATGTAGCCGCGGCTGATTTTTTTCCAGATCTTCCTGTTGTTCAACGTCGGAAACGCCATGGAAAAAGCCGCGGAACATTTTGTAGCGCTCTTCGCGGAAACGGCGAATGCGCTTAACCACCCTGTTGAGCGGCACACCGAGCAGCACCAGCGCATGCGAGGCCAGCATCAAGCTGCCTTCCAGCACCTCGGGCACGACTTCCGTAGCGCCCGCTTCACGGAAGGCTTCCATGTTGGAATCGTCGACAGTACGTACAATCACCGGCAGCTGCTGATAGTTCTCCTGCACCACATGCAGGATTTTCATGGCCGATGGCGCATCGTTATAACTCACAATCAAGGCCTTGGCGCGCTCGATACCGGCAGCGCGCAATACAATGTGCTTGCCGGCATCGCCATACATCACATTTTCACCCGCGACGGCGGCTTCTTGCACACGCGAAGGATCAATATCCAATGCAATAAACGGAATATTCTCTTCCGTTAAAAATCGCGCCAAATACTGACCGCTACGGCCAAAGCCGCAAATGATGACGTGGCCGGACAACTCCCTGCCGACCGCTTTGATGTCTTCGATCTGCCGGCTGCGGTTACGTGTATAGCTGCGCGAGAAAAACTCCGCTATCTCCAGATTACGCTGAATAATAAACGGCGCAACCACCATGGACAGCAGCGATGCAGCCAGTACCACCTGCAAAGCTTGCGCACTGAGCAGGCCATTTTCCAGCCCTAAAGCCAGCAGCACAAAACTGAATTCACCAGCCTGCGCCAGCGTGACGCCAGCTCGTACGGCAACGCCTGGCTCATAGCCGAAAGCCCGGCTGGAAAGCGCTACCACTACAGACTTAAATATAATCAACCCGACCAGCACCAGCAACACCATGCCAATATTGGAGGCTAGTTGCTGGATATCCAGCAGCATGCCTACCGTCACGAAAAACAGCCCCAGCAAAATATCGCGGAAAGAAGCGATATCCGATTCCACCTCGTAGCGATAGCGCGTTTCAGAAATCAGCATGCCTGCAATGAATGCTCCCAGCGCGTACGAGAGGCCAGCTAATTTGGTGGCGAACGCGAGCATCAAAGTTACCATCAGTACATTCATGACGAATAGCTCACGTGAGCGTTGGCGTGCGACTAGGCCAAACCAGCGATTCATCAAGTTTTTGCCAAACACAAATAGCAGGGTCAGCAGGCCTGCCGCCTTGAGCAAGGCAATGCTCAATGTGCTGGTCAAGTCCCCCGTATGCGCTGATAAAGCAGGAATCAAGACCAGCAAAGGCACTACAGCAATATCCTGGAACAACAGCACGCCGATAGCCAGGCGACCATGACGCGAATTTAGATCCAGGCGCTCAACCAGCATTTTTGAGACTATCGCAGTGGAAGACATAGCCAGCGCGCCACCGATCACCAAAGCCTCGGGCCAGCTCAAACCTATTAAGACACCGCCTCCCATAACCACCGCCAGCGTAATGCCGACTTGCGCCCCACCCACGCCCAGCACAATGCGGCGCATGGAATACAGCTGCGGCAAGCTGAATTCCAGACCTATACTAAACATCAGGAAGACGATGCCGAACTCCGCCAATTCGCGGTTGGCTTCCGTGTCAGGCAAGATGCCAAAGGTCTGCGGGCCTAGCGCCAACCCCACCAGGAAGTAAGCCAGCATGGTTGGCAAGCCAAAAGCACGAAACAAGGCAACTACCAGCACCGAACTGGTCAGAAGAATCAAAATTGTGGGGAGAGTTTCATGCATAAGCAGCTTAGGCAAAATTTATGCCGACTTTGATAAAAGTCGAGGTTATTTGTGCGTGTATCCTTTATTCGCAGGACATTCCCTTTTATACTTGGTATGTATGGGAATATCCAAATTACATCAATCTGGCACCAAACCACCGCTGGAATTAGCCCGAGAAGTGTTAATGATAGAAGCACGCGAGGTTGAAGCACTAGCTCAGCGTCTTGATGACAGCTTCACTCGCGCCATTGCCCTCATTTTACAATGCCATGGTCGCGTTGTGGTAAGCGGCATGGGGAAATCCGGCCATATCGGCTGTAAAATTGCAGCCACACTGGCCAGCACCGGGACGCCCGCATTTTTCATGCATCCCGCTGAAGCCAGTCATGGCGATCTTGGCATGATAACCAAGGATGATGTTGTCATCGCACTCTCCAATTCCGGCGAAAGCGATGAATTGCTTGCGATTCTGCCCTTGCTCAAACGCATGGGCGCCAAGCTGATCAGCTTGACCGGCAATCCGAAGTCAACACTGGCAAAACAGGCTGATGTGCACCTGGATGCCCATGTATCACAAGAAGCCTGTCCATTAGGCTTATCACCGACTGCCAGCACTACCGCAACGCTGGCCCTGGGTGACGCACTGGCCGTCACCCTGCTTGATCAGCGCGGTTTCTCGGCAGACGATTTTGCACGCTCGCATCCCGGCGGCAGTCTGGGGCGACGCCTGCTGGTGCATGTGCACGATGTCATGCGCGTGGGCGACGCCATTCCCAGTGTGCCTCTGGAGGCTTCGCTTTCTCTCGGCCTCATGGAAATGTCACGCAAAGGTTTGGGCATGACCGCGATAGTGGATAGTGCAGGTAAGGCCGTCGGTGTTTTCACCGATGGCGATTTGCGCCGTGCTTTTGAAAATGGTGTAAGTGTAACGACTACTTGCATGCGTGATGTCGTACACACCGACCCATTGAGCATTAGCCCCAATCAGCTGGCGGTAGATGCTGTAGAACTGATGGAACAACAAAAAATTAGTGCCCTGTTAGTGATGGACGCACAGGGTAATCTGGTCGGTGCACTCAATATGCACGACTTACTTAGAGCAAAGGTGGTGTAACGTGAGCACTGTGGAAACAAACAAAGAAATCGAAGATCGCGCAAAACGCATCAAAGTCGTTATATTCGATGTAGATGGCGTAATGACCAACGGTGGATTGATTCTGGGAGATGATGGCCTTGAGTACAAAGCCTTTCACTCACAGGACGGGCTGGGCATGAAGTTGCTCAAAGCCAGTGGCGTGCAAATGGCGCTAATTACCGGGCGCACTTCCAACGTGGTCGTCAAGCGCGCAGAAAACACGGGGGTCGCGCGTTTTTATCAAGGCATTGAGGACAAGCTTGAAGCTTTTAATGAACTGTTAAAGGAGTTTCAGATCTCAGCAGAAGACTGTGCTTTCATGGGTGACGACGTGGTTGACTTGCCGCCCATGCGCCGCTGCGGGTTCGCTGTGACGGTGCCTCACGCAATGCCGCTGGTAAAGGAGCACTCGCATTACATTACAACACGTGGCGCAGGGAGCGGTGCGGTGCGGGAAGTCTGCGAGCTGATCATGCGCGCACAAGGCACATTCGACGCTCAGATGGCACAATATTTAAAGTAGATGGCTGATTAAGAGCTACATTGCATGCATGGTCGCCCTACTGTTTTGTTTCCACTGGCACTGCTGGCACTGCTGGCGCTGCTTACGCTATGGATCGACCGCACCGTGCACATACCGCAGCACAAGCCGGATGGCAATACACGGCATGACCCTGACTATATGGTGAGTAATTTTGTCACGACCAAGACGGATATGTATGGCAATCTGCGCTACGTGCTGGCCGCCGTCGACATGAAGCACTATCCGGATGATGACAGTACCGAGCTGGTACGGCCACGCTATACCCAGTACAACGTTGGCAGGCCCTATACCCAGATTGAAGGTCAACGGGGATTGGTATCCAGCAATGGCGAGAATGTTCAATTCATGGATAATGTAAAGGTAGTGCGTCAGGCCTTCAAAGACAGGGGCGAAATGATTGTGCTGACGGAATATTTGAACGTGACACCCAAAAGCGATATCGCCACCACCGATAAGCCGGTAGTGATTTTGCAGGCGCCGAAAACCGTGATTCATGCAACAGGCATGATTTACGATAAAAAACGGCGTACCGTGCAATTGCTGAAACATGTGCGCGTGCATTATGAGCGGCCTGAGACCCCTGCTCCGCTTCCCGCAAATAAAGCCAAAAGCCCGAATAAAACTTCGCGCGCAACAACTACAAGTAAAAACGCGGGCAAAGCAAAGGCCCGGCAGTCCAGAACCAGCGGAAACGCAGCAACTAAAACCACGCCTAACCAGAACAACACGCGGACTCGGAGACCACAATGAGCAAACTGCATCGCCCCAGCCTGCTAGCCATCATTCTGATGTTGCTAACTTTTAATGCGAGTGCAGAAAAAGCTGATCGCGACAAACCCATTGATCTTGAAGCCGATACGCTCACGGTGAATGATGCCAAGAAAACCAGCACCTACACCGGAAACGTAATCCTGACGCAAGGCACATTGATCATACATGCTGACAAACTGATAGTGCGCGAGGATCAGGAGGGCTTTCAGCACAGCACGTCTTATGGCAACCCGACCACCTTCAAACAGAAACGTGAAGGCAAGAACGAATATATAGAGGGTAGCGGACAACGTATCGAGTACGATGCGCGCATGGACAAAGTGCAGCTTTATACCAAGGCCTGGGTAAAACGCGCTGATGATGTGGTCAATGGCGATTACATCATGTATGACGCCAATGCCGAGTATGCCGAAGTCCTGGGCGGAGGCTCACAGTCAAATACCGCGGGCACATCTGGCGGCCGCGTAAAGGCTGTGATCCAACCTAAGAAGAAAGCGGTTCCAGCCAGTGGTCAACCTACACCCAATCCATAAAGATATGCATCGTAGCGAAGCCATGGCATTACAGCCCGCCACATCGCTACAAGCGCAATTAATAGAACTGCTGGCAATATGAGCGAATTGAGTGTCGAAAATCTGCGCAAGCAATACAAGGCGCGTACCGTGGTGCACGATATATCCTTGCAACTCAACAGTGGCGAGGTGGTAGGATTGCTTGGCCCTAACGGCGCAGGCAAGACCACCAGTTTTTACATGATGGTAGGCTTGGTGCGCCTGGATGCCGGCCGCATTCTGCTCGATGGCAAAGACTTGAGCCGACTGCCGATTCACCAGCGCGCGCGTCTCGGTCTCTCTTACCTGCCGCAAGAACCTTCAATTTTCCGCAAGATGACGGTCGCAGAAAACATCATGGCGATATTGGAGCTGCAAAAGCTCACTGCAGAGGAAATGGAAGATCAGCTCGAATCTCTGCTGCACGAGCTACATATCACGCATATCCGCAACAACATGGCCATCAGCCTTTCTGGCGGCGAGCGGCGCCGTGTAGAAATTGCCCGCTGCCTGGCCACTAACCCCAGCTTTATTCTGCTCGATGAACCCTTTGCCGGTATCGATCCGATTGCGGTGCTGGATATTCAGAAAATCATTCGTTTTCTCACTGAGCGCAATATAGGGGTATTGATTACCGACCATAACGTGCGCGAAACACTAGGAATATGCGACAGAGCGTATATAGTGAATGAAGGCCGGGTGTTTGCTGCTGGACGGCCCAGCGACATTATCCATAATGATAGCGTCAAAGAAGTATATCTCGGCAAGGATTTCCGCCTGTAACACACGGTACAGCCGAGGAAGCTAAACTAATTGTCATGAAACAAAGCTTACAACTTAAATTTTCTCAACATCTTGCGCTAACCCCGCAGCTGCAACAGTCTATCCGCCTGCTGCAACTCTCCACCCAAGAGTTGCAGCAGGAACTGGAAACCCTATTGCAAGCCAACCCCTTGCTGGAACGCGCCGATAAAAACGAAGATGGCTCGGACGTGGAACCGCCAGATATCTTTGTGCCGGCAAGTACAGCATCAGAAACCACTGTGGCCGTGCCTGAAGAAAGCCCGCGCCAGGAAGAATTCGGTGAGAGTTACCTGGAATTTTCCGGCGGCAACCGCTGGGAGGAGAACAGCTCCGGCAGTGACGACGACAACGATTTCACTTTTCAGGAAGCCGTCACACTCACGCTCAGGGAACATCTCTTAAGCCAGCTCAAGCTTATGCCGCTATCAGAGCGAGACCAGACGCTGGCCATGTTTTTGGTGGATGCTATTAACGATGATGGCTATCTGGAGCAGTCGCTGGAGGAACTGGCGGCCATGCTGTCGGAAGACTCCGAAATTGATCCCATGGAGCTGCAAACCGCGCTAAAACTTATCCAGCACCTCGACCCGCCCGGTATAGGCGCACGCAATCTGGCGGAGTGCCTGTCACTACAGCTGCAAACCCTGCCTGCGGACACGCCGCATCTTAATATCGCCATTGCCGTGGCCGAAAACCACCTACCCTTATTAGGGACACGTGATTACGCCAAATTGCGCAAGGTGCTGCACTGCGATGACGAAACCCTGCGCCTGGTACAACAGCTGGTCACCCAGCTCAATCCAAGGCCGGGCGCAGGGTTTACCCATATAGGCTCGGATCACTATATCCAGCATGAAATTCTCGTGAAAAAAGTTAAAGGCATATGGGTGGCCAGCCTCAATGATGAGGTGGTGCCCAAGCTACGCATCAACCAGCTTTATGCCAACATTTTAAAACGTAACCGCGAGAGTTCCAGTCAATATCTAATGAGCCAGATGCAGGAAGCGAAATGGATGATCAAGAATATCCAGCAGCGCTTTTCTACCATCCTGCGCGTTTCACAAGCCATTGTGGATCGTCAGCGCAACTTTTTTGAGCATGGTGATGTAGCCATGCGGCCATTGGTGCTGCGCGAAATCGCCGATGAGCTCGGGTTGCACGAATCGACAGTTTCACGCGTTACAACGCGTAAGTACATGCTCACACCACGCGGCGTTTATGAGCTCAAGTATTTCTTTGGCAGCCATGTCGCAACGGAATCTGGTGGCGCCTGCTCTGCCACTGCCATCCGCGCGCTCATCAAGCAAATGGTGAACGAAGAAAACCCGAAAAAACCACTGTCGGATAATCAGATTACCGATATTCTGAGTCATCAAGGCATCGTGGTAGCAAGACGCACTATTGCAAAATACCGCGAGGCTTTGCAGATCCCCGCGGCCAACCAACGCAAGTCACTTTGACGCGCGTTTTCACTGAAGGAGAGCATTATGAACTTGCAATTAATCGGACATCATCTAGAAGTAACTCAAGCCTTGCGTGATTATCTACTAAGCAAGCTCGCGCGAGTCAGCAATCACTTCGATCATGTGATCGATGTGAGGGTAACATTAAGCGTAGAAAAACTAGTGCAAAAAGTTGAAGCGACCCTGCACGTACCAGGCAACGATCTGCACGTCGCCTGTACTGATGAGAATATGTATAGCGCGATTGATTTGCTGGCCGACAAACTGGACCGTCAGGTATTAAAGCATAAAGAAAAACAAGGCGACCATCACAAAGCTAACGGCGCGCTGAAACATCAGGCTATAGAATAAGCAAACCGTCACCGGCGGGATGAGAGGTGATGCGCAAATTGCCAATTAACAGCAAAGTAAAAAACGAAACCTATCGATTAGATAAGCGAGTTTTGAATACCCTTACACCAAAGCAGCTCATCCGTGCCGTAGGTTTGTATCATGGCTGAAATCAGCGTTGCTCAGCTCTATAAGGACACGCGCTGCAACCTCAAATTGACGTGGGTGGCGGGTCTTGCCGGTGGTGACAACCTGTTAACCAGCGAGACCGTCACCAAGCCGTCATTGGCGCTGATCGGCCATCTCAATTTTGTGCATCCCAATCGGGTACAGGTACTGGGTTGTGCCGAAATGGACTATCTGCGCAGCCTCAAGCCTAAGGAGACGCAACAGGCCATTCATAATTTGTTTTCCACCGATTTGGCCGCAGTCGTTGTCGCCAATGGCGAAGCGCCACCTGAGGAGCTTCTTGTCGCCGCCGATCAATACCGTACGCCCTTATTCACTTCCCCGCTACAAAGCCCGGGCCTGATGGATGTCTTGAGCCACTATCTGGCACAGGCCGTTGCTGAATCGGAAAGCTCTCATGGCGTATTTCTGGAAGTTCAGGGCTTTGGCGTGCTGATCAAAGGCAACCCGGCAATTGGTAAAAGTGAGCTCGCCCTTGAGCTCATATCGCGTGGTCATCGCCTGGTCGCAGATGATATTGTTGATTTCTTCCGCGTCGCTCCTGACCGCCTGGAAGGCCGTTGCCCGGCGCTATTGCAGGATTTTCTGGAAGTCCGTGGCCTCGGCGTTTTGAATATCCGCGCGCTGTTTGGCGATAACGCGGTCAAACCCACCAAGCCACTGGATTTGATTATCCAGCTTGAAATGGCCGATACATTAGCGCCTCAGCTACTGGACAGGCTCAAAATAAAATCCCAGCAAGAGAAAATCCTTGGCGTAAAAGTCCCCAAGGTTTTGATCCCCGTGGCCGCGGGCCGTAATATCGCTGTACTGGTTGAAGTCGCCGTGCGTAACCACATGCTGTTGCTGCGTGGTATAAACGGCACCAAGCAATTCATGCAACGGCAAAGCCGCGAGATGTCCAGAGCCATGAAGGTTAGCGCCATTTCGAGCAATACCGCAAAAAAACTGCAGCAAGCTGATTAATGCAGCTGGTTATCGTCACTGGCCTTTCCGGCTCCGGCAAAAGCATAGTGCTAAAAGCACTGGAGGATAGCGGTTATTACTGCGTAGACAATCTGCCAGCCACCCTGCTGCCGCAAATTCCACAGCATCTGGGTGCAGTGCATCAGGAGCGGGTGGCCATCAGCATTGATACCCGCAGCTCCGCCCTGGAGGCCTTGCCGGAAAACATTGAGCAGCTTAAGGCGCTAGGAATTACGGTACAGGTACTATTTCTCGAATCCAACGTCGAAACCCTGGTCAAACGCTTCAGTGAAACGCGACGGCGCCATCCCTTGAGCAATGAAAACACCACGCTTGCCGAAAGCATAGTGCATGAGCGCGATATGCTGGCACAGCTGGCTGACTTAGGGCATTGCATCGATACCAGCAATTTGAGTGCGAACGCTTTACGAAACTGGGTTAAGGATTTTGTCTCGCAGGAAAACAGCGGATTAACCCTGCTGTTTGTTTCGTTTGGTTTCAAGCATGGTATCCCGCTGGATGCAGATTTGGTATTTGATGTGCGCTGCCTGCCAAATCCGCACTACGACCCGGTATTACGCCCCATGACAGGACAAGATGCCCCGGTTAAGGAGTTTCTGCAAAAGCAAGAAGCCGTACTTGCCATGTACGCGGATATTCGCGGATTTGTGGAGCGATGGTTGCCGTGCTTTGTGCGCGACAACCGCAGTTATCTGACGATTGCTATCGGCTGTACCGGCGGCCAGCATCGCTCGGTATATCTTGCTGAGCAATTAGGCCATTATTTTATTAACCAGCAACAGAAGGTGCTCATCAGGCACCGAGGATTGGAATAACACGAGAGGCTGCAAAATTTTCAAGCTGTTTGCCTTAGGTCTCTCTATGTCAATTAGGATGTTGCCATGATAGGAATTCTTGTTATCGCCCACGGCACAATGGGCGAAAGTCTGATCCACTGTGCCAGCCATGTGATGGGCTCGCGACCGCCTTTAATGCAGCAATTAGGGGTCGGCACGCATGACGATCCCGCCGCTTTGCTGCCGCATGCACAAAGATTGGTGAAAGAACTGGATGAGGGGCAAGGCGTCCTTATCCTCTCTGATATTTATGGTGCGACTCCATGCAATATGGTCGGAAAACTACTAGAGCCGGGGCGTGTCGAAGGGATCGCCGGGGTGAATTTACCCATGCTGGTTCGCGTCCTCACTTATCGCAATGAAAACCTGAAAATACTAGTCGAAAAAGCCTTGAGCGGTGGCCGCGAAGGTGTCATTCATTTTACTGAGGAAGCATGTAAACGTCATGATTAAGCAGGAAGTAGAAATCATCAACAAGTTGGGCTTGCATGCTCGCGCCTCCACTAAACTTACCCAGACTGCCAGCCAGTTTGGTAGTGAAATATGGATCGAGCGTAATGGCAGACGCGTTAACGCCAAGAGTATTATGGGTGTGATGATGCTGGCCGCCAGCAAGGGCAGCAAAATTAACCTGGAGACTTCGGGCTCAGATGAAAAACCTGCAATGGATGCATTGGTTGGGCTGATTGATAACCGTTTTGGTGAGCCGGAATGAGCATCACTTGCTACTTGGGTTGCGCTTGATGCGCTGCGTCCTTTTAGCGGGTCGCCCTGCTATGAATTTCATCATTTTATTGGGTTCCACTACTTCATGAGCTTTACTATTTTGTCAGGTTCCGCTCTATGAGTTTCACCATGCACGGGGTTGGGATTTCCGGTGGCATCGCCATAGGCCAGGCGCATCTAGTTTCGCACGCCTTGCTCGAGGTGGCGCATTACCAGGTCCCGAAAAATCTGGTGGATCAAGAAGTCGCGCGTTTTGAACAGGCCGTGCTCACCGTCAAGAAGGATCTGGAAAGCATACGCCGCCAATTGCCCGTCAATGCACCAGCTGAATTGGGTGCATTTCTTAGTACGCATTTAATGATTCTGTCTGACAAGACACTGTCTGAAGAACCCAAAACCCTCATACGCAATGAATTCTGCAACGCCGAGTGGGCGCTTAAACAGCAGATGGAAGATGTCATTACGCAATTCGAGCAGATTGAGGACGAATATCTACGTGAGCGCAAACAGGACGTCGTACAAGTAGTCGAGCGCGTTATCAAGGTCTTGCTTGGCCACCCAAGCCAGGTACCGCTCAGGGCGCAGGAAAGTGCAATTATTCTGGTGGCGCATGATCTTTCTCCAGCAGACACCATCCAGTTCAAGCAGCATCAGTTTGCCGCTTTTATCACGGATGTTGGCGGCGCGACTTCACATACCGCGATTCTGGCGCGTAGCCTTAATATTCCGTCCATCGTTGCGTTGCAAAGAGCGCGGGGACTGATTCGTGATGGCGAACTGATTATCGTCGATGGCAAGCAGGGTGTAGTCATTGCCAACCCTGACAAGGCTACACTTTCCGAATTTAAGCTGCGACAGGAGCAATGGGAGTTAGAGCAGCAAAAACTTAAACGGCTCAAGCTCACCAAAGCCATCACCCTGGACGGTACTACGATTGAGCTGCATGCCAATATTGAAGTGCCTGAAGACGTGATTAAGGCAAAAGAAGCAGGTGCCACAGGGGTAGGCCTGTACCGCACAGAATTTCTGTTCATGAACCGGCGTGACATGCCGGATGAAGAAGAGCAACTTGCTGCCTATCGCAAAGTAGCAGAGGCCATGAAAGGATTTCCTGTCACCATCCGCACGCTGGATTTAGGGGCTGATAAGCAGATAGACCCGGACACGGTCCGCACCTGTGCCAACCCGGCTTTGGGCTTGCGCGCGATTCGCCTGTGCCTGTCCGAACCACAAATATTCCATACCCAATTACGGGCTATTTTGCGTGCCTCACATTATGGCAATATCAAGATTCTGGTGCCCATGCTCTCCACATTGTCTGAACTGCGCCAGATGTTGCTGTTGCTGGAGCGTGCCAAACAGAGTCTGCGTTTGCAAAACATACCATTTAACGACAAGATCGAAGTCGGCGGCATGATAGAAGTGCCGGCGGCGGCATTAAATGCCGAGGCTTTTGCCAAACAGCTGGATTTTCTTTCCATCGGCACCAATGACCTTATTCAGTACACATTGGCGATAGACCGTACCGATGACGCTGTATCCCATTTATATAACCCACTGCATCCCGCTGTATTACAGCTGGTGGAAATGACCATACGTGCAGGCCGCAAACTTGGAAAACCGGTATGTGTTTGTGGTGAAATGGCAGGGGATGCGAGATTCACCCGGCTATTATTGTGCTTTGGCCTGCGCCAATTCTCCATGCATCCGGCAAATGTGCTGGCAGTAAAACATCAAATATTACAGAGCAATCTGCCTAAACTAATGGCGGGCGCACGTAAAGTTCTAGGCAGTCACGATATCGAGAAAACGGAACCTTTGCTGCAAAAACTCAACCTTTGATCAGGAGAGAACTGCCATGACTGAAACCAGTACAGAAATAAGCGCTGATGAAAAAAACATCGTTGTGCTCACGCACATGGGCGGCACCGTATTTTCATTTATCCCCGCTTTGGTAGTCTGGCTATGGAAGAAGGATGACAGCGCTTACATCGCCGACCAGGCCCGTGAGGCGCTCAATTTCCAGATTACTGTGTTAATCGCCCAGATCATCAGTTCTATCCTGATAGTGATACTGATTGGTTTTGTGCTAATGGGCATCATCTGGCTCGCCAATATTATCCTTTGCATTATTGCCGCGGTTGCGGCCAGCAAAGGAGAGCATTACCGCTACCCGTTCACTTTACGTTTGATAAATTAAGGATTAATAGAAGTGTCTCAAAACTCTTTGCTTACCAACCCTTTGCTCAATTTTTCGGGCTTACCCAAGTTCGACCAGGTGCAGGCCACCCACGTCACACCGGCAATGGATCAATTGCTTGGGGCCGGACGGCTGTTGCTGGAGAGTTTAAGTACAAGTACGGAAGCGCCGACCTGGAATAATTTCGCGCGGCCGCTGGAAGATATGGAAGAGCAAATTTCGCGTGCCTGGTCACAGGTGTCACACATGAACGCCGTCATAAATAGCCCGGAGCTGCGCGAAGCGTATAACGACAATCTGCCCAAACTGACGGGTTTTTATGCTGATTTATCTCAGGATGAATGCCTATATGCCAAGTTTCGCGCTCTGCGTGCCAGCGCGGAATATGACACCCTAAATGCAGCACAACGCAAAATTGTGGAAAACGAATTGCGTGATTTCCGCCTAGGTGGCGCGGAGTTGCCTGATAACCAGAAGGCGCGTTTTAAGGAAATTCAGGAAGAACTATCCAAGCTCTCCTCCAAGTTCGAAGAGAATTTGCTGGATACGACCAATGCCTATTCGCTCATCGTCAAAAATCCTGAAGAGCTAAAAGGTATCCCGCAAGATGCGCTGCAGGCGGCTGAAGAAGCTGCCAGGGAAGAAGGTGGCCAAAAAACTGGCGCTCCGGGCTGGAAATTCACCCTGCACTTCCCTTCCTATATGCCGGTGCTGCAATACGCCGAGAATCGCGAATTACGCGAAACCTTATATCGTGCCTATGCCACCCGCGCTTCGGAATTCGGCAATGTCGAATGGGATAACACCTCTTTAATTTCAAGTATTCTAAAACTACGGCATGAAGCTTCACGCTTACTGGGTTACGCCAGTTATGCCGAAATGTCGCTCGCTACCAAAATGGCAGAGACGCCACAACAGGTTACGGATTTTCTCGATACGCTGGCTATACGCGCCAAACCTTTCGCCCAGCGCGATATGCAGGAGCTGACCGAATATGCTGCGCAGCAGCTGGACCTGGCTGATTTGCAGGCCTGGGATGTGGCGTTTGTCTCGGAGAAATTGCGCGAGGAAAAATACGCCTTTTCTGACCAGGAAGTGAAGCAATATTTCCCTGAAGCGCAGGTGCTGCATGGCTTGTTCAAGGTTACAGAAACGATTTTCGGCCTGCAGGTGAAAAAATCACAAGCACCAGTGTGGCATCCTGATACTGCCTTCTACGAGATTACCGACGCTAGCGGTGCTGTAATCGGCCAGTTTTACCTGGATCTCTATGCACGCAACAACAAGCGTGGCGGCGCATGGATGGATGAAGCCATCACGCGTCGCAAGAAAGCAAATGGCATAGAAACCCCGGTAGCTTTCCTCACCTGTAATTTTTCTGCGCCTGTGGGTGGCAAACCCGCGCTGTTTACGCATGATGAAGTCATCACCATGTTCCATGAGTTTGGACATGGTTTGCACCATATGCTGACCCAGGTTGAGGAATACGGTGTTTCCGGTATTAAAGGTGTGGAATGGGATGCAGTGGAGCTACCGAGCCAGTTTATGGAAAATTTCTGCTGGGAATGGGATGTCCTGTGCCATATGACTCAACACGTAGAAACCGGCGCCCATCTGCCACGCGCGTTATTCGATAAAATGGTGGCAGCCAAAAATTTTCAGGCTGGCATGCAAACTGTGCGCCAAATTGAATTCTCGCTGTTCGATATGCGTCTGCATGGTGAATTCGACCCATACGGCAAAACCACACCGCTTGACCTCATCGAGCAGGTACGTGATGAAGTCGCCGTGGTACGCCCGCCAAAATGGAACCGCTTTCCTAACAACTTTTCGCATATTTTCGCCGGCGGCTATGCAGCTGGCTATTACAGCTATAAATGGGCAGAAGTCCTGTCTGCGGATGCCTATAGTTTATTTGAAGAAAATGGCGTGCTGTCGGAGGCAACCGGCCACCGCTTCTGGAGCGAGATTCTGGCACAAGGCGGCTCACGCCCGGCGCTGGAATCCTTCGTCGCTTTCCGCGGCCGCGAGCCTACTATCGATGCACTTTTGCGTCACAACGGCATGACCGTCTAGAAGGTTTATGTATCTTGAAATTTGCTACCTGGAACGTTAATTCACTCAATGTGCGCTTGCAGCACGTATTGGATTGGCTAAATGCAAATCAACCCGACGTGCTCTGCCTGCAGGAAACCAAACAGGAGGATTTCAAATTTCCGTACGAAGCACTTAAAGTAGCAGGCTATGAGGCGCTGCATAGCGGCCAAAAAACTTATAACGGCGTGGCCATTCTGTGCCGCCACCCACTGACGCAGCCACTTTTCGGCATTCCTGACTTTGCTGATGAGCAACGCCGCGTTATTGCAACCAATGTTGGGGATGTGCGCGTTATCTGTGCTTATGTTCCCAATGGCCAAAGTGTGGGCTCGGACAAATATCTGTATAAATTACGCTGGTTAGCGGCCTTTACCGATTGGCTGCGGGAAGAATTAAAAAACCATCCTAAACTGGTTGTATTGGGTGATTACAACATCGCCCCCGAAGACCGCGATGTGCACGACCCCAAGGCATGGGAAGGCCAGGTGCTGGTGAGCGAGCCAGAGCGTACGGCCTTCCAGAAACTGATTGGCCTGGGATTATATGATTCGTTCAGGTTATTTGAACAGCCTGAAGCCAGCTATAGCTGGTGGGATTACCGCATGGCAGGCTTTCGCCGTAATCTTGGCCTGCGCATTGATCACATACTGGTGAGCTCGGAGCTGGTAAAAGATTGTCGGTCATGCCTGATTGATGTAGCGCCACGCAAGCTGGAGCGCCCTTCCGATCACACGGTTGTAGTATTGGAATTGGCCTGTCCTGGGCTATAACCCTGGGGATATAGCTCAGCAACGTAAAGCAGCAACTATTTGGTCTTCATGCCCAGCTGCTTGAGTTTGCGATACAGGTGGGTACGCTCCAGTTGCACATTTTCTGCCACTTTACTTATACTGCCACCCGCTTTCGCCATGTGATGATCAAAATAAAGCCGCTCAAAATCATCGCGTGCTTCGCGCAGAGGCTGATCCAGATTGAAAGGAAGTGCCGAGGCTGCTGCGCCATGCAGATGGGGTTGTGCTGCAACTTCAATGCGCGCAAAAGATTCAAATTGCCCGAGCACACGGTGCACATCTTCCAACGTAATTTTTACGCCCAGACTGGTTTGCATCAGATTTTGAATCACGCTGTCCAGTTGTGCCAGGTTGCCTGGCCAGTCAGCATTGCGTAGCGCATTAAGTGCGGCAATATCAAATTCGCGATAAACGGCCTCACTGGTTTCCACTAGCAGGGTCACCATGGCACGTGCGAGGTCTGGAATATCTTCTCTATGATCTTCCAGAGCCGGCACACGTAATGTTGTGCCAGACAGAGCCTGCAACAAAGCACTATCGAAATGTCCCTCAGCAACCATTTGTGGTAGCGGATGCGAAGTACTGCATATTATCCTGACACCATACTTTTCAGCCTTGCTTATCAGCAGCAATAGGCCTTTCTGTTCGGCGCGGCCGAGTTCGGCGACTTCAGGGAAGAACAACAAGCCATCTCTTAGCTGCTCCAGCACATCCAAAGGCGATGCAGTGAGCTTGTCATATTGCATCATTACCAGCCATGGCGTATTTGCCTCGTGCAGAAAACGCGCGCATAGCTCACTACCGCTACCCTGAGCTCCAATCAGTAGCAGCGGTGTTTTGGCCAGGGAGACTTGTTCGAGACGCTGCTTCAGCTCAGTAATCACGGCACTTTTGCCGAGATTAACCAAACTCATATCCGATTTGGGTAATTGTTCTCCATGCTTGAGCGCCGCATCCACCGTTTTCAACAGTTTTTGCAACGCGATAGGCTTCTCCAAAAAATCAAAAGCGCCGATACGTGTAGCTTCAACCGCGGTATCAATCGTGCCATGGCCCGACATCATGACTACCGGCATGGTCAGCAAGCCGCCGTTGCCCCACTCCTTGAGCAGGCTGATACCGTCACAGTCTGGCATCCAGATATCCAGCAAGACCAGATCCGGACGCTCCTGTTGACGCCATTCACGAGCCTCTGCCGCATTTTCTGCCAAGCGGACCTGATAACCTTCATCCTGCAGGATGTCTCTGAGTAATTCACGAATGCCAATTTCGTCATCCACCACTAGCACTTGCCTTGCTGTCATTGCTTGCGCTCCATTTTCATTACTTGCCTTGCTCCGCCTTCTTTACCGCTGCGGGTAGTGTGACGGTGACCATGGCACCGCCCTGCTCCGAATTCTCAATGCGAATGCTGCCTTTGTGTTCTTCTACGATTTTTTTCACAATGGCCAAACCCAAACCAGTTCCATGCCGCTTGGTAGTCGAATAAGGCTCAAAGGCGCGGGAAATGATTTCCACAGGAAATCCGATACCGTTATCTTTTACGCTCAATTTTACCTCAGCGCCATTCCCCGCGGTGGAGATGGATATAGTGGGGGCAGATCGCCCCTCGAGGGCATCCTGAGCATTTTGCAGCAAATTGTGCAGCACTTGTCTCAGCATGGTAACGTCACCCAGCACCGCTGACAGCTGCGGATCCAGCGCTATGTTCACCTCGACACCCATAGACTCATAAAGCGCCAGCACGTCCTCAATCAGACGGTTAAGATCAACCTCAGCCAGATTCAGTGCAGGCGCCCGTGCATATTCACTGAATTCATTGACCATGGTTTTCATGGCCACCACCTGATTAACAATTATCTCGGTAGCTCGCCGCAACATTTCAGCATCAGGCGCATCCAATTTGGATGCCAGCTTGTGCTCCAGCCGCTCGGCTGATAATTGAATCGGCGTGAGTGGATTTTTAATTTCATGTGCCAGGCGTCGTGCCACCTCGCCCCATGCGGCATCGCGCTGTGCCTGGACCATGGTGGTGATGTCGTCGAACACCACCACAAAGCCACCATCCGGCAAGCGCGTACCGCGCATCAGAACAATCTGCCGGCCTTGTGCACTTACAATTTCCATTTGCGCTTGCCACTCGCCTTCTTGCCACTCGCCATCATGGCCCTCAGTAGCCTGCTGATTAAAGTGTGCTAATACGGCACTGACAAAACCCTCAAGCGCGGGCTGTGCCTGGCTTAGCTGGTCAAAGGCCCGATTGGAAAAATTCTCCAGCGTGATGCCAAGAATATGCGAAGCAGCCAGATTAAAGGTGCGCAGTTGGGCGCGGTCATTTAGTGCCAGCACGCCAGAAGAAAGATGGGCCAATATCGTTTCCAGATAACCGCGCGCTGCTTCTAACCTTGCCCGATTACGCTCGGCCGCCTCCGTGGCTTCACCCAACTGGCGCGTCATACTGTTAAAAGACTGCACCAGAATGCCCAGTTCATCCTTGCCATGGGCAGGCAGCATCGTAGCGTAATCGCCACGTGCAATGGCCCGTGTGCCTTCAGCAAGAACAGCCAGCGGCGCGGAAAGACGACGGCTTAACACAAAAGCAATCGCGACTGCCGATAGCATCGCCAACATCAGCACCAGCGTCAGGGTCAGCGCAAATACTTCTTTCAAAGATTTGCGGCTAAATGAAAGCTCCTGATAATCCTGATACACATCTTGCACCGATTCTGCCGTAGCTGAGAGCGTCTTCGGCACGGGCTGCAGCAATTGCAAAATACGCGTTTCGCCTGCCAGATCTGGCAGGGTTACTGGTGCCAGTACGCGCAAATACAAACCTTTGCCAGGAATTGGCTCTATGGTGCCGTAGACATGCTGCCGTGCCTGACGCAATTGCTGCACTGTGGGTAATTCCGGCAAAAAACTAAAAGCATCGCTGCTTGAAAAAGCCAGGATACGCCCCTGCAGGGTCAGCAATACAGCGTCCTGCACACCACTTTTTTCGCGCAAATCGTTGAGCACATTCAGGTGCGCACTGGGGGGCTGAAAAGCCAGCCCTAAGGCCATGCTTTCACCTTTATCTTCGATATCGGCCAGCATAATATCGAGCGCGCTTTGGCCCAGGCGTAGCCCCCCCTCCAATGCCGCTTCGACCTTGACGTTAAACCATGACTCGATAGAACGCGTAAGAAAGTTAACCGAAACAGCATACACGACCAGGCCAGGGATAATGGCCATCAGCGCAAACGCCCCCAGCAGCCGCAAGGTCAGGCGACTGCCCATTACACGTTCGCGCATTTGACGATATAGCCGCCACAACTGTACTCCAATTAGAACAATCAAAACTACCGCCAATGCGATATTGAGCCCCAGCAGAATGGTGTAATGCTGGCCCGAAGCAGCCGTATTGGCGCTGGCGTGCGATAACAGATAAAGCAATACCGCGCCAAGCGCCGCGCTGACGAAAACAATATATTTCATTTATTGGGTGATTGGAGCGCTAACGCAGGTGTCCAGCGATATCGCTCCGAGACCATATCCCAGTCTTCCGAGCCTATTGCGTCGACTTGCAGTGGTTTGGGTAGTCTGGATTGATCAAGCCGTATACGCAAAGCCGCATGATAAATTTCGCCCTTTTTCAACAGCACCTTATCCACCACCTGCCAGCCGCGCAAATGGGATAATTCCTCTTTTGCATCTTGCAGGCTGGCGAACGTCTGCTGATGATTATTCTGGTTAAGCAGATATTGACGCGACAATGCATGATAGCTAATCGTCACCTGCCTGCTGGCGCTGACTATCTCATCATCAAACCAGTACTGCCGCGGTGAAACAATCTGAAACTCAATCAGGAAAGTAAGTGATACGCCTTTGCTCAAGGCGTTTTCTACTTCGCTGCTAAAATTCACATCGAAATCAGCGTCCAGAATATAAGCTTCATCTACAGGGAGCAACGCTGCTGTTTTAATATGCAGGCTGCTGCCTGTGGCCCAGGCTAAGGTAATAAAACAGAATGTAGAAATGAATAGGAAAAGGCTTACAGAAGAAAGGAAATTAGTTTTTTTGCAGTAGCGCATAAAAAAACCCGTCATGTTCTGCACAGGGCAGTAATTGTCCATGTTGTGGAAGGGCATTTTGTAGACTCGGTAGCGGTAACTGCACTGCGTCCGCTTGACCCTCCAGAAATTTTTCTATTTGACGTTGATTTTCTTCATGAAAAATAGAACACGTCGCGTAGAGCAATTTACCACCCTTTGCCAATAGCTGCCACAAACCGCGCAAAATCAGCGCTTGCTGTGCCGTAAAGGAAGCAACGTCAGCTTCACGCCGCAACCATTTAATGTCCACATGACGTCGTATGATGCCGGAAGCCGTGCAAGGCACATCCGCGAGTATCCGGTCAAACGGTACACCATCCCACCAACCTTGAGGATTGGCTGCATTGCCTGTCACCAAATCGGCCTCAAACTGCAGCCTGTGCAGATTGCTGCGCGTGCGTTGCAGGCGCTGGTTGTCGCTATCCAGTCCAACCAGATTAACGTCCGCCAATTCCAGGATATGCCCGGTCTTGCCGCCAGGAGCGCAACAGGCGTCAAGGACACGCAAGCCAGCGCTGACATCAAGCAAAGACGCAGCGAACTGGGCACCGTAGTCCTGTACGGAGACTTCACCCTCACTAAACCCCGGAATTTTATCTACCGGCAATGGTTTTGCGAGCGCAACTGCGTAATCACCTATCGTCCTTGCTTCCAGACCTTGATTAACAAGTTTCAGGCAATAATCGGCGGCATTACTATGCCGTTGATTCACGCGCAAGGTCATCGGTGGATGCTGATTACCCGCCTCAAGCACGCACTGCCACTGCTGGGGATATTGCGTTTTGAGCTTATTTATCCACCATTGGGGATAGGAATAGATGGCAACTTCATTAACTGAAATCTTTTGCATTAACTCGACATGCTGGCGCAAAAAATTGCGCAGGACCGCATTGACCAGGCCCTTGGCCCAGGACTTTTTAAACTGACTAGCCGCTTTCACTGCCTGGTCTACCACGGTGTGGGGGGCAGCTTTATCGTGAGTCAATTGATAGATAGCGACCAATAACAAACAGCGCAGCCATTCATCCGGCAAAGGCTTTTCCAGCAATTGTGTTAACAGCGCTTGTAGCTGGCCGTAAAAACGCAGTGTGCCATAGCTTAAATCCTGGGTAACAGCGCGCTGCTGGGGGGTGATGCTGGCATGCTCACGGAAAATAGCTTCCAGCGTAACCGTGAGATTACGTCCAGCGAAGACTTGACTGACTGCCTGTGCCGCCAGCTGCTGAGCAATATACAAGAGCTAAAGCGCCATGGCCATTAAGCGGGCAATCCGCTCATCTGTATCCGGATGCGTACTAAACAAGCCTTTGATCCCGCCCGCCGACAATGGATTAATGATCATCATTTGCGCGGTTTCCGGATGTTGTTCTGCAGTCGCCATGGGGATTTGGTGCACATAGTCATGTATCTTTTTCAGCGCTGCAGCTAAAGCCGCAGGGTCACCACTAATCTCGGCCCCGGCACGGTCAGCTTCAAATTCGCGCGAACGCGAGATGGCCATCTGGATCAACATGGCTGCAATAGGCGCCAGGATCATGATCAATATGGCTACCGCAGGATGTACATTGCGCTCACGGTCGCCACCGGAGAACAACATGCCAAACTGGGCAATCGCCGAAATGGCGCCGGCGATAGTTGCAGAAATTGTGCAAATCAAAGTGTCACGATGTTTGACATGACTCAGCTCGTGCGCCATCACACCGCGCAATTCGCGCTCAGAAAGTATGCGCATAATGCCAGTGGTGGCCGCTACTGCTGCATGTTCCGGATCGCGTCCAGTAGCAAATGCATTGGGCTGGGCTTCGTCGATAATATAAACCTTGGGCATGGGCAACTGCGCATTTTGTGCCAGCTCACGCACCATGCGATAAAACTGCGGCGCGCTGCTCTCATCGACTTCCCGCGCGTTATACATTTTCAGTACCGCCGCATCAGAAAACCAATAGGCGTAGACATTCATGGCAGCTGCGATTGCCAGCGCGATGAGCATACCGCCCGCGCCACCCAGAGCTGCGCCGACCGTGCCAAACAGCACGACAATCCCGGCCATGAGTATCGAGGTTTTTAACCAATTACCTAGCATTTTTCATCTCTTCATCAATCCTGAAAAAGTATTCAATCGATATTTTAGATAGCGCCAAACTCATAAAATTCAAGTTGCTGCACTAATTACCAAAACGCTCGCCGACTTGTATAGGATTCCCCGCCAGAAAGTCACGTGCTAATAAACGCTTGCCGCCTGCCTTCTGCAGCTCTTCAATTTTAAGCAATCCTGCGCCGCAACCTACCGTAATACCGTCTTCTACGCTAACAATATTGCCTACGGCGGCCTGACCCGGCATGGCGCGTGCCATCCAGATACGGTAGGTTGCGCCATGCAATACAGTTTGCGCTACCGGAAAAGGATTAAACGCCCGAACCTGGCGCGATAACTCGACTGCGCTATGCGCCCAGTCCAGCTGAGCTTCCGTTTTATTTAGCTTATGTGCGTAGGTTACTTGCGCTTCATCCTGAGGCGTAGCTTGCAACTTGCCCTCGCGCTGCAATTGATTTATGGCTTGCACCATGAGTTCCGCACCAATTTTTGCCAATCCATCATGTAAGGTCTTGGCAGTGTCGTTTTCGCTGATCGGCAAAACACCGTGCATGATCATGGCGCCCGCATCCAAGGCGGGTACCACTTGCATGACAGTCACGCCCGTTTCCTGGTCGCCAGCCAAAAGCGCGCGTTGTATGGGCGCGGCGCCACGCCAGCGCGGCAACAACGATGCGTGAATATTAAAACAGCCATAGCGCGGCATTGCCAGCACCGCCGCCGGGATAATCAGCCCATAAGCCGCAACAATCATGGCATCGGCTTGTTCCATTGCAATGCGTGCCTGTACCGCCGCATCTTTCAAGGTTTCAGGCTGGAAAACGGCGATTTGATACTGTAAAGCCAGCTCTTTAACTGGGCTTGCTTTCAACTTCATGCCCCGTCCTGCGGGGCGATCAGGCTGAGTAAGCACTAGCGTTACCTCATGCTCCGCCTCAATCAGCGCGGCTAGCGCTGGCACGGCAAATTCCGGCGTGCCGGCAAAAATTATTTTCATAGATGGATTTAGTTAATTACGGTCGCGCTGACGTTTTTTCAGCTTATTTTTGATACGCGTTTGCTTCAGTGGCGATAAATACTCAACAAACACCTTACCAAGCAAGTGATCCACTTCGTGCTGGATACAAACCGCAAGCAAGCCTTTGGCCTCCAGGGTAAATGACTGGCCATCGCGGCCCAAGGCTTCTACAGTGATTGTTTCCGCCCTCGTCACAGTTTCGTATATTCCCGGCACAGACAGACAGCCCTCTTCGTAATCCTGCGAGCCGCAACTGGTAAGGATCCTGGGGTTAATAAAAACCTGCAAACCGCGCTTGTCCTCGCTGATATCCATCACGATAATCTGCTGGTGGACATCCACCTGCGTTGCAGCAAGGCCGATACCCGGAGCTGCATACATGGTTTCAGCCATATCATCGATTAAACGCCGAATACTGGCATCCACCTCTTTCACAGGCTTGGCGACCTTATAAAGGCGCGGATCAGGGTAGTTAAGGATATTTAAAATTGCCATAAAAGCTTGATTGTTGAATGAATTACATGCAGAATTTAATGCAATTTCGCAGAAATTAATTATGCACCACGGGGACCGAAGTCATGATTATGTACAAGTACATTATAACGCCGCTCTTGCTTTGTTGCCTGGCTTTACCAGCGGCGGCAGACGAGGTGCAATTACAGGCTAACCATCCTGACCGTCATGTTGTCGTCAAAGGTGACACGCTTTGGGGAATTTCCGCCAAATTTCTTAAAGACCCATGGCAATGGCCCAGGGTGTGGAAAATGAACCGTGAGCAAATCAAGAATCCGCATCGCATTTACCCAGGCGACGTTGTCGTGCTGGACGCCAGCAGCGGGCAGCCGGAATTGCGCCTATTGCATGAAACCGTCACCCTGCAACCAGATATTCGCGAGGAGCCCTTGGAAAAAGAGGCTGTGCCTACGATCGCCCCCAATATCATTGCTCCATTTCTGAGCCAGCCCTTGGTCATTGAGGCTGGCGCACTAAATGCTGCACCCAAGATTATTGCCGGGCAACAAAATCGCGTTGCGTTGACCGCTGGCAACAAGGCCTACACTACCAGCATGGTAGAAGGCGAACCCAGGGTCTGGCACATTTATCGGCCAGGAAAACTACTTGTTGACCCTGACACTACAGAACCCCTCGGCTTGGAAGCCATTTATTTAGGCGACCTCCGTATTACAAAATATGGTGACCCGGCTACAGCAGAGATTCTGCGCTCGAAAGAAGACATTTATCCCGATGACAGGTTAGTAAAAGTGTCCGATAAGCTTTTAAATAACTTCACCCCCAGAGCCCCGGATACAGAGATTAAAGGCCGCATTATGTCCATTTATGGCGGTGTGGCAGAGGCTGGCAGCAATACCATAGTCTCGATTAACAAAGGCTCAAAAGATGGTCTGGAAGAAGGCCATGTATTGAGCATTAATCGCGCTGGCAGCTACGTAAGCAAAGATCCAAAAGTGAAAAAGACCGAGGAAAAATTCTCTTTCAAAGAGCTTAAATTCAAGGAAACACAACTAAGCGATGCAACAGATGACAAATCACAAGCCACAGACCCAAAACCTGTAAAGCAATACGAGCCTAAAGCGGATCTCGCCAACAACAAAGCTTTAATCAAACTGCCCGATGAGCGCATTGGTTTAGTGATGGTGTTCCGCACATTCGAGCGCGTTTCCTTTGGCCTGATCATGCAAACCTCGGAACCAGTCAACGTTTTGGATTTGGTGCAAACACCTTAGAAATGCAAGTCACTCCCGATGCTGACGGTGATAATGCAGCGCTGTGGATAAGCCTGAGCCATATTCATGGCTTAGGTGGTCAGGGTTTTTGCCAGCTATTGCGCACTTTCGGCAACCCTGCTGCTATTTATGCAGCCTCGTTTGGTCAATTACGCGTCATCGTCTCTGAGCCTATAGCCCGGGAGATTACAGCCGGCCCCGATAAAGAGGTAATCGCGCCGACGCTGGATTGGCTAGAGCAGGGCAATAACCATCTCATCACGCTGGCTGATGCTAGTTATCCTCGCGCATTGTTGGAAATTCCCGACCCACCGCCTTTAATCTATGCCAAAGGCAATCTGCAATGGCTTAATGCACGCAGTATCGCCGTAGTAGGTAGCCGCAATGCCAGCCCGCAAGGAGAAAAAAATGCGGAGGATTTTGCCCAAGCCTTAAGTCATCAGGGGTTTTGTATCGTCAGCGGCCTGGCCTTGGGTATTGATGGAGCAGCACACCGCGGCGCACTCAAGGCCAATGGCGCAACCATTGCCGTGGTGGGTACCGGCCTTGATATTGTGTACCCGGCAAGACACCGTGTACTGGCGCATCAGATTGCCGAGCGTGGCACAATAATTTCAGAATTCCCGCTTGGCACCCCTTCACGCGCGCAAAACTTTCCGCGCCGCAACCGCCTCATTAGCGGGCTGGGGCTGGGCTGTCTGGTGGTAGAAGCCAATGTCCAGAGCGGCTCTCTCATCACGGCGCGACTAGCTGCCGAACAGGGACGCGAAGTATTTGCCATTCCCGGATCCATCCACTCCCCACTCTCTAAAGGCTGCCACCAGCTCATCAAGCAGGGGGCAAAGCTGGTGGATACCATCCAGGATATAGTGGATGAACTGGGCGCTACAATGACAGCAGATATTTTTATTGAGCAGTCCCCAGCAATCAGCGAAGCCCATCCTGTATTGGATTCCATCGGTTATGAGCCAACCAGCACAGAGCTGCTGCTAGAACGCACCGGCTTGACGAGCGACAGCCTTTCCGCCATGCTGCTGGTGCTGGAGTTAGAAAATAAAGTGGCCTTTCTACCGGGAGGGCGTTACCAGCGCATCGCCTGACCGGCTCAACCTGATTGGGGAGTCTATGTTCGAAGTCCTGGTGTACATGTTTGAAAACTACTTTGAAGCAGATATCCGTCCTGACCAAAATACACTCGCTAAAGAGCTTTTTGCCGCCGGATTCGACCAGGAAGACATAAATGGTGCTTTTGACTGGTTTAGCGCCCTGGAAGAAATGACCGATAAGGCTGGCACTGCCGCCGCCGGCCATGGCCTGAGCTTACGCGTGTATGCCGAGCCAGAAACCAAGAAAATCAGCAGCGAAAGCCTGAGCTTTATGATGTTTCTGGAACAGGCTAAAGTGCTTAACCCGGCGCAACGCGAACTGGTAATAGATCGTGCCATGGCACTGCCGCAAGCTGAAGTCAGCATCGAAGAAACCCGCTGGATCGTGCTGATGGCTTTATGGAACCAGGGCAAAGCCAACGATTACCTGTTTGTTGAAGATGCCGTGTTTGGCGAGAACCGCCCGACCCTGCATTAAATACGCTAGCGAGCGTTACCCAAACATTAACGCTCGCTTTGTTGCAGGCCGAGTCTCTGGACTATGGTGGATATAATGCCGGCCTGATTCAACGTATAAAAATGTAAGCCTGGCGCACCGCCAGCCAGCAGCTTTTCGCACAGCTCCGTCACCACATCCATGCCCAGAGCGCGCAAGGATGACAAATCATCTCCGTAGTCCTGTAATCTCAGCCGTAGCCAGCGTGGGATTTCCGCGCCGCATACCCCTGAAAAACGGGACAGCTGGGTATAGTTATAAATCGGCATGATGCCGGGCACTACCGGAACATTAATACCCAATGCGCCGCATTGATCCATAAAGTTAAAATAGGCATCAACGTTGTAGAAATACTGCGTAATAGCAGCATCAGCACCCGCATCTATCTTACGTTTCAAATACTGCAGGTCAGATGCAGGCGAGCGGGCTTCTGGATGAAACTCGGGATAAGCCGCCACCTCTATCTCAAACCAGTCGCCTGTTTCCTGACGGACAAAAGCAACCAGCTCATTAGCGTAGCGAAAATCTCCTCCGCTCACCTCCCCCGAAGGCAGGTCGCCACGTAGCGCTACCAAATGCCGTATCCCTTTGCCACGATAGTCCGCCAGCAGGCTGCGAATTTCTTCTCTACTCGATGAAATACAGGAAATATGTGGAGCAGCCTCATAGCCTTCGCTCTGTATTTCCAATACCGTTTCCAGGGTGCGGTCGCGTGTAGAACCGCCGGCACCAAAAGTTACAGAAAAAAACTCGGGCTGTAACTGTGCAAGCTGCTGGCGCGCTGAGCGCAACTTGGCTATGCCTTCCGCCGTTTTGGGCGGGAAAAATTCAAAACTGATCACGGGTAAATTTTTCAATTCTTAAATTATCAATTATTTTTTTAATCTTTGCTCAGCACCAGCGCGGTTAATGCCCACGAAATCAGACTGTAGAGAACGGCACCCAATATGCCTGATAACAGGCTTTGTACCTCAAATCCCTGGAACAAATGGCCGACCAGAAAGAACAAAATGCCATTAATAACAAAAATGAAAAGCCCCAGGGTCAGTACCGTTACGGGCAAAGTCAAAAGTACCAACAGGGGTCTAATCAGCATGTTGACCAGTCCAATTATGGCCACAGCAACCAGAGCGCTCGTTATGCCAGCCACATGGATAGATGGCATCAAGTAAGCAACAGCCAATAAGGCAAGTGCATGCAAAAACCAAACTAATACTAGCTTCATACGCTGACTCCTTGACGCAACAGCCCGCCTAAGCGGGCTGTTGCTTTGTTAGTAACGGTAATGGTCTGGCTTGTAAGGGCCTTGTTTTGCTACTCCAATATAAGCTGCTTGCTGGTCAGTAAGCTCAGTCAATTGTGCATTGAGTTTTTTCAACTGCAGCACAGCGACCTTCTCATCCAGATGCTTGGGCAGGGTATAAACGCCCACTGGATAATTTTCTGTATTGGCAAACAACTCAATCTGCGCAATCGTCTGATTGGCGAAAGAAGAACTCATCACATAGCTTGGATGACCAGTGCCGCAGCCCAGATTCACCAAACGGCCCTTGGCTAGCAGAATGATCTTTTTGCCGTCAGGGAAAATCACATGATCCACCTGCGGCTTGATTTCATCCCATTCGTATTTTTCCAGCGATGCCACGTCAATCTCGTTGTCAAAGTGACCGATATTACAAACAATGGCCTGGTCTTTCATTTGCTTCATGTGATCATGCGTAATGACATGATAGTTACCAGTAGCTGTAACAAATATGTCTCCATGCTCGCAAGCATAATCCATGGTGACCACGCGATAACCTTCCATAGCGGCCTGCAATGCACAGATAGGATCAATTTCGGTTACCCAGACCTGGGCCGACAGTGCACGCAACGCCTGGGCAGAACCCTTGCCCACGTCACCATAACCAGCCACGATAGCCACCTTGCCCGCAACCATGACGTCGGTTGCACGCTTGATACCATCTACCAGGGATTCACGGCAACCATACAGATTGTCGAACTTGGATTTGGTTACTGAGTCATTCACATTAATCGCCGGGAAAGCCAGTCGGCCTTCTTTATGCATCTGGTACAGGCGATGCACGCCGGTGGTGGTTTCCTCAGTCACGCCTTTGATTTTGGCAAGACGCGTGGAATACCACTTGGCATCAACTGCCAGCTTGGCTTTGATCGCATTGAACAGGCAAACCTCTTCTTCGCTGCCCGGATTGTGCAGAACGGAAGCATCGCTCTCGGCCTTGGCGCCCAGGTGCAGCAGCAGAGTAGCGTCGCCGCCATCATCCAGAATCATGTTGGAATAGCCATTATCCGGCCACTCGAAAATACGATGGGTGTAATCCCAATATTCATCCAAGGTTTCACCCTTGACCGCGAATACGGCGACTCCTGACGCTGCAATCGCAGCAGCGGCATGATCCTGCGTCGAGTAAATGTTGCAAGAAGCCCAGCGTACTTCAGCACCCAGATCTTGCAAGGTTTCGATGAGCACCGCCGTCTGAATGGTCATATGCAGCGAGCCCGTGATGCGTGCGCCTTTCAAGGGCTTGGTCAGGGCATATTCTTCACGAATGGCCATCAAGCCGGGCATTTCAGTTTCGGCGATGGCAATTTCCTTGCGGCCCCAGACTGCGAGGTTTATATCGGCAATAACATAGTCTTTGATGTCAGCCACAGTATTCATTTTTCATATCCTTGAATGTTGTGGCCGGAGGGAAGGGATGGCGACTTACTTGGCGCTTTATTCACCCATATCCCGTGTCCGGCACGAGTTAGTCAGGTGAACGCCGTTTACAAAGATATTGGTAAAACATCCATGCAAACCGAGCCTGGGAGCGGGAAAATACACCCGCTCTCGCAGCGTTCCTCGGTATGTTCATAATTATAAAGCGTTATTGATCTTTATGTAACCATAAGCTATGGCCCAGTGATGACGCCATCGGACCAAAGCTGCTCCAGATCTGGAAATTTCCATTGCGCTGGATCTTCAATGGCCACAATCTTGTCACGCATACCGGTCTGCGACAGGTTGATTATCTCCGGTACGATACGCAGGTTGGATTTCGTCGAGAAAAAAACCTTCACTTTAGGTTTCAGCAAGGAATTCTGATTCTGTTCCGTAACCACGGCCAACCGCCCCGACTCCAATTTAACAAGAGAACCGATGGGGTAAATACCCAAACTTTTAATCAAAGCATGCAATATGACAGGGTCAAAATGACCGGTCCATTCAGCCATTTTGCGTAAGGCACCCGCAGGCTCCCAGCCATTTCTGTATGGCCGGTTTGAAGTAATGGCATCATACACATCACACACCGCTCCCATCCTGGCATATAAGCTGATCTGCTCACCACTGAGCTTATTGGGATAACCACTGCCATCCATCTTTTCATGATGGTGCAAACTGACTTCCAGCGCGATCTCAGCAACGCCATTGCCCTCCAGCAACAGCCTATGGCCCGCACGGGAATGGCCCTTCATGACAGCAAACTCATCGTCAGTCAACTTGCCGGGTTTATTGATGATATCCAGCGGAATCTCCATTTTGCCGATATCGTGCAGCAATCCGGCCAGTCCAGCCCCATGCACCTCCTCGGGCTTGAGTTCCAATTGCCGCGCCAGTGACACCATCAATGCGCAAACGGCCACCGAATGCATATAGGTATAGTCGTCTTTGTTCTTGAGCCGCGCCAGGCTGATTAAGGCACCAGGGTTGCGCGCCACCGAAGAAGAAATGTCCGTTACCAGCGCCACGGCCTGCCTGGTGTTCAAAGCCCGGCCCATGCGGACTTCATGGAACATGGTTTTAACCGCCTGCTTGGCGTTGGCACATATCCTGACTGCCCGCTCTAACTCCTGCTTCAGCTCGACTCCTACAACTTCAGGCGCATTATTTTCCGGCTGCTTTGCAGCCATCGCCTGAGCTGCAGGCTTGCCAGGTGCAGCCAACACATCCACACCCTTGCTCGTGTCGATATAGACCTCACGGATACCACTGGCACTGAGTTCATTGATCTCGGATTGGGTTTTTATCAAAAACGCGTTGCGCCAAAAAGGATGCGCTATCCATGCACCCTCAAGCTTTTGTAGAAACATCCCCACGCATAGCTGCTCTATCGGTATACGCTTTAGCATAATTCTAGAAATAAGTTAGCCAACAATCTAAAGGGTTGCATCAGATGCCTGATGCAGCAAGCATTCAAAGGCCTGCGGCGACTTTGAGTGCAGCCGCTTTATCAGTCGCTTCCCAGGTAAATTCTGGTTCATCACGCCCAAAATGGCCGTAAGCAGCAGTCTTGGCGTAAATCGGACGCAACAAGTCCAGCATGTTCACAATGCCTTTAGGACGTAGATCAAAATGCTCCAGCACCAAACTGGTCAGCACTTCGTTGGATACCTTTCCTGTGCCATAGGTTTCTACCATGACGCTGGTTGGGCGAGCCACACCGATGGCATAGGATACCTGCACCAGACAACGCGAAGCCAACCCCGCAGCCACGATGTTCTTCGCCACATAGCGTCCAGCGTAAGCAGCAGAGCGGTCAACCTTGGAGGGGTCCTTGCCGGAGAAAGCGCCGCCACCATGCGGTGCGGCACCACCATAGGTGTCGACAATAATCTTGCGCCCTGTCAGGCCGCAATCACCTTGTGGGCCACCAACCACGAAACGCCCCGTGGGATTAACCAAATACTTGATTTCACCCTTGATCAGCGCTTGGGGCAGCATGGGCTTGATGATTTCTTCAATGACGCCCTCACGGATTGCCTCCAGTGACATTTCCGGCGCGTGCTGGGTAGAAATCAATACGGTGTCTATCGCATGCGGTTTGCCATCCACGTATTTAATGGTCACCTGGCTCTTGGCATCCGGGCGCAGCCACGGCAGACGGCCATCCTTGCGTAGCTGGGACTGACGCTCCATCAGGCGGTGTGACAGCCAGATGGGCAAAGGCATCAATTGCGGCGTTTCGTCGCAGGCATAACCGAACATCAAACCCTGGTCGCCAGCGCCTTGGTCCAACGTGTCGTCATAAGCCACGTTCACCCCCTGAGCGATGTCAGGACTCTGCTTGTCATAAGCCACCAGCACGGCGCAGCCCTTGTAATCGATCCCGTACTCGGTATTGTCATAACCGATACGCTTGATGGTATCGCGCGCCACCTGGATATAATCGACGTTGGCGTTAGTGGTAATTTCACCCGCCAGCACCACCAGACCAGTGTTGCATAAGGTTTCGGCTGCAATGCGCGAATGTTTATCCTGCGTCAGGATAGCGTCAACAATCGCATCGGAAATCTGGTCAGCTACCTTATCCGGGTGACCTTCGGAGACAGATTCAGAAGTAAACAGGTATTCGTTCATGGATTTAACCGTTCTTGATTTTAACTAATGGATAGACCAACAAACATTGCGCAGAAAAGTGGCTGGAAAACATTGCGAAGAAAAGATTGGCCAAGAAAGATTGCTAGAATAGCAAACTCATCCCGATTCAAAAAGAAATTCATGCTCAAGATATTGCTCCGCATATTTGCCGCTCTGCCATTGCCGATGATTCATGGCCTGGGTGTTATCCTGGGCTGGATAATGTATTTATCCGATAAAAAATTTTCCCGCCGCACCCAAGATAACCTCCTGAATGCAAAAATTACCGGTGATGCAAAAGAGCATCGCCGGCGGGTCCACAAATGCATACAGGAAACCGGCAAAGGACTCCTGGAGAGTTTCGCGATCTGGTTCAAATCGCCGGCATCAGTACAGAAATGGGTAAAAGCTTGCCATGGCTGGGAGCATGTCGATGCAGCGCTTGCAGAAAATCACGGCGTTATTATTCTTACACCCCATCTGGGATGCTTCGAGATTACCGCGCAGTATTATGCTGCCACGAAGCCGGTTACTGTGCTGTTCAGGCCGGCGCGCCAGGAATGGCTGGCGCCCCTGATAGAAGAAGGGCGAAGCCGCGGCCAGGTCAAGCTGGCGCCAACAAATATGCGTGGCGTGCGCAACCTGTTAAAAGCTTTACGCCGTGGCGAAGCAGTAGGCATCCTGCCCGACCAGGTACCGGAACTGGGCGAAGGCGTCTGGGCAACTTTCTTTGGTAAGCCCGCCTATACTATGACACTGGTCAGCAAACTGGCCGAGACAACACAAGCCCCGGTACTGCTCGCATTCGGAGAACGGCTGCCATGGGGGCGTGGCTTCGTCATTCATTTTGAACCACTTGATGCCGAGCCCACTCCGCAAAATGTTAACGATGCCATAGAGCGATTGGTACGGATGCGCCCTGAGCAATACATGTGGAGCTACAAGCGTTTCAAGCAGCCGCAAAAGAAATCTGCTGAGGATTGAGGATATATGCGATTCAAGTTCACAAAAATGCAAGGACTGGGCAATGATTTTGTCGTCATTGATGCCTATTCACAGCCGGTTACACTTAACTCCACTCAAATCCGCCAGATTGCTGACCGGCATTTCGGTGTGGGCTGTGATCAACTTTTGCTGGTGGAACACCCAACGCTGCCCGATGCAGACTTTCGCTACCGCATATTCAATGCCGATGGCGGCGAGGTAGAGCAATGCGGCAATGGCGCACGTTGTTTTGTGCAGTTTGTGCATGACAAAGGCTTGACGCAAAAACATGCAATTCGTGTGGAAACGGCCAGTGGCATTATTGCGCCCAAACTGGAAGAGAATGGTTTCGTCACCGTCAATATGGGTGCGCCCCGTTTCGCACTCGCCGACATTCCATTCATTGCCGACAAACTGGCATCCACCTATGTACTGGAGGTTGCAGACACGGCAATCAAGATTTTCGCACTTTCCATGGGCAATCCCCATGCTGTGCAATTGGTGGATAACGTAGATACCGCGCCAGTTGCCGCGCTGGGCCCTCTTATTGAGTCGCATCCGCGCTTCCCGCAGCGCGTCAATGCCGGATTTATGCAAATTGTAGATATGCACCAGATACGCCTGCGCGTATTTGAACGGGGTAGCGGCGAGACCCTAGCTTGCGGCACTGGCGCATGTGCTGCGGTAGTAGCAGGCATTCAGTCAGGGCACCTGCAATCGCCGGTAAAAGTAGCTACCCGTGGCGGCGAGCTGAATATAAACTGGGCCGGAGGTAATAATCCCGTCTTGATGACCGGCCCTGCAGAAACCGTATTTGAAGGCGAAATCGACATTAAATAGGCGCAGTCACATCTGACATTCAGCGCAATCAAAACAAGGGATTAACTATGGAATTTAACAATCAACCCACCGCAGATCAGATTACTGCTTATTTGCATGAACATCCGCAGTTTTTTGAGCACCACCCTGCCCTGCTAGCCGAGATGTATCTGCCCAGCCCGCACGGCAACGGCACGGTTTCCCTGGCGGAACGCCAGCAGTTGGCGCAACGCGACCGTATTCGTGTGTTGGAGGCAAAGCTGTCAGAGCTGTTCAAATTCGGTGAAGAAAATGACGCCATTGGCAATAAAGTACACAGGCTCAGCCTCGGTCTACTAGCCACGCAAAACTTTGCAGTCCTCATGCAATTACTCACCCACAACTTGCGCGAGGATTTTCAGGTGCCGCATGTCGGTGTGCACCTATGGTCAGCCCCCAAAAATAGTGTGGATAATACCGCTGCCGTGTTTCAGCCGGTGGATGCCGAATTGCGTAGCTGGGCACAAAGTCTGGTTGCGCCTTATTGCGGACATAAGCCGGGGCTGGAACTGGGCAGCTGGTTTGGCGAAAGCGCCGCGCCTAAATCATTCGCTCTGATTGCGTTGCGTGGAGAAAGGGTCTTTGGCCTGCTGGCCATGGCCAGTGAAGATGAGCAGCGCTTTTATCCCGAAATGGGCACGCTATACCTCAAGCGCATCGGTGAACTGGTGAGTGCGGCATTGTTACGTTACATAGACTAAAAATGATCCTCTAGTGGATTATTTAGCTGATTATCTCAAGCACCTGACCTTCGAGCGCGGCCTAAGCCCGCTCACACGAGAAAATTACGCGCGCGATATCAAACTGCTGCTGGAGCTAGCTGACAAGCAAGACTTGCAAGACCTGCAACCGCAGCACATTCGACGCTTTATCGCCACCCTGCATGGGCGCGGGCTAAGTGGCAGAAGCATAGCCCGCAGCCTTTCTGCCTGGCGCGGTTTCTTTGCTTTTCTTGGCCAGCGGCATGGCTATGCCGGCAACCCTTGCGTAGGCATGCGTGCGCCGAAATCTGCCCAAACCCTGCCCCATGCCTTATCAACGGACCAGGCTGTAAAGCTCGTCGCTATTGAAGGGGATGATTTACTCAGCTTGCGTGATCATGCCATGCTCGAACTGTTTTACTCCTCCGGTTTACGGCTGGCCGAACTGGTCAGCCTCAATATAGCCGCCCTGGATTTGCAGAATGGCATGGTGACCGTCACCGGCAAGGGCAATAAAACCCGCATCGTGCCGGTAGGCAGTCACGCCATTAACGCACTGCGCGCCTGGCTGCAAGCGCGCGCGCTGATGAGTGCCGCAGATGAGCAGGCCGTGTTCACTAATCGGCAGGGGCGGCGCATTACTGGCCGCGCCATCCAATACCGCATCAAACAATGGGCGATCAAACAGGGCATCAATAGCGATGTGCATCCGCACATGCTGCGCCACAGTTTTGCTACGCATGTGCTGCAATCCAGCGGTGATCTGCGTGCGGTACAGGAAATGCTAGGCCACGCCAATATCAGTACGACGCAGGTTTACACGCATTTGGATTTTCAACATCTCGCCAAGGTCTATGACGCTGCACATCCTCGCGCTAAAAAACGCTAATCAGCCTTTAACAGACTTAAGTGTCGATCCACACGGGAAGGGTTGGAACTTCTGTGGCAAAATGTTGCCTTGTTGTCTTAACTCTGTTTTTAAGAAAGGTACACCATGGAACACATCCTCCCGCCGCTGCCCTACGCAAAAAATGCACTAGAGCCTATCATTTCAGCTGAAACCATTGAGTTTCACTATGGCAAGCATCATCAGACCTATGTCACCAACCTGAACAACCTGATCAAGGGTACCGAATTCGAAAACAGCACGCTGGAACAAATCATCCTGAAGTCTTCAGGTGGTATTTTCAACAACGCTGCGCAGGTGTGGAACCACACTTTCTACTGGAACGGCTTAAAACCTAAAGCTGGAGGCGCGCCAACCGGAGAACTGGCAGCAGCCATTGATAAGGCATTTGGTTCATTTGAAGAATTCAAGAAGCAATTCTCCCAAAAAGCCATCACCACATTTGGTTCCGGCTGGGCCTGGCTGGTAAAAAACAAGGATGGCGCTTTAAGCCTGGAAAGCACGAGCAACGCCGCAACGCCGATGACCAATGGCCAGACCGCACTGCTGACCATAGACGTATGGGAACATGCCTACTACATCGATTACCGCAATGCACGCGCCAAGTACGTTGAAGAATTCTGGAACATAGTGAACTGGGATTTTGTCGCAGCCAACTTCAAGTCCTAAGCACCCAACCAATAGATTGTGCGCAATAACGGCCGCCTTGGAGCGGTCGTTTTTGTTTAATGTCCAGGTCTGTTAGACTCTTGCTGATGCTACGTCGCGTAATACTCACTTTTGCACTCGCCCTGCTGTTTGCCCTTGGCCAACAGGGCGCGATGGTGCATGAGATTTCGCACTACGCAGACTTGGCGCCCTTATCCCAACAACAGGATAAGGCACCACATTCGCCGGTATGCGATAAGTGTCTGGTTTATGGCGAGCTAGCCCACGCGCTGAGCGTTAGCCATTTCACGCCGCTCCTGCCAGCTACAGCCTATGAGCACGTTCAATATACTGCAGCTCAACAGTTCGACCTTCCGCTCTACGCCTATTCCGCTCGCGCCCCACCCGTTCTCGCTTAAATAATTAAATTCACCCCGGCCATAGTCATGGCCTGTTGTTATTTGTTATGCGAGGACCTCATGATCAAACGCACATTCAAGACGTGTGTTGCGCTTGCAGCTTTTACCCTGCCAGGCATGGCCGCAGCCAACGATAGCGCTGAACTGGAAAAAATACGCGCTGAAATTCAGCAAATGAAGGAAAGCTACGAAGGGCGCATTCAAAATCTGGAAAACAAACTGCAGGCATCTCTCACCAGCGCAGGCAAAGCCCAGGAAAGTGCCGCCAAAGCAGAAACCGCAGCCATCGAGGCTTCCAGCCATACGCCGGCATCCGCCAATGCCTTCAACCCCGGCATTTCGCTGATCCTGTCCGGCATCTATGCCCACCGTTCGCAGAACTCGGATTCACATATCTCCGGGTTCCAGGCCGGTGGCGATGTGGGGCCTGGATTGCGCGGGTTCAGCCTGGCTGAATCGGAACTGGGCATCTATTCCAATATCGACCATTACTTTTACGGCGGCATCAATGCAGCCATGCATGCGGACGATACGGTATCGGTTGAGGAAGCCTTCGTACAGACCAGCGCCCTGCCCTACGGCCTCACCGTCAAAGGTGGGCGCTTTTTTTCCGGCGTTGGCTATCTCAATGAACAACATGCCCACGCCTGGGATTTTGTCGACAGTCCGCTGGCTTATCAGGCCTTTCTCGGCGGCCAATATGGCGACGATGGGGTACAGCTGCGCTGGATAGCACCAACCGATACTTTTGTTGAGCTAGGGGCTGAAGCCGGGCGCGGGCGCATCGCTGGCACAGCAGGCAGAGACAAGAATGGTACCGGCATGGGTAGCATATTCGCTCATGTTGGCGGCGACATCGGCATCAGCAATAGCTGGCGCGCGGGCTTATCGTATCTGCGCACTTCTGCCCATGAGCGGGAATCACCGGATCTGGACGCTGCTGGCAGCTTTGTTACCAACAGCTTCAGCGGTACCAGCCGCTTGTGGATTGCTGATTTCGTCTGGAAATACGCGCCCAACGGCAACTTCAACTACACCAATTTCAAGTTGCAGGGTGAATACCTCAACCGCCATGAGGATGGCAGCCTGACTTACGACATACATGCAGCCAACAGCACCGCCGGCTATAGCGCTGACCAATCGGGCTGGTATGTGCAAGGTGTTTACCAGTTCATGCCCTACTGGCGTGCTGGCCTGCGCTATGACCGACTGGATGGAGGCAGCGTTGATTACACCACCAATAGCGCCAATCTGCTTGCCACTGGCTACAACCCGCAGCGGGTCAGCCTGATGCTGGATTTTAGCCCCAGCGAGTTCAGCCGCATACGCTTGCAACTGGCGCAGGATAAATCTCGCGACAATGCCACCGACAATCAGATATTCGTTCAATACATTATGAGCCTGGGCGCCCATGGCGCGCACAAGTATTAGACCTAAGGAAATTCATATGAAAACGCTAATAAACACGTTGCTGACCGCATTGATATTGCTCAGCATGCAAAGCGCGCAAGCCGCACTGAATGTCTTTGCCTGCGAACCGGAATGGGGCGCACTGGCACAAGAGCTGGGTGGAGATAAAGTGTCTGTCTACGTCGCCACGCAAGCACTGCAGGACGTACACCACGTTCAGGCCAGACCCAGCCTGCTGGCCAAGATGCGCTCAGCCAACCTGGTAGTCTGCACCGGTGCAGAACTCGAAATCGGCTGGCTACCGGTGTTACTGCAGCAAGCCGGAAATCCGGCCATCCAGCCGGGTAAACCGGCCTACTTCGAGGCGTCCAACTATGTGCAGCGCCTGGAAATCCCGCAGCGTCTGGACCGCGCCGAGGGCGACATCCACCCACTGGGCAACCCACACATACAGACCGATCCGCACAACATTGCAAAAGTCGGTGATGCCTTGACCCAGCGACTGGCCGAGATCGACCCGGCAAACGCTGCGATGTACCAAGCGCGCCACAAGGATTTTGCGCAGCGCTGGCAGGACGCCATCAAGCGCTGGGAAGCCCAGGCGGCTCCGCTTAAAGGCGTTGCCATCGTGGTGCAGCACAAGGGCTTCCCCTACATCGAGAACTGGCTCGGCCTGCATGAGGTCGCTGAGCTGGAACCCAAGCCTGGCGTAGAGCCAACCAGCACTCATCTGGCGAAAGTGCTGGCGCAATTGCAGCAACAGCCCGCCAAAATGATCATTCGCGCCGCCTATAGCGACGAACGCGCATCACAATGGCTGGCAGAGCGGGCGAAAATTCCCGTAGTCGTGCTGCCTTACACCGTCGGTGGCAGCGAGCGGGCCAAGGACTTGTTCGGACTGTTCGATGACAGCGTGCAACGCTTACTGGATGCCAACAAATGAATTGGGATTCCCTGCACTTGGTCATTCTGGGCCCGGCCTTGCTGGCCGGCCTGCTGGTGCTAGCCACCCATGTACCCTTGGGCCAGCAGGTGCTGCAACGTGGCATCGTTTTTATCGACCTGGCCGTCGCGCAGATCGCTGCATTGGGGGTAATTGGCGCTGACATGATGGGCTGGGAGCCTCAAGGCTGGGCTGTGCAGGCAGCGGCGTTGGCAGCCGCTCTGGCTGGCGCTCTGGTGCTCACCTGGACCGAGAAGCGCTGGCCGGATGTGCAGGAAGCGCTCATCGGCGCGATTTTTGTACTGGCGGCCAGCGCCAGCATCCTGCTGTTATCCAATAATCCGCATGGTGGAGAGCATCTTAAAGATCTGCTCGCCGGCCAGATTCTATGGGTGGGAGTGAACCAACTGATACCAGCGGCAATAGTAACTGCCCTGATTCTGGCGATATGGTTTGGGTTAAGACGGCGTATCGGCCGGGTCGGCTTCTATCTGCTGTTTGCCATAGCAGTCACGGCGTCAGTACAGCTGGTAGGCGTGTATCTGGTGTTCTCCACGCTCATCATGCCCGCGCTGGCGGTGCGTGACTGGCCAGAACGCTGGCGCCTGACAGGTGCCTACAGCATTGGCATAGTGGCCTATCTGCTGGGCTTGCTGGCTTCCGCCTTATTCGACCTGCCTTCAGGCGCTGTCATCGTGTGGGCACTGGCTTTGACAGGCCTGGCAGCTAATCTCCTGCGCAGATCTGGCTAAAGGTGCGTTATCATTAGCACATTTCAAACACGTATCAAGGAATTAAAATGGCAAGAATGGTGAATTGCGTAAAACTTGGGCATGAGGCGGAAGGCATGGACTTCCCACCATATCCGGGCGAACTGGGTAAGCGTATTTATGAAAATGTGTCAAAAGAAGCCTGGGCAGGCTGGCTTAAGCAGCAGACCATGCTGGTGAACGAAAACCGGCTGAGCCTGGCAGACCCTGAGGCACGCAAATACCTGTCACAACAGACGGAAGCCTATTTCTTTGGTAGCGGCGCGGATACTGCTTCGGGATATGTACCGCCCAAACCCTAGGCTTTTCACCCAATTGTCATAATTGGGAAATAAAGTAAGGGCTGGCATTGCTACCCACTAAATTGAATCCAGAATACTTTATCAATCGCGAACTGGGCATCCTCGCCTTTAATCGCCGCGTACTGGCTCAGGCCGAGGATGCAGCTGTTCCGCTGCTTGAACGCCTCAAATTTCTCTGTATTTTCAGCAGCAATATGGATGAATTTTTTGAGGTGCGCGTGGCCGGCGTCAAGGAACAAATCAAATATAACTCCGTGTATGTCGGCGCTGACGGCATGCTACCTAAACAGGTATTTGCGCGCATCAGCGCCGAAGCTCACGAACTGACAGAACGTCAGTATCAAATACTTAACGAGATAGTGTTACCGCGGCTCGCCGAACAGAATATTCACTTTTTGCGACGCACGCACTGGAATGAAGTGCAAAAGGAATGGATACGCGCTTATTTTTTTCGTGAGCTGAAGCCTATCCTGACGCCCATAGGCTTGGACCCCTCCCATCCCTTCCCGCGTGTACTCAATAAAAGCCTGAATTTTGCTGTAGAACTCGAGGGCAAGGATGCTTTTGGGCGCAACTCGGGAGTTGCCATCGTCCAGGCTCCGCGTGCCCTCCCGCGCGTCATCCGGCTACCGCATGAAATTGCAGGCTGCGAATACGGCTTTGTTTTCCTCTCATCGATTTTGCATGCCCATGTCAGCGAACTATTCTCTGGCATGCAGGTTAAAGGCTGCTATCAATTTCGCGTAACGCGCGATAGCGATCTGACACTGGATGACGAAGACATCAAGGATCTGCGCCTGGCCCTGCAAGGCGAGCTTTCGCATCGCCAATATGGTGATGGCGTACGCCTGGAAGTTGCCGATAATTGCTCGCCCGAAATGTCATCATTCCTGCTCGGCCAGTTTGGCTTGGGACAGGAGGATTTGTATCAGGTGAATGGCCTGGTCAACCTGGTGCGGCTCATGCAGATTCCGGAATGGGTAGACCGGCCCGACCTCAAGTATCCGGGCTATACATCCGGCATGCCGAAAGAATTTGGCAAAGAGTCTGATATTTTCAAGGTAATACGCAAGCACGATGTGCTATTGCACCATCCGTTTCAGTCCTTTAACCCTGTCATCGAGTTTATCCAGCAAGCCGCGGAAGACCCGCATGTGCTGGCCATCAAGCAAACCTTCTACCGCACCAGTGCTGATTCCACCCTGATGAAGTCATTGATTGAGGCCGCCAAGCGCGGCAAGGAAGTCACCGTGATAGTGGAGCTGCTGGCTCGCTTTGACGAAGAAGCCAATATCAACTGGGCGGCCAAGCTGGAAGATGCTGGCGCACACGTGGTGTATGGCGTAGTCGGACATAAGACGCATGCCAAAATGGCCATGGTAGTGCGTCGCGAAGATGAGAAACTACGACGCTACGTACATCTGTCTACCGGCAATTACCACCAGCGTACTGCCAGCCTCTATACGGATTTTGGGTTGCTGACCTGTCATGAAGAAGTTTGCGAAGACGTAAACGATGTATTCGCCCAGCTCACGGGCCTGGGTAAAGCCAGCAAATTGCGCCATCTGTGGCAATCGCCATTCACCCTGCACCAGCGCGTGATTAAAGCGATTCAGAATGAGACGGAAATTGCCAAATCCGGCAAAAAGGCCCGCATTATTGCCAAAATGAATGCGCTATTGGATCCCGATATCATTCGCGCGCTTTACGATGCCTCTAGCGCTGGCGTAGAGATAGATCTCATCATACGCGGGGTTTGTGCGCTCAAGCCTGGCATTCCGGAAATCTCTGAAAATATCCGCGTACGCTCTATTGTCGGTCGTTTTCTTGAACATACGCGTATCTTTTATTTTTACAACAATCGCCAAGAAAATACCTATCTTTCCAGCGCGGACTGGATGTATCGCAATTTCTTTCGCCGCATCGAGGTGTGTTTCCCCGTGCTGGATGCCAAAGCTAAAAAACGTGTTTTCAAGGAAGGCCTGGAACCGTATCTGAAAGACAATGTGAACGCGTGGGAAATGTTAGCGGATAGCACTTATCATCCGCGCAGGGCCCGACGCGGCAGCAGTTTTAGTGCACAACAATCCCTGATGACGGCATTGGGCCAGGATTTGCCGCAGGAAACTTCAAACCACCGCTAGAGAAGTTTCAGGCTAACGCCTATATCTTGCCAATAGGCCACTTCACTGGCCAGCTCAGCTTGCGTCAATGGATTATCTTTAAGCCAGCCCGGCTGTATCTGCAATCTGAAGCCGTCCTCTCCCCACACCAAGTCTAATTGGGGATAACTGTCATCCAGACGATTGCGATGGAACAAGATGGATAGCCGCAAAATCAGTACCAGCAAACAGCGGTCATCTTCCAGGCCAGGCAAGGCGAGTTTGTTCAAGGAGCGGCGTTGCGCGCGCACCAGCAAACCCAGTGTTTGCTGCTCCATTTTGGAGAAACCCGGCATATCGGCGTTTTCAACAATATAGGCAGAATGTTTGTGATAGCCATTATGCGCGATGGATACACCGATTTCATGCAATCTGGCCGCCCACACCAGGTAATGGCTGGTCGCCTCTGCATCCATCTTGAGCTTGCAAGCGACCTGCGATAACAGCTGCAAAGCCAGTTTTTGCACACGCCGGGCTTGCGCGTAATCTGCGTGATAGCGCCGCATGAAGCCGCGTACTGTAGTCTCGCGCGTGTCGTGATGGTGTATGCGGCCAAGCAGTTCGTACAGCACGCCTTCGCGCAAGGCACTACTGGCAGTGGTCATGCGCTCTATATGCAAAGCATCGAAAGCTGCGCTCATAATGGAAAAACCACCTGGCAGCACGGCAGCTCGGTCGGCACTTAAGCCTGCCAGTTGCAATTTTTTGCTGTCTTTAGTTTTGAGTAGCAGATTGCGCAGTAGCCGCAGCCCATCACGTGTAATTTCGCCGTCACTCAAGCCATTAAGGCGCATGATTTCACCCAGGGCACGCGCCGTACCGGAAGAGCCAACGGCCTCTTGCCATTGCTCTGCAGTAAAGCGCTTGCGTATACTTTGAATTTCAGTTGCCGCAGCTATTTCCGCTTGCTCCAGGCTGCTTTCGCTAATTTTACCGTCGGGGAAAAATCTCAGGCTGTAGCTCACGCAGCCCATATACAGGCTTTCCATTTCCATGGGCTCAAAGCCCTGACCGACTATGAACTCGGTGGAACCACCGCCGATATCGATGACCAGGCGTTTGTGTGCAGTGAGGGGCAGGCTATGACTGACGCCAACGAAAATCATGCGCGCTTCTTCGCGGCCAGCGATCACTTCGATAGGAAAACCCAAGGCCGCTTGCGCTTCGCGCAGCACTTGCGGCGCATTCTTGGCCACACGGAAAGTATTGGTAGCAACGGCACGTACAGCTTGGGGAGGCAGGCCGCGCAGGCGTTCACCAAAACGCTTGAGGCAATCAATGGCACGGCGCTGGGCATCAGCATCAAGATACTTATCTTTGCCCAAACCAGCGCCCAGACGGACCGCTTCGCGCAAGGAATCATGAAAAACCAGACGCCCGTCCACCACGCGGGCCAGTTGCAGTCTGAAGCTATTAGAGCCTAAATCAACTGCGGCAATTTCAGAAAAAGTCGGTTTTTTCTCAGCCAAGGCCCACCTTCGACATATGCGTTACAACAAATATCATGGTGCCAGAGTTTCGCGTTCCATTTCCTGGACCGTAGTATGTCGTACATCCTTGCCTTTGACCATGTAGACCACGTATTCGGCGATGTTTTTGGAATGGTCGCCTATGCGCTCAATCGCCTTGGCCACAAACAGCACTTCCAGTGACATGGAGATAGTGCGCGGATCTTCCAGCATAAAGGTAATAAGCTGGCGCGTAGCAGCGCGGAATTGCTCATCCACTTGTTCATCCTGGCGCGCAACATCCACGGTCTTGCTCATATCGAGGCGCGCAAAGGCATCCAGCGCGGTGCGCAACATCTCGCGCACCAACCCCACCATGGTTTTAATTTCAGTAAAACGCGGGGTGTATATGCGGTCGGATTCATAAATCTTTTGTGCAACGCGGGCAATTTTGGCCGCCTCGTCGCCAATACGCTCGAGATCGGTAATAGTTTTAACCACCATCATGATCATGCGCAAATCGCCTGCGGCTGGCTGGCGCCGTGCAATAATATGACTACAGTCTTCATCTATCTGGACTTCCAATCCATTGACGCGATGATCATTGGCAATCACGCTTTCTGCCAGGCTAGAATTAGCATTCACCAGCGCATCCAGCGCATTGACGATCTGCTGTTCAACCAGGCCACCCATCTGCAAGACCTTGGCACGTACCGATTCAAGTTCGGCATCGTATTGCTTGTATGTGTGTTCGAATTGCATAGTGCGTTCCCTTCTCAAAGATTCACGGCGGTCTGGTTCAGGCCAGAAACCGGTTCTAGCCGACCTTACAGCCTACCACCCATGTGTGACAGTTTCATGTCCAACCAGGTTGTTCTGATTTCTGCCCACAGATTAGCGCTTGTAAGTTTTCACGCCGTCTGCGGTGGCTAACAGCAGCACATTAGCAGGACGTGCAGCAAATAATCCATTGGTAACCACACCAACAATTTGGTTAATCCGGTTTTCCAGCGCTACCGGGTCAAGAATCTTCAAACCAGTAACATCCAGAATAACATTGCCGTTGTCAGTGGTGAAACCCTCGCGCAATTTAGGTAGGCCGCCCAGTTTCACCAATTCACGCGCCACATAGCTACGCGCCATCGGGATCACTTCCACTGGCAGCGGGAATGCGCCCAACACCGGCACTAGCTTGCTGCTATCACATATGCAGATAAAGCTTTTAGCGCAGGCAGCCACGATTTTTTCGCGGGTAAGCGCGCCACCGCCACCTTTCAACATATGCAGATGTTCGGTAATTTCATCTGCGCCATCGACATAAATGTCCATGCCGTCAACGCTGTTCAAATCAAACACCTGGATGCCGTGATTTTTCAGACGCTGGGCTGTGGCTTCAGAGCTTGCAACAGCGCCGTCAATCTTGGATTTAACCTTGGCTAATTCATCAATAAATAAATTAGCGGTAGAGCCCGTGCCAACACCAATGATGCCGCCTTGCACATAAGACACGGCGGCCGCTGCCACCTGCTGTTTTAATTCGTCCTGTGTTGCCATTTCTACTTTTACTCCTTTGTTTTCTTTATAATCCTGTACATCCCTAGAATAATACACCGCGGATTTATAATTAGCCCAGTACTCAATGAAAAACGACTATCTAGAAAAAATTCAAACTGCTCGCGTTTACGATGTGGCAAACAAAACGCCACTGGAATTTCAGCCAAATTTATCTGCGCGGGTTAATAACCGTGTATTGCTTAAGCGCGAGGATATGCAGCCTGTGTTTTCTTTCAAGCTGCGCGGCGCTTATAACAAGATGGCTAATTTATCCGCAGAGACACTGCAGCAAGGGGTAATCGCGGCATCCGCAGGCAATCATGCACAAGGCGTCGCACTGGCAGCACAAAAATTAGGTTGCCGCGCCATTATCGTCATGCCCACGACTACGCCGCTTATCAAGGTGGATGCGGTACGCAATCGTGGTGCCGAAGTCGTTCTGTTCGGTGATTCTTATTCAGATGCCTATTTACATGCGCTTGAGCTGGAAAAGTCGGAAAAACTCACATTTGTGCGTCCATTCGACGATCCGGACGTCATCGCAGGACAAGGCACTATCGCCATGGAAATTCTGCACGACCACCCTGCGCCCATACATGCGATTTTTTGCGCCGTCGGCGGTGGCGGCCTGATTGCAGGCATCGCCGCTTATGTAAAACAGCTACGTCCGGAAATCAAAATTATCGGCGTAGAGACGGTTGATGCCGACGCCATGACCCAATCCCTGGCTAAGGGTGAGCGTGTGTTACTGGACCAGGTCGGACTCTTCGCCGATGGCGCTGCCGTCAAACAAGTGGGCGTTGAAACCTTTCGGCTCTGCCAGGAATATGTCGACGAAATGATCCTGGTCGACAACGACGCCATCTGTGCCGCTATTAAAGATGTGTTTGAAGACACGCGCTCGATTCTGGAACCTGCCGGCGCGCTGGCCATAGCGGGCATCAAAGCATATATAAAGCGCAACAAGTTGCACGGCAAAACACTGGTGGGCATTGCCTCGGGCGCCAACATGAATTTTGATCGTCTGCGCTTCGTGGCCGAACGTGCCGAAATCGGCGAAAAGCGCGAAGCCGTACTGGCAGTGACCATTCCCGAAAAGCCCGGCTCATTCAAGACATTCTGCCGCCTGTTGGGCGACCGCAGCATTACTGAGTTCAATTATCGTTACGCCGACCCCAAGCAGGCGCATATCTTTGTCGGCGTAGGCATTCACAATAACAATGAATCTCGCCATCTTGTGGAAATGCTGAAAAACCATGACCTGGCAGCTCTGGATTTAACCGACAATGAAATGGCGAAGCTACACCTGCGCCACTTGGTCGGCGGACATGCGCCACAAGCCGAACATGAGCAGGTCTATCGCTTTGAGTTCCCGGAAAGGCCGGGAGCACTCATGAAGTTCCTCGATACCATGGGGCACGACTGGAATATCAGCCTGTTCCATTACCGCAACCACGGCGCCGACTATGGTCGTGTATTGATAGGCATGCAAGTGCCTCCCGAGGAAAAAGCCGATTTCGAAATCTTCCTCGACAACTTGGGCTATCCTTATTGGGATGAAAGTAACAATCCGGCCTATCAGTTATTTCTGGGATAGGTTGCGGCTAGCTACGTTCGCGCCATAAGCCAAAAGCCAGACCACCGGCAATCAGAAAACCCAGCACACTTGCCCAGAGCGGCACGAGCATGCCGTTAAAGCTGACGTCCCAGCCCAGAAAAAGCCGCAATACATGCATCAAGGCCATGAGTACGAACACTGCGATTGCGAGCAGAGTGAACGGTTTCATATTGAGCGCCCTTTCTTTCAGGAACCACCATGAAAATCATTAGACCGCCTGGGAGTCTTCAAAAATCCCGGTGGGCTTCCCATCCAGGCTAAGCTGGTTTCTTTTCTCCCAATACTCGAATATCCCCTGCTCGCCCTTCTTCTCTGCCCACTTGTCCAACTGATGGCGCTCGTCCTTGTATTCAAGATAAGGCACGCCCATGCCGCAAGAAGTCAGCACCAGATCGATATCCAGCACGAATATCTGCCGCGCGCCCGGAATCATCTCGAAACGCTGTGCCAGTTCACCCCACTCGGCATCTCTGGCATGGTAGACCTTGGCCTGGCCATAAAGCCGCAGCACCACCGGCTTGCCCTCAAACGCGCAGTACATGATGGTCATGCGGCCATTTTCCAGCACATGCGCAGCCGTTTCGTTGCCGCTGCCCGTCACATCCAGCCAGGCGACCGTGCTGGGATCAATGACACGCAGCGAATCCATGCCCTTGGGCGAAAGATTGACGCGCCCCTCGGCTGGCGCCGTGGCGACGAAAAAAATGTGCTGATTCCGGATAAACTGGATCAGATCCTGACTAAGTTCGGTATAGCGTTGTCCCATGATTTACCTCAGTTTTAATCATTAATTGTTGCAGTTAATTATTTCAGAAGCGTAAGAATGAATGCCCACTCTCCGGGATCAACCGGTGCAATCGATAACCGATTGCCGCGCTGTAAAATGCGCAGGGTAGCCAGCTCCGGATATTCACGCAGCTCTTTCAAACTCAGCAGCCTGGTCTTGCGTATGAGCTTCACGTCCACACTCATCCAGCGTGGATTTTCTGGTGTCGATTTAGGCTCGAAATATCGATGCTGGGGATCAAATTGTGTGCGATCCGGGTAAGCCGGCCTGCTCACTTCTACTATGCCGGCAATCCCCGGCACATCACAATTTGAGTGATAGAAAAACGCCTGGTCACCGAGCTGCATCTGGTCACGTATAAAGTTGCGCGCCTGATAATTGCGTACGCCATACCAATCCACAGTTTGATTGGGAAATGCAGCAAGATCATCGATAGAAACATCCGACGGCTCGGATTTCATTAACCAGTAACGCATAGAAGCTTTTCTATTAAATTCAGATTCTCGTATCATAACCTGACTTACTCGACTACAAAGGCATGGCAAATGGCACGCAACGTATTAGGTACGGAATTACAACTATGCAGCCTGGACCCGCTCACAGGTTTCACTCGTACAGGCTGCTGCGAGACCGGCCCCGAGGATATCGGCAGTCACACGGTATGCGTGCAGGTAACAGAAGAGTTTTTGGCATTTTCCATGTCGCGCGGCAATGATTTAAGCACGCCTCGCCCAGAATATGGCTTTGAAGGTCTGCATCCGGGAGACCGGTGGTGCTTGTGCGCTGCGCGTTGGCATGAGGCGGCGGAGGAAGGCTTCGCCCCACCCGTTATTTTGGAGTCAACACACGAAAGGGCGCTGGAAATTGCCAGCCTGGCCGATCTTAAATATCACGCACTACGATAAGTTCGATTGGCAAAGCAAAGCCAACCAACGTCAGCTCTGATTTACCTGTGGAATAAGGGAAGTTCCCCGCAAATGTTACCTAAGCCAGCATCCTGAACCGGGAAGGTTCAAGTGGTGACAGCCTCAAGCCACATCAGGTACACCCACGCTATGGGGCGCGCGCACAGCAAGCTTTGGAAGCCGAAACCTATGCCAAAAGCTAGTTCAAGGAATATATAGCTTAAGCAACACCGCAGGGAACAAACTGGAAAACTAGAAAAATCGGCTAGTTTTGAAGACTTGAAGTTTTAGAACTTAATCTAGAACAAATTATTTTGCTCAGCTACCGCCTCGTCAATTTGTTCCTGCATGACAACGATTCTACGCTTGAAATCGCCAATGTCAAAGCCGCCGCCGTGAGTGGTTATCAGTTCATGTGCCAGGTTAAGAGCCGCCATAATGGCAATGCGCTCAACCCCAATAACCTTGCCGGTATCACGAATGTCGCGCATTTTTTTATCGAGAAAGTTAACTGCTTTAATCAACCCCTCACGCTCATCATCCGTGCATGAGACCTTGAATTCACGCCCCATGATATTGACATCAACGCCCTGCACTTCGCTCATAGCGATTCCTTGCTTACAACATCTTGCGGCAAACGCTCGATGAGAGCTTCCAGCCGAGTACTAGCCAGCGCCATATTTTCCTTTAGCTGCCTGGTCTCATCCTGTTCCTGGACAAGCTCCTGACGCAATTTGAGGTTTTCCGCACGCAACAACTGACAGAGCTCAATAAGCTGCGCCAGCTTTTCTTCCAAGGCTTTTAAATCTGCTTCCATGGCGCCACTATAATTTGAGAATCCTTGTATGGTCAACTACTAAGGATAATTTTTGAAAGTATTACAGCATGTTACGCACCAAAACTAATTTGGTGACTTTTGCCGTGGTAACTTATAATCGCCGCAAGTTGTCAGGTGCCGACATCGCTATCCAGCGACGAGGTGAAACTGGGAAACAGGTGCGTTTGATTGTTAATACATGAGAAACAATGCCTGTGCTGCCCCCGCAACGGTAAGTATGTGCGGATAAACCAATAAGCCACTGTGGTTAAGCCATGGGAAGGCGGTTTATCAAAACATATGAGCCCGGAGACCGGCCTGCAAACTACGCTTGGAAATACCGCGGGGTGACGGTTTTCGTGACGCTATGCCTCTGGCTTTCGTTTCGGTCTGTTGTGCTTTCCGGTATTTCCTTATTTTGATTTATGACATGCGGGGTCGCATGTTGTTAAAGGAATTTCATGAACAAGACCGCTATTGCGAGCCTGCTAGGCTTGCTTTTCTCCCCTGGTATTTTTGCTGCTGATAGCATTTACAGCGATAACGTAGTCGTCACCGCTAGCCGCATACCTCAATCGCGTGAAAACGTACTGGCAGACGTTACTGTAATAGGTCGACAAGCAATTGAACGTGCCGGACAATCCTCACTAGCCGAATTACTCAGCACACAACCTGGTATTGAAATCGAATCCAATGGCGGGCCTGGCGCTACCACTAACGTGCATCTGCGCGGCACCAGTTCCCAGGCGGTTGTAGTGCTGATAGACGGCATGCGCGTGGGCTCAGCAACTGTCGGCACCACAGCGCTTAATCAAATCATGCCCGAACAAATCGAACGTATCGAAATTGTGCGCGGACCAGCCTCTAGCCTTTATGGTTCTGATGCAATCGGCGGCGTCATTCAGATATTCACCCGGCACGGCGAAGGCAAGCCCCGTTTCATCGCTTCTGCGGGTGTAGGCAGCTACAACACCAGACAGGCTGCCGCGGGCATAAGCGGGGCTGTGGAAGATACCCATTTTGCCTTAAATGTCAGCTCGCTTGATACCGACGGGATTTCCTCCATCAAAGCCAGGACTGGCCGGGATCGTGACAATGACAGCTACCGCAACCTAAGCTTTTCAGGCTCGCTGTCGCATACCATTGCAAAAGGACACGAGATCGGTGTACAGCTTTTCACCTCCGATGGCCATGCCGATTTTGACGGCAACAACTTTCCCGCCAACCAGGACATGCAACAACAAAGTTTCGCCATTTATAGCCACAATCAGTTCGCTAACAACTGGCTGAGCCACCTCAAGGCGGGCGAAAGCATGGACGACCTGCATAGCGTAGGCAGTTTCGGAGTCTCTTCGCTGCGCACCAAGCAGCGGCAATATTCCTGGCAAAACGATCTTACACTACCGCTAGGCACCTTGACTTTAGCCTATGACCGCTTAGAAGAACGGGTTAGCGGTGATACCGATTATTCCAAAAAGGACCGAAGCAACAATGGCGTATTAGCAAGCTACGTGCTGGAACAAGGTTCGCATGCCTTTAAAGCCAGCTTACGCCGCGACGATAACTCGCAGTTTGGTAAACACAATACTGGAAACATCGGTTACGGCTACCGCTTGAATGAGTTTTGGAGAGTTTCCGGTAACTATGGCACCGCTTATAGAGCACCTACTTTTAATGACCTTTACTGGCCGTTTCAGGATTTCGGTTTCGGTTTCACATACCAAGGCAACCCCAATCTCAAACCAGAAACCTCCCGTAACAAGGAAGTTTCTGTGGTGTATGATCAAGGCCATCACAGAATGTCGGCCACAGCTTACCGCAATGAAGTGAGCAATCTACTGGTCTGCTGCCAAGGCTTGCCACAAGACTTTCCAGTGAACGTAGGCTCGGCAACTATTCAAGGACTGACCTTGGCCTACGAAGGCTGGTTTGCCAATTACCACCTGCGCTCCAGTGCCGACTTCCAGAGTCCTAAAAATGATGATACTGATAAGTTATTGGTGCGCCGTGCACGTCAGCACGGATCAGTCTGGTTAGGGCAAACCTGGGGGAAACTTGAAATTGGCAGTGAAATGATCGCCAGCGGGCAGCGATTCAATGATGCGGATAACGTTTTTAAATTAAACGGCTACACATTGTTTAATTTAACGGCCCAATACAAGATTGATGATGACTGGTCTATCAATGCGCGGCTGAATAACCTGTTTGACCGGGATTATGCGCTTGCTACGACAGCGACTGCATTCTCGCCAA